>CALDFB010000025.1 GCA_937942365.1 uncultured Marinicella sp. | reverse complement strand
AACATAATAGCCGAAACCTTTAAATATAACAATAAATCAATTATATATTGAAAAAAATATGTCAATAAATCTTGACAAAATAAACCAGTCTGTATACTATACCGCACAAGGTATACAGATCGGTTTACATGCTAATAATTAAACTTTTTTATCTACAATACAGGTGATGCTCAAGTGGTGATTGACGCGGGAAAACAACAAATGAGATCATTTCCTGGTTTTTTTGCCACAGCAGAAAATATAGCGGTTTTCAACCAAAGCCCTTAAAAAAACTTACCTCCGTATGATGGGTTTTGGCTTTTGGCGGCTTTGTACATGAAAGATTTCATTGTGACTCAGATGTCTGGTGAGTGGTGAATGGTACGCCGTACTTTAATTTGAATAACGGCATCAAGCAGCTTGGCTTAAAGATAACTCAGGGATCATTGATGTATACCGATAAAAACTGGCGCGTTATCAAAAACAAACTATCAGCACTGTAAGATCTGGTACTCAAAACGTTTTAAGCCTATTTAAAAGAACAATCAATTAAAAAGAGAATGAAATGACAACCTTTAAGAAAACAAGCTCCGTTTGGATTGGAGTTACAGCTCGATTAAACTCATCTGGACAATGGCTTCCATCTTTGTTTTTAAGATTGATACTTTTCTGGGAGTTTTGGGAAGCTGGTTTGATGAAGAAAAATGGTTCTAATTGGTTTGGATCAATTCAGGACAACTTCCCTTTTCCCTTCAATATTATTTCCACAGAGGCCTCATGGTTTATGGCCACTTGGGGAGAAATTATCTTCGCAGTGTTTTTACTACTTGGCTTATTCACACGATTTTCTGCCACAGCTTTGTTGGTGATCACAGCTGTAGCCACTGCAGCTGTCCATTGGCCATCGGAATGGAATTCATTAAGTGAACTTTGGCAAGGTTATGCCATATCAGACAAGGGTTTTGGCAACTTTAAACTCCCGCTATTATATATGCTGATGCTGTTTCCATTGATTTTTTCTGGGGCTGGCAAATTCAGTCTAGATCAAGTTATATCTAAATTAGCTGGGTTCAGTTATGTTGAGTCTCACCTGTCAGATCATTTTTCAACCGTCTTAGCTGTGTTGGTTATTGCCCTGCCCATTGCTTTTTTGATGCCTTTATTCGCAGGTGCTTTGATGTTAATAGCTACTTTGTTCTTAGTCATTGGCATACTTAAGCAATAAGCTGACAACAAGTGTATTTTTAACTTCATGGGTGATGGTAAACAATGATGAATAGTTCAAAAAAATTCATACTGTTATTTTTATTTTTTTCAGGATTTAGTATAACCTTTCAAGCTTGGGCACTTCAAAATAACCATGATGAAAATGGATATGCTTTCAGCGTAAAATTAGGTGAAATAGCCATCTTTGATAGTCACTTAAATCAGACAGCATGGGAGTTGGAACTGACCCGTAAAGGTCATAACAAATGGAAAATAGACACTGTAATGGGCCTTTTATGGGCCGAGCAGAACAACAAATACCTTTTTTGGGGACTCAAACGTGATTGGTCTTTGAGTCCATCTTGGATTTTTAGTACTGGCTTAAGCACAGGTTTATACGACAACTCAGGAAATATTGATTTAGGTTACACCATTCAATTCAAAACAGAACTGACATTGGCTTATCAACTAAAAAACCAACACCGCCTTGGCTTCTCGTTGTCACATTTGTCAAACAGCAGGTTATCAGAGCTTAACCCAGGGACTGAATTGTTGATGGTAAACTACACTGCACCTATATTCAAAGCTAAACCCAAGCGGTAATTGATAACTTTAACCAGTATAAATCACTTACTCCCCCAGTGCTTTTTTGAGCAAGTCAGGTATAATTGCTACAGAATGCCAAAACAACTCAGGTTTTGAAAAAACCCAACCAAACAAAGGTCATATTAAATCAAGCCTTGGGCCTCAATACCCAAGAAAGGACTGTGTTGCTGGAACAAATAGCAGACACCAGCCTCAGAAGCCAAGTTGAAACGCTGTTAGCTGACCAAAAACAACTGCAACAGTTCTTACAGGATAACCAAACCAATCAAATACAAAAAACTGAGCATCAAAACATCAAACCTGGCTCTTTAATCAAAAGAATACGCATCATTAAACTACTTGGTCAGGGGGGTATGGGCTCTGTTTATCTAGGTTTTGATGAAAAACTGGAGCGGCAGGTTGCAATTAAATCAATACGACCTGAGCACCTGCGTAACCCTGAAACGCAACAACGCTTTGTTCGTGAAGCGCAAATTTTATCAAAAATCAATCACCCTTCGATATGTCAGTTGTACGACTACGTAGAAACAGCTCAAGGGGATTTTCTGGTGCTTGAATACATCGAAGGGAAACCCTTGTATCAAAAACCGTTAAGTGACCGACAAAAACTAAATGTGCTAGCCAACCTAGCTGAAGCATTGGCTGTTGCCCATCAACACGGGATTGTGCATCGAGACTTAAAACCAGATAACATCATGATTACCGAAACTGGTGATGTTAAGGTACTTGATTTTGGTATTGCCCAGTCTCTGACTAAACCAGAGACAGCAAAAACCAACCAAACCAAAGCCAGTTCAAGTGAGTTAACACAGCAAGGGTCCTTGGTGGGCACCATCCGCTACATGAGTCCAGAACAGGCCAATGGCCTATCCATAGAAACCGCCAGCGATCTGTATGCCTTAGGTATCATTGCCCAAGAAATTTTCACACACAAAGCAGCCTATCCAGTGATGGAGACCAATCAGTTACTGTCTGATGTTCAACAAGGAAGAAGACAGGAACTCAAAGAGTTACCAACACCAGTAAAAAAACTGATCGAACAACTCACACAAATCGACCCGAACAAAAGGCCGACTGCTTTATCTACAGCTGAACAAATTAAATCGGTTATCAACGCCCCCAAACACAAGAAAAATAACCTCATCAAATACGCCAGCATTACGGCAGGCTTGGTACTGATCTTCACTTTATTGTGGCAGTGGCAGCGATTTGATAATCAAGCCATCAGAAATGAACAAATTAAAAGCTATGAAAACGAAATCAATGACTTATTGAAACAAGCCGAACAAATTTATGTGTTACCACTTCACCCAATTGATGATGAAATCAATGAAATATACAACCAAGCAAACCAGTTATATGAAACCATTGAGCTCGATAAAAAATTAACTACAACTGATAAACAAAGGTTGTTGGGCATTATTTTACTTGAAAGCGAGTCATTCCAAACAGCCATAGAATTGTTGGAATCCAGTCAAGCAGAGTCTGATCTGTTGGCCGATGCTTGGATTAAGTTGTACATTGAAAAAGCTGCAGAGTTTTCTGATGCCAATGGTTTTGAACAAGCCATGAATGACCCGAACTTAAGAGAAAACTACTTAAAACCAGCACTTAATTACATCAACAAAGCACATTTAGAAACTGGGCAGAAAAACCCTTTGTTTCAAGCCTTTGTTTTGTCCCAAACTGAATCATTAGATTCCGGTCTATTGGTAATCAATGAAATATTGGCCAAAGAGCAATGGAACAAAGATGCTGTGAACCTCAAAGCCTTGATGCTTTCAGCATCCATGGTCGATGCCCAACAAAAGGGCAATTGGGAGCAGGCCAAAGCTTTGGCACTACAAACGGCTGAGACCTATCAAAAATCAATACAGATGGCTCGCAGCTACCCGGACAATTACGCCAACTTGTGCGAAGTAAATTTGGGACTGTTAACCGATGCCATTCAACGCAATGGTGAGCACGTTTTGATGTTCGCAGAGCAAAGTATAACCGCTTGCGAAAATGCCTTAACTTTACTACCAGAAAGCCAGTACCCTAAGCAGCTTTTATCGAGGGTTTATATGATGAAAGCACAATGGCAAACCGGTATGGGACTCAGCGCCCATGACGCCATAGCTCAAGCCAGAAGTTGGAATCAAAAAAGCAGTGCCGTGGATAATCTGTTGAGTGTTTCATGGAACCAGGCTTTGATTCTTGCCACTGAGGCCAAACAACTGATGTTATCAGGCAAGCCTGTTAAAACGGTTCTTGATGAGAGTCAAAAACTTTTCGATTACATGTTGAAAGTTGATACGGAATACAAGCCATTCATAATCAGTGACTTGTTGTTTGTGCTTATGTACCAGAGCCAAGAAATGTTGCGACAGAATCAAAACCCTGCTGCTGTGTTTAAACGAGCCCAGCTTTTATTTGATGAAGCGATTTTAACTCCTGATCTTTTGGTCAGCGAACAGCGGGGTTTGATCAATAATATGGCTCAAGTACTTTTCATTGAATTATCTCAACAACTTGATCGCGGTGAAAATGTCATGCCTTTGGGGCAGAAGCTACTGGCTTTTCTCAACCGTGCTGATAACATGCTCAGAAAAGACCCAAACCAACTCATTAACTTGGCCAACACACATCTGTTACTGGCAGAACACCTGCGTCGCCAACAACAACCCTTAGAAGAGCACCTGGTTGCTGCTGACGGTTACATTGCCCAAGCCCTCACTATCAATTCCACCGACTATGGTATCTTACTGAGCCAAGCCAGTTTAATGACCTTAAAAAGTTATTTTAACAACCAAGACTACAACCAAGCCAACGCAGCTTTTAAACAAGCGATTGACATCTATCCTGACAACCCATACAGCCAACACGCTTGGGCCCAAGGCTTGTTGATTCAAGCTCAAAACAGCCAAACCAAATCACAACAAATCACTGCCACCCATATGGCCCAAGATAAAATAAAACGGGCTTTGTCCGTTGACCCCACTAATCAACTCTTCCTCAACACCCAAACCAAGCTGTTTGAATATGCACAATCACATGCCATTGACTTAGTTCCATAAGCCAAGAGTAAGTACTGTGCTTAACCATAAAACCCAACAACCTCAGATCAAACCATGACAAAATTAAATCAACACTTTACCCACTTACAATGCACCTACTGCGGAGCCGAATACGCAAAAGATGTGCCTATGAATCTATGCCCCAAGGACAATCGGCCAGTTCAAGCCATCTATGACACAGCAGCCATGAAAAACACCACTTGGTATCATCCAAAGAGAAAAGACATGTGGCGATTCTCAGGTTTGTTGCCTATTGCATCTGGGTATCAATCCCATGGTGAGGGCTTTACACCATTGCTTGACCATTGTGATCATAAACTGGCAGCAAAACATAACTTTAAACTTTTTATCAAGGATGAAGGAAAAGGCCACCAAGGGTTTGGCCAAAACCCCACTTTAAGCTTTAAAGACCGTGGAATGGCAGTTGTAGCGAATATGGCCAAACACTTTAAACTGTCCAAGTTAACTGTTCCAACCCAAGGAAATGCAGGTGATTCTTTGGCTTTTTATGCCAACCAAATGAACCTCGCTGCCGCAGTGATTATGCCAGATGATACACCGGCGCCCATTCAAGGAAGTGTCGCTGCTCTGAGTTATCATAACCCCAAAATTCAACTCGATATGGTTCAAGGCACCATCAAAGAAGCTGGGATGTTAATGAAAGAAAAATACTTACCGCAAGGTTATTTTAATGTGGCCACATTTCAGGAGCCTGGGTGGCGAATAGAAGGTAAAAAAACCATGGGTTTAGAGTTAGCAGAGCCCAACGAAATGTCAAACCAATGGGAATTACCTGATGTGATTTTATACCCTACAGGTGGTGGCACCGGAATTTTAGGCATGTGGAAAGCTTTTGATGAATTAGAAGCACTTGGTATGATCAATGACAAAAGACCTCGAATTATAGCCATACAATCTGCTGCGACTCCTCCTGTAAAAAATGCCATAGATAATGAGTTGTTTGAACCTGAACCAACCCAAGCTGGACAAACCTTGGCTGTTGGTCTGAACGTTGCGGGCGGTGTAGGACACTTTAAGGTCGTAGCAATCGTCAAACAAAGCGGTGGCACATCTATAGCCATCAGTGAAACTGAAATTGCCCAACACTTATCAAAAATATGGCAAGACAAACAAGTTTGGCTTTGTCCTGAAGGTGCTGCCTGTTTTGCCGCATTAGAGCCATTGGTTGAAATGAATATGATTAAGAACAACGATCAAGTGGTTATATTTAACACCGGATCTTTTGAAAAATACTTACCCGATGTCAGGCACTTATTATGAAAAACTACTTTTTAGAGGTCTCTAGTGGGCCTTTGCTTGTTACAATATAACAAGAACCTTAAGTATTTGACAAAAAATGATTTTCGATAAAAAATAATAAAAAACAGAGGGAAATATGCGAACAGTTCTTTTAATCGTGCTGATGTTAGTTGCAGAAACATTATGGGCTCAAGATTCTGATATTGGAGTTGGTGTTAATTTATTTCAATCCAGAATCATTACTGGCGATTTCGCTAAATTGCAAATCACCATTCGCAACCTAGGACCCAATGACGCCTCAGGCGTCGGCCTTAATGTTGATGTTACGCAAGGCTTGTTCAGCGACATCACTACTACGGCTCCAGGGCCTTGTCAAATATCAGTGCAGCAAGGTCAAGTCCGTTGTCAAAATGTGGGTGATTTCCCAGTGGGTGCTGAAAAAATACTTTTTGTCAAAGTTCAACTGATAGAACAAGAAGAGCCTGTAGATTTAATCTTATCTGCAGAAGTTTTTTCACCTAACCCTGACCCAAACATCAGTAATAACAGTGATTTGGTTGTTTTTGACGTTGAGCCGTTACCTGGTGTTGGCAACTATGCTTCTGGGATGTTAACCAATATGCCTGAATCACGTAGGGCCTTATTTACTCGAGCCGCTCAAGTGCTAGGAGCATACTGCTCTGGCACTAACTTACACACCGCACTAGACGGTGTTTGCGATGACTTATTACAACAGGCAGAACTGGGTGACTTTGAGACCATCACGCGTGTGATGAGTTGGATGCGGCCCAGGAATGTGGTTCACCAAGCAAGAAACTCAACCAAGTTGGTGGCCTCACAACTTTCAAACCTCGGCCAACGCATGGCTCAATTACGTGCCGGAATCTCTGGCTTTAGTATTGCCGATCTTGAGTTAAGTAATGGCAACCAATCTCTGCCTGTTTCCATGTTAGGCTACCAAAGTGAAAATAACCCAGCACAAAGCTTTGTTTCACCCTGGGGGTTCTTCATTAATGGCAGCATTACTACCGGGGATTTTGATTATACTGAAAATATCAACGATGGATTTGGTTTTGATTCCGACAGCTTGAGTGCCGGTGTTGATTACCGCTTTTCCAGCCGTTTTGTTTTGGGCGCTGCTTTGGGTTATAACCAACTGGAATCTCGTACAGGCTCGGGTGTTCGCATGACTTCAGAGGGAGCCAGCGTTAACCTTTACGGCCTTTTTACGCCAACCGACAACTTTTACATAGACACACGGGTCAGTTTCGCCAGACCTGATATCAAACAAACTCGTGTTGAGTTTTTTAACCTAATCGATGAAGTGGTGAATATTGAAGCTGTCGGCCGAACACAGTCTGACCAGTTCACCTTTGCTTCAAGCGCTGGATATAATTTCAATCATGGGGCATGGAATTGGTCTCCTTACGTTACAGCTGAATATGTGAATAATAACCTCGATCAATTCACAGAAACCGGAGCTGGTGGCTGGAATATCTTCTATTCAGAACAAGAGTTCAAAGCGCTCAAATACAACTTAGGCTTCAACCTTTCGCGTGCCATCAGCACCCGGTTTGGTGTACTATCACCCCAACTGAGTTTACAGCATAACTACGAAGATCAAGACGATGGCATCATGGAAATGCGATTGATTGGAATGCCCGTGGACGAACTGTTTAACATAGAAACCAACTTTACTGAAAGCAGTTACAGCCAAGCTAACTTAGGGCTGACATGGATATCGGCGAACGGAAAAATGTTATATCTAAGGTACCAACAACTTTTTGGTCTGAGAAACTACGATCAGTACACTGTCAGTTTTGGTGCCAGATTCGAGTTTTAAACTCGAAAATAAAATGATCATTTCCTATAAGCCCAATGAAAGTTGAACACACTTCTCAGGTGTGGATAAGAAGTCACTGTGCAAGCTATCATTGGACCATAGTTTATTATAAGCAACAACAGTGAAGAAGTTGTCAATCCACCTTTGAGCTGTTACCTTTTTAATTTATCAGTACTTTTGGCACTGGCTGCGACCTTAATTTCATATAAGTATAATCACCCCAATTAACAAGAGTGCTAAACACTACCATGAAACCAATTAAATTAAATTACTGGCTGGCAAGTCTGACATTAATCTTAACTTATACGGCTGGAATCGCCCAACAACCCAAAGATCAAATGGCAACCAATACCAACCCTTTATTAGCAGAATGGGTTGGGCCATACAGTGGCGTTCCAGCGTTTGACCAGATGGACTTAAAAGATGTACCTGCAGCTTTTGATGAGGCCATTGCAGAAAACTTGGCAGACCATGAAAAAATTGCCAATAATCCAGCGCCTGCAACTTTCGAGAACACCATTGTAGCCATGGAAAAAGCCGGTGAAAAGTTAGGTCGTGCTTTTACCTATTTTGGCATTTGGGGCAGCAACTTATCCAGCCCTGAAGTCCGTAAACTGCAAATGCAATATTCGCCCAAGTTTTCGGAAATGGGTTCTCAAATTTCACAAAATAAAAAATTATTTGCAAGAGTCAAAAAAGTCTATGAAGATTCAATAAAAAAACCATTTGAACCTGAAGCCCAAAGATTGATCAAAGGTAGCTATGAAGGGTTTGCTATGAATGGTGCCAACCTGGATGAGTTTTCTCAAAAACGTTATGCGGCGATCAATAAAGAATTATCTTCTATCTACACTGCTTTTGCCAACAACGTCTTAAATGATGAAGAAGGTTATGTCACCTTTATTCATGCGAATCAACTCAGTGGTTTACCTGATTCATTGGTCAAATCTGCTGCACAAGCGGCCAAAGACAAGGGCATGGAAGGTCACTATGCCATCACCAATACCCGTTCTTCAATGGACCCTTTTCTTACCTATTCAGATGAGCGTGAACTGCGTAAGAAGGTCTGGACCAACTATTACTCTCGTGGCGACAATGGCGACGAATATGACAACAATAAAAACATAGCAAAAATACTTAAACTGCGCCGTGAACGTGTTGAATTATTAGGACATAAAAACTATCCAGAATGGCGACTACAAAACCGCATGGCGAAAAACCCAGAAAATGCCATGAACTTAATGGAAGCGGTATGGCCTGCAGCCATAGCACGAGTTAAGGAAGAAGTTGCAGATATGCAGGCTGTAGCCAACGATTTGGGTCATAACATCACCATCGAACCTTGGGATTATCGTTATTATGCAGAGAAAGTCCGCAAGAAAAAATATGATTTGGACTCTAACGAAGTTAAGCAATACCTCCAACTAGATAACTTGCGTGAAGCGATGTTTTATGTTGCAGGCGAGTTGTTTAATTTTAAATTCACAGCATTACCAGAAGGTAAAGTTCCTGTTTACCACCCCGATGTAAAAGTCTGGGAAGTTAATGATATGACCACGGGTGCTCACATCGGTTTATGGTACTTGGATCCTTTTGCCAGGCCAGGCAAGCGTTCTGGGGCTTGGGCCAATGCTTACCGTTCTCATGAAACTTATGATGGAAAGGTTACTGTGCTCTCTTCAAACAATTCTAATTTCATCAAACCAGCACCCGGTGAAGCTGTTTTGGTTTCATGGAGCGATGCTGAAACTTTCTTTCATGAGTTTGGACACGCTTTACATGCCCTGTCTTCAAACGTTAAATATCCAAGTTCTAATGGTGGGGTTCGAGACTACACCGAATTTCAATCTCAATTATTAGAACGCTGGTTATCAACTGACGAAGTGATTAACAAATACATGAAGCACCAAAAAACGGGTGAAACCATTCCCAAAGAATTGATCGCTAAAATAAAAAATGCCGCTAAATTCAATCAAGGATTTAAAACCACAGAGTTTTTAGCCTCTGCCTTGATGGATATGAAATTTCATTTGGCTGACCCAAAGAACATTGACCCAGATAAATTCGAACGAGAAACCCTGGCTGCTTTAAATATGCCTAAAGAATTGGTGATGAGACACAGAACACCTCACTTTGGACATGTGTTCTCAGGAGAGGGCTATGCCACGGCTTATTATGGTTATATGTGGGCCGACGTTTTGACCTCTGATGCTGCCGAAGCATTTGAACAAGCCCCTGGTGGTTTTTATGACAAAGAAGTGGCAGCCAAACTGGTTAAATACTTATTTGCGCCACGTAACGCCATGGACCCAGCAGAAGCTTATCGTAAGTTTCGCGGAAGAGATGCATCGATTGATGCCTTGATGCGAGACCGAGGATTCCCAGTTCCTAAGAAAAAGTAAGCCAGCTCAATATACTAAATATAAAACCACAGATAAAACTGTGGTTTTATATTTAGGTTCACTCTCATAAGGCTTTGATCTATGACATTCAGACTGATCAAATTTAATACGAACCTCATGTCTAACCATACACATGAAAAACCTCTTTCATTCTCAGCCAAAAAGAATTTAATTTTTTTAAAGGCTAACTGTGGTTGTCTTTGAAACATACTTCAAATTCGGTCTGATTTGAATACTATCTTATGCTCAAAAGGTCCGAGTGTATGCTCTCTTCTTTTTATTCCTCTTTTTTACAAATTGATAGCAACCCTTTTATTAAGTTATAGATTTTTCTTTCGGTTGCAATAGGGTGACTGATTTACATTAAGTAGCAAATAACGTCTTCTTATATCAATCAGCACAAGTTCCAATCAAGTTTTTGTGAATGAAAAACTCTAAAAAATACTTTACAATTATCAAATTGAACCTTAGTGCGGTGACTTTATGAGTTTAGTTAAAGCTTGGATTATATTTATTACCTTTCTTTACTGTGGATTTACTTCTGCGCAGCGTTCTGCGTTTTTGGAAGAAAATGGCCTAGTAGTCATTGAAATTGAATCTATAGCAGCTCTTCCAATAGGGTGGGCGGAAGAAGTTATGTTTAATGATTTTACAGGTTTATCCTATTTCAGGTATGCAGCTGACAATCAATATAACAACCCAGGAGTAGATTTATTAGAGTATGCTGTTTATATTCAAAATCCAGGTAGATATAGATTTCAGTGGCGAAGTTTGATTGCAGAAGGCACGTCTACCACCGATGCCAATGATTCTTGGTTGAAGATTAATGGCGATGCATTTTATGGGTTGCAAGGCATGAATAGTTTTGTGTGTCCAGTGGGTTATATTCCTGAATTTAATGACTGCCCAATTGAGTTAGATGATGACGGGAACACGACTCCAGAAGGAGCTGGAAGCGATGGTTGGTTTAAGGTATATCGCACCGGCTCCAATCCTTGGACTTGGTCAACAAGCACAAGCGACTTTGATGGACACAACATATACGCTCAATTTGATAACCCAGGAATTTATATCATTCAAATTTCAGGCCGTTCTCAAAACCATGCCATCGATCGGATGGTACTTTTTGATGATGACTACGTTGGTGATCCGCTTGATTTAGAGTTAACTGAATCGCCATCGATAATTATCGACTTAATTTATAAAAATGGGTTTGAGTTTTAATCATCATCTTGGTTTGGAAAGTTTATTCCAGAGCCGGAATCTTTTAAAAACATTAAACCCACCGGCTGTTATTAACCCGGCGACTAAATACCGCTCATTCAGGGGTTCAAAAATTGAACAATTTACTTTTTGTTTTGAGTGGACTTCCAAAGCCATCCGCCTTTTTGACGTTTTGTGAGCTCTTGTAACTCAATGGCGGCTTTGCTGTGACTGATTCTTTGGTTTCCTAAGTCTTTATAAATCAAGTTGGCTTTTTTTCTCCTTTTAACAGCGTCACTGAGGTCAATGACTTTTTCAACCACATTGATCAAGCGTTTAAAGAATTTATTGTTTTTGGAGGACTTTTGTTTTAGATTTACACGGGCAGTCAGGGCACTCATTTGTGTATCTAAATTCTGCTTAATTTCTTTAATTTTGGCTAAAAACAAATCTGACTGCATGATTTTCTTGTCACTTACTTCAACCAAACAGTCCAACATATGGTTCTCAGATAGCACACCAAACTCTTTAAAAGAGTTCAGTTCTTGAAGACCTTGAGCCACTTCAGCCTGTTTTTTTGAATAAAGCTTCTTGCATGAACTATGACAGGCTTCCCAAGCCTGCCAACGATACACAAAATCGAGACCTGTACCTTTGATATTCTGCATTCCCATTATTCTGTTGTTCAAACCAAGTGGTGTTTTATCAACCATCAAATTAATGATCGTCTCCCCAGGTGTCATGGCATCATCAACTATCACTATTCTATCAACCAGTGATTGGCGTAATAAGGCAATAAATTGCTCATTGGCTGCTTTGCCATCCTTTGTTAGCAATGAGGTTATTTTTTGATAATTATTAAACTGTTGCAACCAACCTTCTACGAAAAACCAAATATCATTTAAGAATGGGAGCCGGTCATGTTTTTTAAGCAAATGCTCTAATTCGTCTTTTGATCTTATAGAGTTCACTGACTCAGTTTGAATTTCTATTGATTCCAACATCCTCGATAACCTCGCATCAATAATTGCTGCTTGTGACACCAAGCGCATTTCAGTTGCTTTCTGTTGGCACACATCAAGGGCACGATCACTGTCATTATCATTATTAGCAAAAACTGAGAAATCAGCATAATGTTCATTCCAAGCTTCATTAAAAAACTTCATGAACCCATCTAAATTAGTTCCAATCAGGAAGTGGGTATCAGCAGCTATGTCTTTGACCAGCATCGCAGCGAACACTTTTGAACGAGGCACCCTGTCAGCCCTGTTATTTATAACTGTAGTAACCCAAGTTCCAACATCATCAATCATGTCATGATCATCAAAACCCATTCGAGTCCAGTTACCCATCGCTCCTAGGCGTTCATTGGCTGAATTACCCATTACATATTGTAAACTTCTGCCCCGAATGTAAGACTTAGGATAGGTCTTCAACACACCCAAATCTAGTACCACATGGTCAGCCATATTTCTAAACGCAAAATCCTGCGGTATACCCATAATTTCAGCAAGTCTGGCCACCAATGCAATGTTATTGGGATGCTCCTCGTAAGGAAAACGATCAAGAATGTCTTGTGTGATTGCTCCGGTTTCCATCCAAGTGACTGGAAAGCAGGGGGTGTTCAGTTGCTTTGCTCCATAATGCAAAATCGGGTACATGACTTCCTCAGACGTAACCAATGTTGAATTTTTGGGAATAAACTCAACCATCACATTTGGAATGTCATACCCTGCTGGTCCCTGCACATCCTCATGATCAGGGTAGGTATTTGTTATGGTTGCATAATCATCTCTCATCCAATGTTTTTGTAAAATGTGGACATACGCAGGTGTTAATCCCATGCATTCCCATAAAAAAACATCTGTATTTAATTTATTGGACAGTTTCAATAAATCTACTTGTTCCCAAATGGTGGCTTTGTCATATGGCCTGAATAGAAACATTTCTTTGAGTTGTCCATGAGCCACTCCATGCAAGAACATGGCTTCACAGCCCGTTGTTTTAGAAACAACATTCAAGCCTAAACCGTTAAACAGGGCGGCTTTAAGCCGCTCTGTTCCAGATTTCCCTCTGGTTCCCCACCCACCAATTGAAAGTGGTAGTTGTTTTCGGGCAACATTGACCTGTATATTCAGCCAAGCATGCTTTATGAGGAATAAGGAAAATAAGCCAACTAAAAAAACAAACAACTGATTTAAATTATTTGAATAAACGGATCCAAAATATGTTTTTATGTTCTCCCAGTAATTTCCAAGCACAGGTAAAAATGAGATTGAAAAAAAGCGTTTAATGGTTGGGTGCTTGGACGGCTCTTCTTGAGCCTCAAAACCACTTACGTAATCATGATAGTGCACATTGAAGCCCAACTCAGTGATTTTAGCAATGTAAGTGTTGGGTTTATCTTGACTGTTATTGTCCCAGTTTCTATATTGTGCGAAAACCTCAAACTGAGTACTCAATTTGAATTTAGCTGTGAGTCGTCGCCACAATCTTGTGGGTGGAGAAAGGGTGGTCACACCGTCGGCAGAATAAATTTTAAGCGGTTTAATTGGCCAGTTTTGGTCCAAACAAGATATTAGCTCATCCACCAAAGGCAAGTAATTTCTGGGACCATCTTCTTCTGGTTGATAAAGTGGTTCACCTGGAACCTTTGTTATTGTTTGTTCAGCCAAAACATCTGAAGGTATTGCTATGTGACCTTTAAACACTCGACCAATCAGGTGAAAATGTGCTTGTCGTTTATCGGTTGTTGAATTTTTTAACTCATACCAAAATCTCCAAAACCTGAACCTAAAACGATACCATCGCTGAATTCTTAACACCGAACCTTTCCTTTGAATATCCAAAGGAAAGTCATTTTGATTAACTACAGCCAACAACCTACCAAGTTCATCATCTGACATACAATCCAATGCTGGAATGTGAATAACTTTTCGTTTTTTCAACGGCAATTGTTCAACTTTATGCCGAATATGTTTCATCAATTGATGTCGATTATTATTCGAAAGCACCCACAAATGATTTATAGCAAGAGATGTCCATTTTCTTAGTTTGGGTTTGTTGGCATTGTTACGAAATTGATGTAAAAGACTCATCCATTCTTTGATGTATCCATTTTTTTTCTCTGGCTGTACCCAATGGAATAAGGCTGGTATTGAGTGCAATATACTTCGTATTAAATAGTCAGCATCAGTGGCTTTTAGTAATGATTGAAGTAGCGCACTGAAACTTTCATTCACATCATTATGCTTTAAAAATGAATTGCGGCACAAGGTTAAACTCGCAACAGCTTGGACTTGTGATGAAGGCTCTTTTTCTAAATATTTAAAGACAAAATCAAGCGCAGCTTTTTGATGCAAACTTGCTAATGACTTGAACAGTTCTATTCTCACATAATCACTTTCATCCCGCGCAAGCTTCACCAACAACTCATGCTGGTCACATAACTCTTGCCAATAATAACTTATCAATCTGGCGATATGAGCCCTTAAAAAGAAAGCATCCTGATAATCTTTGGCCATGACTGTTTGCGAAATAATGATGAAATTTCTACGGGTAAATTTAATCAGTAAAGTCAAAGAAAGTTGCTGTAATTCAATCAACTGATTTTTGTCTTGTGACGATCGTATGATGAATTGTTTGACCTCTGTAGACAGGCTTGTTTCTCTGTCAACCAATGGAATGGCATTAACCAATTTCAGCAAAGACTCAAAGGCGTAAACTTTTAACCTGGTGTCACCCTCATAATAAAAAGCCATCAAGAAATATTTTTTTAAATTCAATTGAACCCATTTTTGACTTTGATAGGATTTTTGTTCTTGCTGGATGACCCAAACCAAGGCATAAGACACTCTGTCCAAGTAATATTTTAATCGACGCTCAGTTCGAGATATCTTTTTTTGGCTGCGCTCAGCTATCACATCAGCATCAAACCATCTGTTTAAAGCCCTTACATCGCCTTTATATCCTTTTACTTTGAAAGTTTTAGCGAATTTTTTAAGTAACTCTCTTTTATCAGATTCATTGATAGAGGTTGCATATGAAGTGCTGAAATTTATGTATTCTGCTTGCGTGTTTTTAATTTTTTCAAATGCACTATCAACTTTATTGAGTAAATAACCAATGAATGCATACATCCCATCAACATTTGACACATCAAAGTTGTGATTGGTTTCAACAATCAAACTTTTAGCGATTTTGCTAAAAACTTTTTTATCTATTAATGATAAATCTGATAGCAGTAATTTTTTTATATTCAAACGATTAGACCTTAATTTTCAATGTTGTCTTGTAAAATTTTCTGAGTAATAAATTCAGAGCGCAACTTCTTAAACCGGAACTCTCCTGGTCGATAATCTTGTAGCCTATTTCCTGAATGAAACAACCATGTCAGTGTCAATTGAAGTGAGTCAATCGAATTACTGAAGTTTTTATAATACTCAATTCCAAACTTGAATACGCCATCATTACTTTGTTTAAATAGCCAATCTGCTTCAAGATGAAAACGGTTAGAACTCAATTGTCGTTCTCGGTGCTCATCTGAAGCATAAACCCTATGCACCAAAGATGACTCCAAACTTAAAGTATCATAAAGCAACCCTGCACCCAAAACCCCTTGGTAATGATCAACAGATCTAAGGTTTTCATTACTGCGTAAGCCAATTGATGAGAAAAGCTGTAAATCTTTAAGAAAAGTGTGTCTCCAACTCTGACTCAGTGACAAAGCATTTTTGTGGTTGTTTTTATAACTGCTCCAAATGTCAGTTGGCACCACTGTGATTTCGTCACTCAAAAACTTATCTGTTGAGACATTTCTGTGCGTTAGGCTTGCTCGTGTGTTGAACCGATGTCGTTGATGGTAATTGAATTGGTAAGAAATAAAAGCATTCAACTGATGTTGAGTGAATGACTGGTTCTCATCCCGGTAAAGCCAACCACTTAGAGAACCACCATAACGCCAAGGCAAATCACTGGGAACAGAATCAAACCTGTGTCCAGCATAAAGCGCCTCATAATTATCGCCAAACCTAAGTTGGGAATCACTACTCCAGTAATTTTCTCTTTTTGTGTCATGGAATCTATGCGCAGCAATGAATGCAAAATAACGACTGATATCAACATCGTTTTCTTGTTCAGAATCCAAACCATTTCCATATAATAGCCCACCCTCGAAAGTTGATTTTCTGGGATTTTCAATGGTGTTTATGTTCTCAACCTTTGGCTCCATGAATACACCCGAATTTGTTTTATTTTTGTTACCTTTTTTAGCCTCAACAATATTTGATTTGGCCACAGAATCAAACACAACTGTGCGATGACTGTTCAGTTGAAAGTCCGGCTTTAATTCAAAAAACCGGTAATAGGTTTCACTGTCTTGGCTATCAAAAGTAACTGAAGGATGTTCGGCATAGGCCACGAACTCATCAATGGTTCTAACACCCGTTAATTTTTCTTTGATGACTTTTATTCTTTGCGTATTGGTTACTTTGAGTTGAATTGGCTTAATCTTGGTTGCAACAAAATAGTCTTTTTCAACTTTTGGAATTTTTATGTCATTGATTTCAAGCATTACCCAATCGTTATTTTTATTTGCATCCAGCCAAAACTTTAAAACCTTGGTTTCATCATCAGTCATAACTGTAAAATCATGTCGTTTATCAGTCATGTTAATTACAAGTGGCTGATTTTCATTAATTTGATAATACAATTGCAAAGGCTCCCATAAAACCTGACTACTGGAAAGTCGACTTAAACTTACTTTTAACTCTTTTGGAGGGTCATTTAAAGTGATGCCTTGGGTTCTGTTTTGATTGACATATAATTGAGTTAATTGTTGATCATTTAATGTCAGTAAAGACTTCAGATATTTGCTCTCTGGCGGTGTAAAGTTATATCTGATAGAAGCTTTTCCATCGCTGTTGATATCGTTGTTTTTCAACGACCACTTAAAGTATTTAAATACCTCTTCTCGGTATTGCATTAGACCTTTATCGGGGTATAAATCAACTAAACTTAAAATCTCAATGGCCGTTTGAAGATTTCTCTTTTGTAACAAAGGTAACAAATTTTTGATGCATGCTTTGGCCAATTTTGCTGAAGCACCACACGTGGTCTTTTCAGCGTTAACTAAATGGGGTTGAGAAATTGATAACCCCGAATCTAAATCAGCTTCATCTATCCACTGATCCCTGCGTTCAAAATCAAACTCTTGTGGCTTCACTGAGGATCCCAACAGCGGTGTAATCGGAAGCAGTTCATCACAACCTAACTTTATATAGCCTTTTACTTTTGCGTGGCTAAATTCCGAGTTGATTGGTTTTTCGTGATTATTTTTAAAAAACTTTACATCCAGATTCTCAACTCTATTCAAATTGATCCCTAGCACCATTTCTCTGCGAGTTAGGTAAAACAATGCTTGACCACTTTCTGTGTTAACTTTGAACCTATGTTTACCCTCAGGTACATCAAGTTCCACATCACCAAATGAACCTATTATGTGGTTATCCTGCCCAAACCAATTCAGTGATGGTCTGCTGCTGAACAAGAATTTTTTCGTGACATCAGCACCTTGCAACACCACGGTATGTTCTGTGTTTGAATACGAATTGTTATTGAATATTTTGGCTAATTTCAGCTTTATCTTAGCAGGTCCTTCCACCAAAATTTCTACCGACTTTTTTGTATCGACAAAATTAACCTGTTTGTGACCCAAGGTTGGAAGTGTACTTAATATTTTTGAGTGATCATACCCCAAATTGCTGACATCATCTGTAACCCAAACATAGCCAAAATGATCTATCAATTGAACAGCTGCTTGTGACAGCTGCTTGCTTTCGCCATTCGCAAAAGATCTGAGGCTTTGCCATGAGCTTATATTGGGTGAATTTTTGAGGTACAGTTCAAAAACCTTCCATTGATTCAATTTAAACAATGATGCAAGCACATATTCTTTATCAGCATGATTCGGCAGTAAACTCATATAGAAAACCGCTTTTTTGTGATGGTTCAATTTTTGATAAATTTGAGCGATCAATGTTGTCATGCTGTGTTCTTTATGTCTAACATAGGCAACCATAGCCAAGCTCAGAAGTTGCCTGTGTAGGCCTTGTTCCTCATAATTTGCCTTTAGATAGTTCCACGAATATTGACGCACTTCTTGTTTGGTTGAGTGATAAAAATTAACTCGCAATAATTTTAATATTTGATTGTATTGTTGATTGTTTTTGAGTTCAGATACGGTGACTATTAACTCAGCTAAGCCGGGTAATTCAACGGTTTCATTTACGTTCAATGGAATGCTGCTTTCAACCGATAACAATTCACGAAAATAAGGAACCCATTGGTCAAAATTTATTTCTTGATCTATGCCCGAATTCACAACCTCTTTTTGCAGTGCATAAAAGTCAAGTGCCTTGTTATCAATGTTTTTATAGTGTCGGTACAAATCCAAAAACAACTCTGACCTTGATTCTTTATAGTCGAAGGACAATGCCTTTTTAAGTACCTCATATTCACCATGTCGAAAAAATTTTAACTGTGGATAGGACAAGGCAACTCTTATTTGATTGCTGCCAACTATTTTGAACGACTTTGCATCTGCTGGTATTTTTATTTTCCCTGTGACTGTTTTCAGATATGGAGCAGCCTGTCTTGTGGCTGAAAAAGCATCAGCAACCGTCGATATTTGGTGGCCCTCTACTTGATTGAGTGCACTAAGTCCTACATCAACCGTGTCAACCTTTAAAGGGATGTCATTCATTGCATCTTCCGCATACAACTTTATTTCTTCACCTGTATCAAAAACGACTTTGATTGGCCCTGTATTAAAGTAATTAGCCAATGATATACGCAATTTTCGTTCAAACATCCATGTTGGAATTTCATAGGAAAGCCCGCCCTGACTCAATTGATAAAAAGCCCCTGCTGGCAGTTTATTGTTAAGGTCATCAATTAAATCATTATTGATGTACAATTCAGATGGCGGTTCAACGCCTGCGGGGATAAGCTTAACTTTGTGGTATGCAAACAGGGCTTTTTGGTTTTTTGCACTGGTGGGGTGCAGCTTTTTTTGGAACGAATACAACCCCCTTAAAAAGTGATAAATATCTCTATTCTTACTGTTTGTGACCAGTTTTGAAATCGCATCAACAAATAGGTTTTGATCTATAAACAAATTCATGTGATTAGCAATAAATTGTAATGCTTGCGAGTCAATGAAGTTATTATTTGTTGATTTAAATTGTTTATTGTTATGCGAAAAAACCACCTGTGATTCATTCATAACAAAAACATTGGCCAACACATTTTTGTTGGAATTAAAGTGATACCAACCAACTTCTTCAGCCCTTACCCAGGTCATTTTTTCATGTCCAAGTTGTCGCCAACACTGCCCCTTATACACTCTATTTAACTGTGGCCTGACGCTGTGGTTGCTGCTTCCTTTTAGATTCGGACCCTGCCAATTAATGGTATAATGCACATCAAAACTCCCCGTCACTTGCTGGTAGTCAAGTTGATGACGAAACAACACCAATCCTGGCTCATTGATATAGACAGAAAATGGGTTGTTTGGTGATACAACAGCCATTTCTTGCACTGACTTTAGGTCTGACTTTTTATACGCTTCACTCAAGTGTTTAGCTGCTATTTTTTGCAACCGTTGATCAAGCATGAAATCCTGATACCTATAATGAATAGGCGGTGCTTGGTATATTTTTGGTTTTTGTTGTTGTTCACTGATAATTTTTAACCAACCAGATTCACCCGAATCATTGTGGTAAATCAAGCCATTTTTAATCAATGGTTTGACCTTTTGAAAGAGTCCTGAACCGTTACTGAAAAAGAGCTGGGTTTCATCTTCGTTGACTGCAGCTTTAAACCAATGACCTTTAGGTAGATACAACACCCAATATATTCGTTCCGGATTGCTTTTATCAATAATGACATCATGTTTGTCCAATTGTTGCCAAACTAAATCAACAGGCGTGATATTAGCTCTTAGTTGGACACTAAAAAACAACATAAAGAACCACATTAAACTTTTGAAATTTTGTTTTTTAAAATTCACAAAATATCTCCTGAGTAAAAACACTGAGCCAATGATTTTATATGTTGGGCTTGTGTTAGTTTCTGTCGCATTGACTGACTGAGCTCTACATGAATAAAGTCATTACTAAAACCGGATGCTCGCATTTGTTCGTATAAGAAATTTTGAGTTGCTCCTAGTTCATAAATGTTTTTACCAAACATATAAACACCTTCAAATTTATTTTTTAAACACCCATGAATTTGATTGGCTTTGAAACTACCATCCTCACTTCCTGAGCTGATGATGACATCTGCTGCTTTTCCTACCTCCGTTATTCTATTTTTTTGGGCAAAACCATGTATTTGGATAACCGTATCAACATGATTACGTCTTAGCAGTTCAAGCGAGAATAAGTTGACCAAAGTAGGGTGTCTGCTGGAATCTTCTTGGTGTCTTTTAACACTTGATATATAACCAAATTTAAAAGCAGGATCACTGTTAATTATCGACAGTACTAACTTTCCAGTATTTAGGTCATCAAGTGCATGAGTGGCTTGAAGCATGATAGAGTTATTTGAATTTTGATTGAGAAAATACCCTGTCATAGGGTATTTTCTCAAGTACAAACAATTCACACCATTTTTATTGAATGCCTGTACTGTTTGGTCGTGCTGGCCTGTTTCAACCCATTGAAGTAATAAAGAAAGCAACTCAACACTTGGGTAAGAGGATTTTGTTGTTGCAACTTGAGCACCGCATTTTGATGCTGTAACTTGTGCGTTTTTACTGTAGAAAAATTCTCCGTAAAGTAATACAGTCAATAGTACAACGAACATAACCACCAAACCGGTTTTATTATCTTTCATCAGCAAATACCACCGAAGTTTTGTCTTGGTCGTAAAGAGTTCGAGTTAAACCTATATATGCATCTTCGTTACCTTGCATTGTCAACAACAATTCATACTGTCCTGAAGGAGTCCCTGCTGGTAAGTTCAAATACTGTGTTGCATAAATAAAACAGCTGTCTTTACAATCACCAAATGGCAAAACCGCATTGGTTAGTTCTGGGTCATGACCCATAAACTTAACTACACGCTTAAAACCCGTGGACAGTTTTATGGGGTTGCCATCCTGTGTGATTTGTATGGTAACTTGTTTTGCTGAATTATTATTGGCTACCAAGAATATACTGAACCCTTGCTCATTGCTATTTTGTTTATGAAAACCATGGCGAAGCTGACCATTAAGACGATATAACTTCCTTTTTACAATGCGACTGTCATTGGGTTTTGTGTAATTGCTATAAAAAAATAATGATTTATCTTTCGGCAATGTCAGTGCTTTATCTTTAAGTGAATTTACGCTGGGTAACTGATGTTCAGAATAACCAACAGGTAATGCCAGATCAACCTTCAGATCGCCTAATTGGATAACAACATCTTGAAGTGATTGTTGGGTGTTGTTAACTAACAGGCGCGGATTCAGAACTCTTGAAGCTGATACCCGTTTGTCATTAAACATGACTGTAGAATTACCAGCTGGCATTAAACTGAAAGAAAAAGCACTGTTACCGCTGTGTTCAGTGACTTGATTTTTATGATAAAGTTCTATAAACCTATTGCTGTTATCTGGAATCAATCGTTCAAAAGCACTGATGGTTTTATTTTTTGATATTTTAAATTTATCTATATTTAAGTGGTACTTAATCTGACCTCGACTGGAAAGTAGAAAGTCCTCTTTGGCCTTTAAAAGAAACCAAGCATCTTGTAACGACTCAGTTCGGTTGTTCTGGACTGTTTTGATCGATGGCAACTCATCAAATCCATTGTATGCACTGATAAGAATATCACCTTCCAGAACTGTTGCTCTTAAATACTGGGTTGAATCTGTTACAGTGATCATTTTTTCTTTCATTTCACTGATTG
>CALDFB010000024.1 GCA_937942365.1 uncultured Marinicella sp. | reverse complement strand
AAAAAATTAGCTCAAGAAGATGCTGTGAGTCGTCGTGGCAACAACCAAAAACCAGATATTGTGTTACCAGTGCATTATGATAACATTCAAAATGTGAATCGATATCATGGAATCCAACGAATTGAAATGGATTCTCATCAGGCACGTAGTCGAGGTGTGATTGATATTTACTCTTTTGGTGCAGATGGGCAACCTGGTGGTGAAGGTTTGAATGCTGATATTGGCAATTGGTGAAGCCCAGTTCTATTAAAATGAAATCCAGAACTTCTACCAAAGGTTTTACTTTATTAGAAATTTTATTGGTCGTCTTGATCATCAGTATCATGACTGCTTTAGGAAGTAACCTTATTAACAGTCAGTCAGTAGATAGACTGGTTATGAATCAAGCACAAAAGTTCAGTGATGATTTGACTTTTATTTGTGAAAAAGCGGTGCTTGAAAATCAAACCTATGGTCTAGAGCTATTTGAGAACGGCTATCAAGCTTTACAGTTTCAACAAACTGATTGGGTGTTGATTGAGTCGCCAATTTCACCCATCATAAAAGAGGGTGTTGGCATGGAGTTAATTCTTGGTGGGTTATCTGAAAATTTAGCACTTGAGATTTCAAGTGAAGAATTACATGACCCCCATATTATTTGTCAAACTGATGGTTCTTTTAATGCTTTTGAATTGCGTTTTAATGTCTCAAATGACTTATCGGAATCTAAGAATGACAATGCATACTATGCCATAAGTACACAGACGCCGTGGCAGTTAAAAGGAGCTTGGTATCAGCCATAAAAAGACAATAGGCTTCACGTTGTTAGAGGTGATGCTGGCATTATTGATCATAAGTGTCGGTTTAGTGGCATTGGTGCAATCAGCACAAAATGGAGCTAATGTCACCACTGTTCTGCGAGAGCAAACGGGCGCATACCATGTGGCTGATCAAGTGATGTTGATGTTATATCAAAAATCAGATTTGAAAATTGGCCTACATCAGGGACAAGAATTATTCCGTGATCAAGATTTTTATTGGCAAGCTGAGTTGAAAACGACTGATAACAAGCACATTAATCGGATTGAGTTATTGGTTGGTTTACAAAAAAATCTAGAATATGCTCAAGCTCGTTTGACTGGTTTTACCAAACGAAGATGATTGAATTACAAAAACAAAGGCAAATCAAATTCAGCCAAGTGGTAAAACAACAAGGCATGACTTTGCTAGAGTTGTTGGTCGCAACAGGTATTTTGGCTGTGATTTCAAGTATGGCATTTTTGAGTATTGATACATTGATTAAATCCAAAGCTTCTTTACAGCTAGTTACTGAAGAATTGAATCAATTTAATTTAGCCCAATTTCAACTACAAAATGACATACAAATGGCCATTACCAGTAATCAGGTATCAGCAGTAACCACTGCTCCAGAGTTTATTGCTAATACGCAGTCAATTACTTTACTTCGTTATCGAAATAATACTGTGGTTAACACAAGAGCACAGCGATCAACTGTTTCACAACCAACTCATATTACTAATAAAAGTTCAGGTTTAATCAGAGTGAGGTGGTATGTACGCAACGATCAATGGTTTAGAGCCATCCAAAGTGCAGCCAGTCCATTGAACAGTAATCAATGGCAAGAAAGGCCCATGTTAAGCCTTGAATCCTTGAACTGTAGTTACCTAGACTTAAATGGGATAGAGCGATCAATTTGGCCGAACAGTCAATTACAAAATTCACAGTTACCAGAGATGGTTTCTTGCCAAGTTATCCAGGACAATGGTCAAAAAAGTGTGTTAAAACTGGTTCCATGGCAGCGAGCAGGGTGGCTGTGAAGCATTCGAAAATTCATATTCAAGGTATGGCAATGCTAATGGCACTGGTGATGTTAGCCATAGCCAGCAGTTTGGCAATTGGTATTTGGTACAAAAATCAGCTTTCACTTGCAAGAATAAATAACTTACAAAAATCCTATCAAGCCAAACACTACAGCCAAGGGATGTTGTTGTGGGCCAGTGACATTTTGCGTGAGGATTATGCACAAGACGAAAATCAACATGACAGTTCTTTAGATGCCTGGCTTCAAGGCATTCAAGGGATGGTGGTCGAAGATGCGGTTTTGTCAGGTAAGCTGGTCGGGTTAAATAACAGATTCAATGTTAATAATTTGATCATAGATGGGACGAAATCTGAGCCCCATGTAGCATATTTCAGAAATTTGTTGTTGGCTTTGGAGTTAGATGTCAACCTGGCTGATAAGGTGATTGATTGGATGGATGCTGATCAAACACCAGAACTCAACGGTGCCGAAGATTTTGTTTATTTGGCTAAGTCACCCAGCTATCAGACCAGTGGACAACATTTTAAACATATCAATGAATTGAGTTTGTTAGATGGTTTAAATGCAGAAGATTTTTCACGTTTAAAACCGTATATCAGTACACTGCCAGTCACGAATGTAGCGACAAAAATGAATGTCAATACCTTGCCAGCAGTGATGCTCAGTGCCTTACATCCATTGATCACCAATGAAATGGCTTTAAGACTGTACCAAGAAGGTCGGGCCAGTCATTTAACGCTGGCAGATTTTTATCAGGATAGTTCCATTCGATTCGTTTTAAACGATGACATCAGAAATTTAATTCGGCCACTGATTTCTACCCAAACTTTGCATTTACAAGCCAGTTCTTTGGTGCAGATGGAAGGCAGCCGTTTTCTTATGTATGCTTTATTGCAAAGAAATAACGCCGGAGATGCAAGAGTGATCTCTCGTTCTATGAGCCCCTATCTGCCTTAAGTTTTGATAAACTATCGTCATGAAATTAGCCTTCTTAGCCAGCGAGACAGAAAAGTCGCAAAAATCACTGAAAGAACTGATCAACCTTTATGGGCAACATGATCCCTTAAATGCGGATGTTATTGTGGTTTTGGGCGGTGATGGATTTATGTTGCAGTGTTTGCATCAGTTCATGCACCAAGAAATTCCTGTTTTTGGTTTGCGTCGAGGAACGGTGGGTTTTTTAATGAATAATTACAGCGATAATGACCTTATTCAAAGAATTACCGATGCACAAGAAACTGTATTGCGCCCCTTAATGATGCAAGCTACGGGTGTAAACGGTGAAGTTTCAGAGTCTTTGGCCATCAATGAAGTTTCATTACTCAGGCAAACCAAACAGTCTGCTCACATAGAAATTAAAATCAATGAGCAATCTAAAATCAGTACTTTAGTGGGTGACGGGGTGATGGTGGCTACCCCAGCTGGTAGTACAGCATACAACTTATCAGCGCATGGACCAGTCATACCCTTGGGTAGTCAGATATTGGCATTGACACCTATCAGTCCATTTCGACCTAGACGCTGGCGAGGAGCGCTTATTCCAGCACATGCTGAAGTCACATTTTTAGTCAAAAATCATCAAAAAAGACCAGTTTCCGCAACTGCCGATAACACCGAGATACGTGATGTAGCTGAAGTGGTTGTTAAGGAATGTCCAGACATCAAAATACGTGCTTTGTATGATCCCAAGCACAATTTAGAAGACCGCATTATCAATGAGCAATTTTCCTGATGTTAACATTGGCCATTTCATCCAGAACCTTGTTTGATCTGAATGACTCCCATCAAATTTATCTGGATCAAGGTATAGAAGCCTATCGCAGCCATCAATTAGCTCATGAAGACAAGCCCCTAGAACCTGGGGTGGCATTTCCTTTGGTTAATAAATTACTGAATATCAAACATCCTGAAACAGGTGATTCCATGGTAGAGGTGGTTTTGGTGTCACGCAATAATGGCGATACTGGACTGCGAATATTTAATTCGATAGAACATCACAGCTTAGATATTTCAAGAGCTGTATTTACTAATGGAGGCTCCCCTTATGACTATTTGTCAGCACTTGGGGTTGAGTTGTTTTTATCGGCACATCATGCAGATGTCATAGGTGCCATTAATGCAGGGTATGCAGCTGCACATTTGATGACTCGAAAAGCCGCCATACAAATGGATGATCAAGTGAGGGTGGCTTTTGATGGTGATGCCGTTTTATTTTCAGATGAATCTGAGCAGATTTACCAGTCAGATGGGTTAGAAGCTTTTCGGCGCAATGAACATGATTTACGCAATGAACCATTAAATCCTGGACCATTCAGTGCTTTTTTAAAAAAATTGCATGATTTACAAAACATGTTTGCCCCCGGTGAGTCTCCGATTCGTACTGCTTTGGTAACTGCGCGATCAGCCCCCTCACACAAGCGTGTGATCTTAACTTTAAGAGACTGGGGTATTCGTATTGATGAGGCTTTGTTTCTTGGTGGTCAAGATAAAGCCAAATTTTTGCAATCATTTAAAGCCGATATTTTCTTTGAAGATCAGTTAACCTATGTTAAAACTGCATCTGAACACACAGCCACTGGCCATGTGCCTTATGGAGTTACTAACCAATAATTTGAACAATAAAACTATGAAATCTTTATACAAAAAAACATCCTTAGTATTATTATCTTTACTTTTTACTTCAGTTTCTATGGCGCAGGTCGTTAGATTTGAAACTGATTATGGCGACATCGAAATCGAATTGTTTCCAGAGGTGGCTCCTGTTACTGTGGCAAACTTTTTAAACTATGTGAATCGAGGCGATTATGATGACACCGTCATTCATAGAACAGATCCAGGATTTATTATTCAAGGTGGTGGATATACTTTTCTTGGGAATAATGCGTTCCAAAATGTTACCACTGATGCACCCATAGTTAATGAGTCACAAATATC
>CALDFB010000023.1 GCA_937942365.1 uncultured Marinicella sp. | reverse complement strand
CACAACAGCCGCTTTATTACTGTTAGGTTTAGTTATCCAACTGGTATCAAATAGCATGGAGCATTTAGATGGGAGAACCCTGCTTTTGGATCAAAAAATATTGGCAGCTTATGTCTTTTGTTTTTTTGTCATGGTAATGAGGAAGTCTTAACTTTAAAACATTAGACCTTAGTCGTATATACCAATGGCTAATATCACCCATATTTAAATTTCAATAACATAGCACCATCATTTATTTGGAGGTGTTGATGAAAACAAGAAAAAAATTACTGATCGCAGCTATTTCAACAGTCTTATTCTCAGGTATTGGTTCAGCATCTGGAGATGAGTTCCAAAGACTAGAAGATAAAATCACAGTTTTAGAAAACATGTTACTCTCGTTAAAAAATGAATTGGCAGAGAAAGACAGGTCTGAACGACAAGCAAAGGCTCAGATGATGGCCGATAAAAAAGCCAAAAAGATGGCCAAAGAAAAAGATAATAACGACGCACCTCAAAACAGTTATACATTTGGCGGTTTCGTGAAAACCACAGGTTCATTCTCAGCATACAGTGATGGCGATTTAGCAGCAGGGTCAGCTGGACGAGACTTTTATATTCCTGGCACCATACCTGTCGGTGGTGAAGGTGAAAGCACTGATTTTGATTTTCATGCCAAAGAAACCAGGTTCAATTTAAAAACATCTCATAAACTGGCTAATGGCGATAACCTGGGCAGTTATATTGAACTTGACTTTTTACTGCCACCAAGCGGCAATGAGCGAGTCAGCAACTCATACCAACCGAGAGTCAGACATGCTTTCATCACATATAACGAATGGCTTTTCGGACAGACTTGGTCTACATTCCAAGATGTGGGCGCGCTTCCAGAATCAGCTGATTTCTTGGCCGCATCTGATGGCATCATCTTTGAACGACAAGCTATGGTTAGATACACCAAAGGCCCATGGTCTGTAGCACTTGAAAACCCTGAAACAACCATTACACCTTTTGGTGGTGGCACAAGAATAGTTTCTGATGATAATGGCACTCCCGATTTTGTAGCCAAATATACCCACAAAGCTGATTGGGGACATTTGGCATTCGCTGGCTTACTCAGAACCCTAGAACTGGATCAAATCAATGACAACAATACTGAAACATCATTTGGTTTAAGTTTAACGGGTAAATTTAAAGTGGGTAGCAAGGATGACATCAGGCTCAACCTGGCATCTGGTGCTGGCATGGGAAGGTATGTAGGTTTGAACACTGCAAATGGCGCTGTGATTTCCGATACAGGATCGTTAGAAGCCATTGATTCTACTGCTGTGGCAGTGGCTTATCGTCATCACTGGACTGACCAACTACGATCTAACTTCATTCTATCCAAAATAGATATTGATAATGATGTCGATTACACCGGTGGTAATGTAACCAAGTCTTCACAAAGTGCACAAATTAATTTATTGTATTCACCTGCGCCTAAACTAACCTTGGGTGTCGGTTATCTTCATGGTAAGCGTGAAATAGAAAGTGGCACCGATGGCGAACTCAATCGTTTGATATTTACTGCAAAATATGCGTTTTAATAAAACGATTCAAGTAAATAATAACAGGAGCAAAAGCTCCTGTTATTTTCTTGATCAAATTATAATAGGTTCAAATTAAATGAGAACACATAGTCACAAAAATCAATGAACAGACATTTAAAACTGGCTTTTTTTATTGCACCATTACTTGCTGTTGGTTCTTATGTCATGACAGGTTACTTCATATCTGAAGAACATCAGGGCGAAAATCACGGTTCCATGCGATTAGCTGGCTCTTGCTTACCCAGTGAAAATGCTTGTCTATTTGTTTCACCAGAAGTTGAACTCAAACTGATCAGTAATGAAAAACAAGGCCAGCAACAACTCGCAATAGTCAGCACTCAAGACATTAACAACTTAAGCTTAGGTTTAGGACATAATGACACATTCAAACAATTTCCAATGATGAAAACTGATAATAACAGGTACTGGCAAATCAAACTCGATAAACAGGATAACCTCAAAAATTTTAATCAAATCAGAATGGCTTTCACTATCAAAAGCATCAGTTACTTTGCACAGTCGAATATTCAACTGTAAAGCAGGGCCTTAATTAGAATTAAATTAAGGAAAGGCAATCTTCATTATCTTGAAATAAATCAATTATCGACAGCAGCTCAGAGACCGGCTATGATTTATAAGGTATAAAAAATTAAGTAATAAGAGGTCACCATGAACAAAGATTTAAAAATTGCAATTGTTGTCATAGCCATTATTTTAATGATTATCATCTTAGGAGACTCTGGTCCTAATCACGCGACCGCAGGTGGTTTCAGCCCTTCCAGCAAATATCAGTCTAGTCAAGTCAGTCAAAACAATTCAGAAACAACCAGCAGCAGTTCCGAAAAATCTTGTTATCACAATGGTATTGAATTAAAAGGAAAAGTCGAGTTTGTCGATTCATTTCCTGATTTAAAAGTTAAATTCGTCAGTTCATTTGCTGATATAGATGTTAAATTTGTTTCATCATTTCCAGATGATTGTGGTGAATGGCAAGAAGTCAGTAGTTTTCCTGATTTCACCATTCAAGTGGTCGATTCTTTTCCTGATATAGAGGTCAAGAAAGTCAGCTCTTTTCCAGGCATGAACTAACAGTTCATCGACCCTTATTCGACCATAGTCTAATGGGCACATATTAATTCCCATGGCAAAGTAATCTATTATTAAACTTAAACAGAGATATCAATGAAAACACGTTATCCGGTGAATTCATCATTTGCAATGCACGCAATTTGTGACAACGATACCTACTTAACCATGTACCAACAAAGCATTGAAAACAACGAAGCTTTTTGGGACAAACATGGAAAAAGGTTAGATTGGATCCAGCCATACACTCAAGTAAAAGACGTTTCATTTGCAAAGGATGATTTGCACATCAATTGGTTTGCAGATGGAATACTCAATGTCAGTTATAATTGCATCGATCGCCATTTAGCCCATAAAGCTGATCAAACAGCCATCATTTGGGAAGGTGACAATCCAGAAGAGTCTAAGCACATCACTTATGCAACGCTTCATACAGAAGTTTGTCGTTTTGCAAACACTTTAAAAAAACTTGGCGTCAATAAAGGCGATCGCGTTACCTTATATATGCCAATGATTCCAGAAGCTGCATATGCCATGTTGGCTTGCGCTCGAATTGGTGCTATTCACTCTGTGGTTTTTGGTGGCTTCTCACCAGATGCGTTGGGTGATAGAATCATTAACTGCAAATCCAAACTGGTCATTACTGCGGATAGAGGAATGCGGGGCAATAAGCCAATTCCACTGAAAGCCAATGTAGACCTAGCCACAAAAAAAACTGGTGTCAAAGATTACTTAGAAACAGTATTAGTCATCAAAACTGCGGATGATAACATCAACTGGCAGGATCACGACCATTGGTATCATGAAGCCAGTGAATGTGTTAGTACCAGCTGTGAGCCAGAACCCATGAACGCGGAAGACCCGTTATTCATCCTTTATACATCTGGCTCAACTGGGCAACCCAAAGGTGTTTTACACACTTCAGGAGGTTATTTGGTTTACGCATCTATGACTCATGAATATGTGTTTGACATTCATGCCAATGACATTTATTGGTGTACCGCTGATATAGGGTGGATTACCGGTCACAGTTACGTCATTTATGGCCCATTGGCCAATGGCGGTACAACATTGATGTTTGAAGGTGTTCCAAACTATCCTGACAGCAGTCGCTTTTGGCAAATTTGTGACAAGCACCAAGTGAATGTTTGTTACACCGCACCCACAGCGATCAGGGCATTGATGAAAGAAGGTGACGAACCCGTTAAATCTACTTCCAGACAGTCTTTGCGTGTTCTGGGCTCAGTAGGTGAACCGATCAATCCAGAAGCTTGGAAATGGTACCACGATGTGGTAGGTGATGAAAGGTGTCCTATTGTTGACACTTGGTGGCAAACTGAAACTGGCGGTATCATGATCACACCATTACCTGGTGCAACTGATTTGAAACCTGGCTCCGCCACCCGTCCATTTTTTGGCATCCAACCGGCCCTACTTGATAACGAAGGCAATGAACTTATTGGTGAAGCAGCAGGCAACTTAGTGATTAAAGATTCATGGCCTGGCCAGATGCGCACTGTATTTGGCGATCACAAAAGATTTTTCACCACTTACTTCTCGGCATTTGATGATGTGTATACCACAGGAGATGGAGCCAAGCGCGATGCCGATGGATACTATTGGATCACAGGCAGAACCGATGATGTCCTCAATGTATCTGGTCACCGGATGGGGACCGCAGAAGTAGAAAGTGCCTTGGTGGCTCACAAAGCTGTGGCTGAAGCTGCAGTTGTTGGATATCCACATGACATCAAAGGCCAAGGTATTTATGCTTATGTAACTTTAATCAATGGGGTCAGCGAGTCAGAAGAATTACATGCCGAATTGATCCAATGGGTACGCAAAGAAATCGGCCCCATTGCAACACCTGATCTTCTCCAGTGGGCGCCCGGTTTACCTAAAACACGCTCAGGGAAAATCATGCGACGTATACTGCGAAAAATAGCAGCCAATGAACACAATGACTTAGGCGACACTTCGACACTGGCTGAACCAGAAGTGGTTAATAATTTGATCAAAAATCGATTGAATCAATAGACCATGAATTGGAGCATTGAAAATATCACAATTGATAAAATAGTTATCGCTGATGACCATCCCATGTTTCGCAATGCCCTCAGGCAAGCGTTGAGCTTAGATATGACAGGCTGTCAAATTATTGAAGTAGAATCGTCAGAAACCCTGCGCCAAGAACTGCGTGATCATCACAATGCCGATTTATTGATTTTAGATTTAAATATGCCTGGGGTAGAAGGTTTCTCGGCACTGGCTTATGTACAAAAAAAATACCCTTCATTGCCCATCATCATGATTTCAGCCAATGACAAACAGGAAACCATCATGCATGCCAAACACTTTGGTGCACTGGGCTTTGTCAGTAAATCAGCCGATATAAATGACATTCGAATCGGATTAAAAACAGTATTAGAAGGTAACACTTATTTTCCGTATCAGTTCAATGAAAGTGCGTTTAATACCCAAGAAAACTCATTTAATGAAACCACCCGACAAGTGGCAGAGCTCACGCCACAACAACACAAAGTTCTCAGCATGATCAAACAAGGATTGTTGAATAAACAAATTGCTTATGACCTGAATATTTCAGAAGCAACAGTTAAAGCTCATGTCACGGCCATTATGCGTAAACTTGAAGTTAATAATCGCACCCAAGCTGTGATGAAAGTTTCAAACATTGAAATGGTAGGCTGAATAACAAGGTTTACAACAGTTGATTCATTAATTGCCTTAACTTAATGGGTTTCAATGGTTTAAGCAACAAATGAAACCCAGCCGCTTTGACTAAGTTTTTCAATTCTTCTGTATGGTTGGCGGTGATTACTATGACAGGACATTCCAACTCATGTTGCTTAAATAAATCCACCACAACATCTGTACCAAACTCATCATTCAGTTGATAATCGACCAGCAGTAAGTCAGGTATAATCCCCTGACTTAACAGTGAATTGGCTTGAACAGCCCCCTCAACACCATGAACCTCTAACCCCCAACCTGATAACAATTGTTGCATGCCATTAAGGATTTGTGGCTCGTTGTCGATACTGATTACAGTTTTTTGTTGTTGATTTGATGCATGTTGTAACCAATTTTCATCACCTGTCTTTGCGGGTTTATTATGTTCTCTTGCCAATGGAACAGTTAACATAAAAGATGAGCCTTGGTTTGGTATTGAGCGGATAGACAAAGGTATGTTTAATTGCTTCAGAATCCTTTCTACAATGCTTAAACCCAAACCCAAACCCTTGTCTGGAACATCTTCTTTTCTGATTTCAAACGAATTTTTATTGAGTCGTTTGAATTCATTAAATATCTCAACTTGTTCGCGCTCAGTTAAACCCACACCAGTATCAAAAATCCAGATTTGAAGATGTGGTTCTGCAGTAACAAAATCTTGGCGAGCAGCGACCAATACACCACCCTTTTCTGTATACCTGATTGCATTGCTGGTAAGGTTCTGTAAAACTCTATATAACAACTTTTCATCAGAATTTATCCAATACTCGCTCAGCCTTACTGTCAATTTCAAACCTTTCTTTATAGCTCTGGGTTTATATTGTGTAGCCAATTGTTTGAATAATTGATTCAAAGGAAAGTCAGTTTTGACCGCATCAACCCCTCCTGCATCA
>CALDFB010000022.1 GCA_937942365.1 uncultured Marinicella sp. | reverse complement strand
GGGTGTACAAGTGGGTATGTTTTTTGTTGAGCGTCTAAAAACACTTGAGTCAGAACATTATTTGCATTGACCAAAAGGCTCTTGCCATCAGCAGCCCAATCTAAACCTGCTATAGATGTATCTATAGGTAACTGGGTCAGTGGTCTTGAGTCGACTCTATCGCTTACCCATATTTGTTGATCTCCTGAGCGTTCAGACCTAAATGCGATTAAGTTTCCGTTGGGTTGAAATTTGGCAAAACCATCACTCAAATTGGTTCGTTGAAAGCTGGGATACAATTCAGTTGGGTTAAAACTCGTTTGATTGGTTATTTGATCAAGTGTTAACAGCACAATGTCGCTGTCGTATGGGCCTTTGAGCATGAGCATACTTTCACCGTTAGGGTGAAAAACTGGTTGTGCCATTCGATCAACAAAAGGTAAGCTAATCTTAGTGACTTGGCCTTCATAAGAAAGGTTGAAAAGTTGTCTGCCGGTGCTGAATATAAGTTGTTTATTCAGAGGATTGAAGGTTGGGTGTATCAACCTAAATTGTGGAATGTCATCCGTCATGGCTATTTGATTGCTAGAAAGTAAGCGGCCGTCAGATGTGAGCAGGTCAATGTATTGTTGGTCATCATTAAGGATGCTGGTAACAGCAATCAAGTCATCTTGAGAGGAGTATGTATAATCAATTACAGTACCTTCTTTTAATTTATATAGGTCAGTACTTTCGTTATCGCTGTTGGAATAACTGATTAATTTCCAACGATCAGATGTTTTTTGTAGCAAGGCAATATCACCACTGTTGAGCCAAATTGGTTTTTTTACATCTGAATTTTGGCACCGAAGAATGAGTTTGGGATTTTGAGGACTCGCCAATGCCTGATCAAAATCGAGACTGACTAAATCGTAGCAGTTTCTTTGTGTCACGGGTTCACTACAGGCCTCGGTGGCTAAAAAAACCAGCTCCTTACCGTCTTCAGAGAAACTATGTGCGCCATAAGCCCCCCAATCTTTGGTTAATTGGAATTCTTGTTGTGTTTTTATATTTTTGGCCCAGAGTTTATTGACGCACTGTTTATCTAAATAGCGATTGAAAACTATATATTGCCCATCAGGTGTGTAGTTGGCATCGAATTCTTTGTCATCAGTGGCAGTTAACGATCGTATGGTATCAAAGGTTAATAACTCTGGCGATTCAGAGTAAAAGTACCGATACCCTATCCAAGTTAAAAAAATGAAACCGATTAAGCCAAAAGTCAATTTAAATATAGGTGAGGGTGTTTTAGGGTTGATGGATGAATTTAAACCGTCATTGTTGCTAGCACTGTTAATATTTGTTGGTTTTGGATCTTTGGCCCATTTGACATTCGATTCCAGGCTGTATCCTTTTTTGGCATGGGTTTTGATAAAGGTTTGAACCTTGCCATCATCACCCAAAGCTTTTCTTAGTTGAGCTATACTCCTTTGTAAAGTATTTGGCGATACCACCGTGTCTTGCCAGACATGGTTCAGTAACGCGTCATGACTGACAACCTGACCTTTGTTTTCAGCCAGATAAGTCAAAACTGCCAGTGCTTTAGGCGCGAGTATTTGTGGTTGTCCTTTTTGAGTGATTTGGTTTCTGGATAAATCAATAAAGAAATCATCCACCCAATATTGTTTTGTCATATGGCCTCTTATATGGATAAGAATTGTTGTTTAAATCAAGGTTTTAGCCTGGTTAATCATCTTGGTTTTTATTTAAATTGTAACTAAATTTGATTTTTTAACCAATTGATATTTAAACAATAACCTCAAATCAGGCAGAAATCAGCCAGAAGTCATAAAGACATCAGGTGTTTTAATTTTTCTCCTTCTACAATTATTTTTTTAGTTGAAATAACAGAGCCCGTCTTTGAAGACAAGTGTTCTTATGTATAGAGGAAAATTGATGAATATAAAGAAAAGTTTAATTATATGTTTTTTGTTGTTACAGGCTTTTATTGACGTTAAGACCAATAAGGCAAGTGCTGTTTCTACAGAACACAGTGAGCCAGCAGTTACCTTAGGCAAAATAGCCTCAATTCAATCAAAAGTGTTAAACAAAACCATTCCACTGTCAATCCACTTACCAGCGAACTACGATGGTTCCAAGAAAAACTATCCCGTAGTTTATATGTTGGGTTCACATTACCGAGCTCGGTTCGCGATGTTAGCTTCTACACTGGATTATATGGGCGAGACACAAATCCCTGAGATGATAGTCATTGGTATAGATTTCCCCGAAGGAAATAGGATCTTGTTGCCAACAAGAGAAAATCAAGACACAACCATTCCGGATAGTTATATTGATTTCTTTGAGAAAGAATTGATGCCTTTCGTTAATAATAAATACCGAACTGCACCATTCACAATGCTTTATGGCGGTTCTAACAGTGGTTTTTTCACTGTGTACACGCTGCTCAATAAGCCCCTTTTGTTTAATGCCTACTTAGCAAGCAGTCCATCCCTTAGCCACATCCCAGAAGTGCTTCAACAAAAAATAAAATCGGGTCCATTACAAACTCTTTCGCAAAACAGAGTACTTCACATCATTTACAGCGATGATGATTTTCCAGGCGATACACCTGATACTGTTTCTGATTTTTCTGATGTTTTAGCGGCGCATAACCCCGATCATTTTACTTATAAAGTAGAAAAATTGATCAATCAGGGTCATGTACCAGCGGTGGATTTTATACAGTATCTTCTCGCACTATTCCCTGATTTTAATCCTATAGAAAACTTGGACACCTTGGATAAATTGACACAACATTTTGATGGTTTATCAAAACGATACGGGTATGAAATCCTGCCACCTATATCGATGATATTTAATCTGGGCGCTGACATGATAATAAGTAAGGATTTAGTGGTTGCCGAAAATATCTTTAAATATGCTTTAAATGTTTACCCTGAAGCTAAGGAGTCTCATGTCGGAATGGGGGTTGTACGCAGAGACCAGGGCCAGCTTGATAATGCCAAAGCCATGTTCGAAAAGGCACTCACGATTGATCCTGATTATTCATTGGCCAAGAGTTTGCTACAAAGACTTGAGAACTCAATGTCCGCCGAATCATGAGAAAACTATATTTTATTTTGATACTTGTATTTGTAAACCTTTTCAGTGTGTGCAGTGCTAAAAAAATGAAAATAAACGGCCCTGGTTATTTACCCTCACAGAATCTCTTGTTTGGACAAAAACCACCAGGGTTAACTCCTGAGGTTTTTGCACCGGGCATTGTTTCAATCAACAACAGATTTGAGGGTGGTATTTCGTTTTCTCCTGAATTAGACGAAATGTATTTTGGGGCTAATGATGAAAATGAAGAAACATTAATCTATTTCTCAAAACTCAAAGACAATAAATGGACGCCCATTAAAAGAGCCAATTTTACCGGTGGTGGTAAAAATGAAGAAATGCATCCATTCGTCAGCCCTGATGGCAAAAGGATATATTTCACAGCTTTGGACACCAGCTTTTCAGATGAGAAAATTTGGTACATCAATCGTTCAGAGAGTGGCTGGAGTGACGCGATACAACTTGATTCCCCCCTTAATGATGACCTGGTTTTTTATCCTAATCAGGCGAAAAACGGAAGCTTGTATTATTTCAATTTGTCACAAATGAAAACGTATCATGCACCTAACAAAAATGGCCGATTTACCGAAGCTCATGAAGTTAAACTTGAATTGGGTCATCATGCCTTCATTGCGCCATCTGAAGATTATTTACTGGTCACTGCTCGAAACCATGAAGACGAAAGTCGAAAAGACAATGATATTTATGTCTATTTCAAGCAACACGATGGCACGTGGGGCAAACCAATCAATTTAGGAAGTACCATCAATTCAAATTTTGATGAAAAATCTCCAAGTATTACTTCGGATGGTCAATATTTATTTTTTGGTAGGAGCGAAAGAGATACAGAACCTGGACTCGCCAATATCTATTGGGTCAGTACTGAAGTTATTAATCAATTACGCCCAGTTGCAAATGAAGATGAATTTCCCATTTTCAAAGGCCCTTATCTGGGACAGAAGCCACCAGGTTTGGTGGCTGAACCTTTTGCACCGGGTATTATTTCCAAAGATGGATGGGAGCTAGAGGGCGTGTTCGCGCCTGGCATGAAAGAGTTTTACTACACTACGCGCAGTGGAAAAGACTCACCAATCAACGTTATTGGCTTCCGCCAGAAAAACAATATCTGGAAACAATTCACTAAATTTAAACGACAAGGCGAAGTGACATTTTCGCCAGATGGTCAGCGCATGCACATGGCTGATGGTTATAAAGAGCGCATGGGTGATGGTTGGTCAGAACGCAAAAGCCTTGGGCCTATGTTTGATCGCGAGGATTGGGGCATCATGCGCCTGACAGCCTCTGCAAAAAGTACCTATGTGTTTGATGATTATAAAAGTGATGACGTGATTCGCATCTCAACGCTCAAAAATGGGAAACGTCAACCACCAAAAACAATGGGACCAGAAGTGAATACGGGCAAGTGGACAGCCCACCCTTTTATTGCTCCTGATGAAAGCTATCTGATTTGGGACAGCGAACGAGAAGGTGGCTATGGTGATTCCGACCTTTATATCAGTTTCCGACAAGAGAATGGCTCATGGGGTGAGGCCATCAATATGGGCGACAAGGTTAACTCAGATAAATGGGATGCTTATGCCAGCGTGACTCCTGACGGAAAATACATACTCTTCAACAGGCGCATAGATGACGGCATTAACAATGACAATATGAATGTGGATATCTACTGGGTAGATGCTCAGATTATTGAAACGCTCAGACCCAATTTATAAACGATATTGCGAAGACATTAACACAGATATGAAAGATGCAGATTCGAATCAATTTGTTCTTAAGGAAGTCCTGATCTATTCAAAATTTTCTGGCTTTCTTAGGTTTTCAAGATCAAGGCGAATAATTGCAGGGTTGGTCATTCCCTCTCAAAATTATTCAACGCTGAGATTGGAAACCTATGAAAGCCCCACAGGGCTTGAATTTAAGCGCCCATTTGCGTCGTTATGCTTTTAATAAATATGAATAACTATTCGATTAAAACCAAGCCTAGCAACTGAGCACTTAAAGCTCAAGCAGAGAAATATGAATAAATCAGGGCTTCCTTAACAAAACCTGACAATATGGAGAAGACAATTATGACTGTTAATTTTAAATTCAAAATTTTATTCATGCTTGCATTACCAATGAGTATTGCTTGTGTTGCTAACGAAAATTCAAAAATAAGTGAAGATCTCGCGCCAGAAACTCTATCTGGTCAAGTTAAGAATGGGTTTTGGAAAAACCCCAATGTAAATTATGTGGCGACAGAGTGGCCCATCGATGATAGCGATCTTAAGTTCTGGGATGTTCCTGAACTTGAAAAAGCGTTTGTAGATACAGCACCAACGGACAGAAATGATGGGCTTATCGTTGGTGAGTTGGGCGTCGATGGAGGCGATAAAGACATGCTTGTTAAATTGGCTGAGGAGATCGCCGATGGCCAGCACGATAAAATCGACAGTTTGCTGATCACCCATAAAGGTAAACTTGTATTTGAATCTTATTATTCATGGGGTCGCATCAATCTGACCCATCCACAGGCGTCGGCGACCAAGACCTACACTGGCTTGGCGCTCGGTCGTGCAATTCAGCTGGGTTATCTGAGTATGTCAGACTTGGAAAAACCCATAACCAGTTTTCTGAAAGACCTAGATCCGAGTAAATTTATTGAGGGTGCAGATAGAATCACCTTACGCCAAGCATTGACCATGACTACGGGTATTCGCATCAACGATGAAAACAAAGAAAAAATGCAGAAAAACCCACATACATTGAAAGGTCAGAGAGAGGTTCAAGCGATCTTTGAGTACAGTGACCCCATTACCGCAGAATCAGAAAAATTTGCATACAGCTCTGGGCCTGAGTTGGTAATGCAAGTCATTGAGGCGGTGGTACCAGGTACCGCTAAAGATTTCATCAAAAACGAATTTTTTGGCAAAATGGGCATAACAACTTATCGCTGGTTGCCTGGTGAGAGCGGCCTGCCAGCTGGTGGGTGGAAATTGAGTATAACATCACGTGCCATGGCGAAGATTGGCACTCTGGCTATGAATTTAGGCAAATGGAATGGTGAACAGCTGGTTCCGGCAGCCTTTATGACGCAAGCGATCAGCAGGATTAACTATTCTGCTGAAGATGTTGAGGTTTACGGAGGTGGTAAAGATGTCTCTAATCAGGGATACGGTTACTTATGGTGGAGTGGAGACTTGAAAGTCGGCGATAAAAGCTATTTCAGTGCATCGGCTCAGGGCGGTGGCGGGAATTATATCATTCTGATCCAAGAGCTTGAATTGATGGTGGTGGTCACAGGTCATGAAAGGCACCCCTCAACCTTACAGATAACGGCGGAAAGAATCTTGCCAGCTTTTGTAGAAAACTTTGATTCAACAATGAATGGAAAAAAAGCAAATCAAAATAAACTCCCGCGCTTTGAAGGCCCCTATCTTGGACAAAAACCACCGGGCTTAACTGCTGAAGTTTTTGCTCCTGATATTGTCACTACAGAATATTATGAATTTAATGGTGTCTTTACACCTGATATGAAAGAGTTTTATCTTATTAGGCAAGGTGGCAAATATGAAAAGCCTACACTTGTTGTGTTTCGCCAAAAAAATAACCAATGGTACGAGTCAGTTATATCACCTAGGGTGGGAACTCCTTTTATCTCTCCTGATGGCAAGACCATGTATTTGGGCAGAAGCTATAAAGAGCGGATCGGAACGGATTGGTCAGAAAAGAAAAGCCTTGGTTCGTCTTTCAAAGACATGCCGATCATGCGTCTTACGGCTTCAGCCAAAGGAACGTATTTCTTTGATGAATTCAAATCGGATTTTACGGGTGATATACGCTATTCAAGATCAGTGAATGGTCAATATCAAGAGCCAAAACGGCTCAGTAAAAAGATTAATACTGGTAAAAGTTTCCACCCTTTCATTGCACCAGATGAATCTTATCTTATTTTTGATGGTAAACGAGCAGGTGGATACGGTGATTCTGATCTTTACATCAGTTATCGGCAACCAGATGGTTCATGGGGTGAGGCAATCAATTTAGGTGACAAAATCAACACAGAAGCTTGGGAAGCCGTTGCAAGTGTGACGCCGGATGGTAAATATCTTTTCTTCAACAGGAATATGGGAACAGATAAATATGAAAATGTAGATATATTTTGGGTAGATGCCCAAATTATTGAAACACTTAAACAAAACTAAGAAAATATCATGAAGACATTCTTAACACCAAAAATATCATTGTTCACCGTTTTGCTTATAAGTTGTGTGATACATCTATCAGCAATAAGTTCTGATACCACAAAGAGTGATGTCGCACCAGAGGCTACAGTTGTTGAATTAGAAACTCAAATCGCCGCAACCACATTCGCTGAGGCCACACTTGCATTTTTGGACCTTCCTGTTCTAGAAAATGTGTTTATCAATACTTCACCAACAGATAGAAAAGACGGACTTGTTGGTGGTAAATTAGGTGTTGATGGTGGCAACAATAAGATGCTTGTTGAGTTGGCTCAGGAAATAGCCGAGGGTCATCACGGTGAATTTGACAGCCTTTTGATTGCTCACAAAGGTAAGCTTTTGTTTGAATCTTATTATTCACGTGGGCGCATCAATTTACCTCATTTTCAAAAATCAGCGACTAAAGTTTACACGAGCTTGGCGCTAGGCCGCGCCATCCAGTTGGGTTATCTGACCATGGCTGATTTAGATCAGCCGTTGGTCAGATTTCTCAAAGACCTTGATCCATCAAAATTTGTGGCTGGTGTTGAAAAGATCACACTACACCAAGTGATGACAATGCAATCCGGTATCCGCATCAGTCAAGAACAACGGGAAGAGTTCATGAGT
>CALDFB010000021.1 GCA_937942365.1 uncultured Marinicella sp. | reverse complement strand
ATATGAAAAAAAATATGGAGCGAATGAATCTACCTATTGGATTTATTTTGAGTTGTTATGGCGAGAATTTTTTTATTGGAATGCCATTAAGCAAGAAGCCGCCTTGTTTCAAGCAAAAAACACCGTTGATGTCACATTGAGTCATGGCTACCAAACGGATGCATTTAAATCTTGGTCAACAGGAAAAACAGGGGTTCCCTTGATTGATGCGTGCATGCGAGAGTTAAATCACACTGGCTACTTGAGTAATCGAGGCCGTCAAATAACTGCCAGTTTTTTAATTAATGAATTGGGTGTTGAGTGGCGTTTAGGTGCTAAGTATTTTGAATGTATGCTGATAGATTACGACGTTGCCTCCAACTGGGGCAATTGGCAATACATAGCAGGTGTGGGTGCAGATCCTCGTGGAGGTCGGCATTTTAACATTGAAAAACAACAAAAAGATCATGATCCAGAGCAAGAATATATCAAGAAATGGTCAGCAATTGAAACCAATGATGTGCATGTTTTATTATCAGAACTAATTGACTAAGAAATCATTTGTTTTTTTATTGCGACGACACCTCTCACTACAATAAACAACAGTGGACCAATTCTTAAGCGATTTTTTCCGCCACTTGAATGAAAAGCCACAAATTGGACATGTTTTTTCTGGAAGTTGTTTTTTATGATGCATTTTAAACGATTGATCAATTTAACGCATTCAAGGCCAATGCTGATGCTGATGTGCGGTTATTAACCCCTAGTTTTCGATAGATTTGCTCCAAGTGTTTATTAACCGTACGTTCTGAAATGCTGAGTATTTGGGCAATTTCCCAATCTGTTTTTCCCTTGGCTAACCAGATCAAGACATCAGCTTCGCGTCGGGTAGTTCTTAACTTGAGTTTTAAAGTTTGGGTTTCCAATTTGAGGTCATGCGATTTGAATTTAATCAAATGTGCACCCTCACTGGTTGTGTTGGTGTAGTTTATCACCAAAGTCGATTGCCCTTGTTGTATTTCAAGGCTGTCGTTGGTTTGTGCGTTCGCTAGCCATTGGGTGAAATGACTTTGGTCTTTGCTGCTGAAGTTATCAATAAATACTTGTGCTTGTTCAGTGGTCCAAATCACTTGACCTTTGTTGTTTAACGCAGCCATGTGTTGGCCAGTTGAATCCAAGGCTAATTTAGTGCTGCTGGTGAGCTTGGCGTTATTGATATGTACATTAACCCGCGCTAAAAGTTCTTGGTGATTGAGTGGTTTGACCAGATAATCAACTCCTCCAGCTGTTAAGCCTTTCACAATATGTTTGGTTTCACTCAGTCCAGTCATGAATATGACTGGTAAATCGGGGTGTTGGATTTTAATTTTTTCACAAGTTTCAAAACCGTCCATTTCTGGCATCAATGCATCCAGTAAAACCAAGTGGGGAGATACTTTGTTAAGTATCTTAAGTGCTTGTTGGCCACTGTCAGCAACCAGTGTGGTGTAACCGTGTTCACCTAACGTTTCGTAAAGAACTTTAAGACTGTCAGGGTTATCATCAACAGCCAAAATGATTTGATTGAGATCAGGCATGGTCAATCATCTTTTTTAATGCAGTCAAGTTCATTTGTTTGACTGGCTGTAAAAGCTGGTGATGTTGTTGAAGGGTAATCACATTCAGTTTTGTGAGTTTTTCCAGGTAATTTTCAATACCATTGATGTGTCCAATATCAAGCATATTTAAAAGGGCTTCATAGTCTTCTTTAGGCAGTTTAACATGGCCCTGTAGATTGGTGGTGGGGTTGTTATGATTAGGTTCTGACCAATTTAAGTCCAATAAATGATGAATCTCACTCATCAATTGTTTAATTTTAACTGGTTTGGTTGAATAAGCATCGTATACTTTTTCAGAACTGAATTCCAGATCTCTGGGGTTTGCTGATAACATCATGACCTTTGTTTCTGGTGCATGAACTTTAATCCAACTGGCCAACTGCCAACCATCCATTTGGGGCATAGAAACATCAATGATCGCCATGGCATAAGATGTTTGCTTGAGGACAGACTGTGCACTTTTGCCATCGGATACTTTTTTAACTATAAAGTGATTTGAGGTCAGTATTTCGGCCAATAAATCACGATGACTTGCTTCATCATCAACAACTAAAATAGGGTGTGATACGATTGGCTTATCGCTAACAACTTCAGTGGCGCATGGTTTTGACTCTTGTACATCCAAATTGTGTAACGGGGCTAACATAAGCTTAACTATGAATTCACTGCCTTGATTCAGCAGACTATTGACGCTGATTTCACCACCTAACAGTTCTACCAGCAAGCGGGTAATGGCCAATCCTAAACCTGTACCTCTGGTTGGTTTATGAGGTGTCTCAATTCGCTCAAAAGGTTCGAAAATTCTGGCTGAATTTTCGGGGTCGATGCCGCAACCTGTGTCTTCGATGATGAAAGTAGCCACTTGGTTTCTGTATGTCAGAGTGAATTTAACCTGGCCTTCCTCTGTGAATTTTATGGCATTGCTCATCAAGTTAATCAGAATTTGTTGTAAACGTTTATAGTCAGATTTTACAAATTGCGGTAATTTAGAATCAATGTCACTACTAAACTTTAATCCTTTTTGGATGGCTTGATGACTAAAGGTTGCCGTTATTTGATTCACTAAGTCATGTAGGTTGATGGTTTCAAGTTTAACTTTTAATTTTCCAGCTTCAATGGTTGAAAACTCTAATACACCTTCAATGAGGTGATTTAAATGTTCGCAATTGTGACGCATCAGTGTATATTTTTCTTTGTTGGGATCATTATTCCTAGCTTGATCATCGAGTAGTTGAACATAGCCCATGATGACGTTCAAAGGAGTTCGTAACTCATGAGAAATTCCTGATAAATAACGCACTTTTGCCATTGAGGATTCTGAAGAATTAGACTCTTTGACCCATTTTTTTGAATTTTCTTTTAGGTTAATATTACTTTGTAACTTAAGCTTCCCGACATGAGCATTTAATTTGGAAACTTTATTTCTGAGTAGAAAGACATAGCTGGCTAACAAGGCAATAAGGCTTAAAAGGACAAATAAAACATGGTAGCTGTCAAACATGTGGTTATTTTAACATCATCAGTTGAGATCATTGATGTTCGTTTGCTGTGGTTTTATCTTGGTATGATGAATATGTGCATATGAGAATAATGCACGAGTGAAAAAATCGTTAATATGTTCATGATTAAAACATCTTACAAGCAGTTTATTGAAAAGACTGTGTGATATAATCCGCTTTTAAATTCAATTTTGTTAGGAGAGAACGATGAAGAAACAGTTATTAGCATTGACTTTATCATGCGTTGCAGGCACAGCCTTAGCAGCTGAATATGATGACCGTTGGATGTTATCACCGAGCTTACTCTTTACTGCCCCGGATAGTGCTAAAAATCTTGAATCAGATTTTGGTTTAGGTTTGGGTTTGGGTAAATTTGTCAATGACAAATGGTCTATTGATTTTGAAATTGATACCACCAGTTTAGATGCAGAAAACACCGGTGGCTCAGTAAGACAAACTGGCTACGGCTTCATGACCCGTTATCACTTCAATGAAGGTTCCAGCTTAAGACCTTTTCTTGGTATTGGCGCCGGTTTTCTGGAGCATGATGGCAGTGGCGCTGCAAGAGCTATAGATTCTTCTGACTTGATGTTGAATCTGGGTGCCGGTATCCGTAAAAAGATCAATGATCGTGTGGGTTTCATGTCTGAAGTTAAGTACAGGCTTGATACAGCTGATTATACCGGTGATCAAAACAGCTATGATGATTTCTTATTTGGGATAGGTCTAAACATCGCTTTGGGTGCGGCTGCTGAGAAGGCGATGCCCGCCAAAGAAATTGTTGAGCCAGCTCCTCAATTAGATTCAGATGGTGATGGCGTCAGTGACCAAAGAGATCGATGCCCTAATACCCCAGCTGGGATGCGAGTTGATGCCTACGGTTGTCATGATGGTGATGGTGATAACGATGGTGTTAAAGACTCCATGGACAAATGTCCAAACAGCAGACCTGGTGCAATCGTTGATGCTGACGGTTGTGAAGTTCAAGTGGTTATTGAATTACAAGGTGTATATTTTGATTTAGACAAAGCGACTTTGAAACCTGAGTCAATCGCCATCTTAGATGCTGCGGTAAGAACCATGGGTGAACATGGTACATTGGTTGTTGAAGTGGCAGGTCATACTGACTCAACAGCTTCAGAAGCATATAACCAAGGTTTGTCAGAACGTCGTGCCAAAGTGGTATATAACTACCTGGTTGATAAAGGTGTTGCAGCCAATCGCATGACTTGGAGAGGTTATGGAGAATTAAGCCCAATAGCCACCAATGACACAGAAGCTGGCAGAGCGAAAAACAGAAGAACTGAGTTGGTTATCCAAGACTGATTCAAGACTTCAAAGTGAAGTTAAAAGCTCGATTTATTCGGGCTTTTTTTTCGCCAAATATTGGGATGTTCTTGGCGTGTTTCTCTTATTAATACAGTAGGGTAAGTGTTAAGCTTAATCAAACCACTAGATTGGGTGTCAATGAATGGAATGTTTAACTGACTGTAGCGATTGACTATTTCCTTGGCTGGGTGCTTGAAAGGGTTGTATTGTCCTGAAGAGTTGATGGCAATTTGAGGCTCAACTGCTTGGATAAAATCAATGGATGAAGACGTACTACTTCCGTGATGAGGAACTAATAACACGTCAGCATTGATATCAGGGGTCTTTGAAAGGCGGTATTCGACTGGCTCTTCTATGTCTCCAGTAAGTAATATGCTGGTGTGTGTGCCTTCTATTTTTAAGACACAAGAACTGTTGTTTTTCATGTAAGGGATTAAGTTATAAGGGCTAAGGAAACTGAATTTTACGCCATCCCATATCCAACTTTGGCCGGCTAAACAGGCTTTGTGCTTGGCCTCAGTTCCCCAAACAGTACTTGCTTTTATTTTTTTTAATAATTGATTGGCAGCACCTGAATGATCATTGTCTTGGTGCGATAATACCAATACATCTAAGTGGCTGATTTGTTGTTGCTGTAAATAAGGAAGCACCACGGCATCGGCCATGTTAAAACCGCTTTCAAAAGCCGCGCCTACATCATAAAGTAAATGATGGTTTTGTGTTTCAATCAACACCGAAAGCCCTTGGCCTACATCCAAAAAGTGTGCGGTGAAATGTTTATTGGGCACTTTATTTTGTGGTGAATACAATCCAAAAAACATCATTATTAAACCGATGTATCGTTGCGGAATTGCTGCTGGTGTGATCAGCCATATGGCACCTGTTATGAGTAACAGGTATTGCCACCATGCATGAACATGAGCTTTTAAGGAAAGCCAGGTGAATTGATTGAAAAAATCCAACAAGTAAGTGAACTGAAGACTGATCCACTGAACCAAAATAACCATGATGTCTGGAAAGCCATTTAAAAGAGAGCCCACTAACAACATCAACAGTATCACAGGCACCAATAAAAAGGTCATCAAAGGGATCATGATTAAATTAACCACTGGTGCAATTAAACTTAATTGAGAAAAGACCATCAAGTTCAAAGGCAGCATACCTATCAAGAGTGTGAACTGCATTTTAATGAAAGTAAGGGCTTTATTGGGTCTGCTAAATTGACCGCTGAATGCAAAAATCAGTATAGCTACCGCCATAAAAGACAACCAAAAACCACCATCCAAAACATTCAATGGATCAAAAAGTAATACCAGAATCAAGCTGGTTGACCAAACATCCCATGCGTAACTGGGTCGCCTTAGTAATTGGTACATACCCAATACCAGTAACATGATGACTGCCCTTTGGGTGGAAACTGACCAGCCGGCTAAACTGGCATACAAAATTGCCAGTACCCAACCTAAAATGATTTGTAGAACAGGTTTAGGTAAGGATTGGCGAGGCATCAATTTGAAAATAAAAGCACCTATAAACCAACCCAGCAAAGCCACCATACCAATGTGTAGTCCGGAGATGGCAATCAAATGTGCGGTTCCAGTTCCTTGGAAAGTTGCTGTATCATGTTGATCGAAATGAGATTTATCTCCGATTGATAAAGCATGGATTAATGCATTGATTCTGGGCTTGGTAAAATGCTGGTTGATTATTTCTGACAGGTGGGTACGCCATTGGTTGTTATAAGAATTAACCGACTGGAATGAGACTTCTGATATCTGCAACTTTTTGATGGTGCCTATGCCATCAATGCCATGTCTAAATAACCACTTCTCACGATCAAAGCCAACGCCATTGGCATTGCCGTGTGGTGGTTTTAAATTAACTTCAACTTGATACAAGTGATTCAACTTCAATTGTGGCAGAGGTCGATCTTTTTCTTTATACCAACTGAGTAAATACTTTTTATTGTCAGCAGCGTTTGTGGCCATGAAACTCACTTTTTGATCTGAATACTTGGGTAGAGAGTTTATTTTGATGGTAAATTCAGTTGATATAGGTATTTGGAGCTGTTGACTTATTTGTATTTGGCAAACCACCAATGCATATATCAAGCCGCTGCAAAAAAAGACAGCACAGATAAGTTGTTTTAACCAGATACTTAAAAATATAAATGAGACAAGTATGGCTATCAACTCCAATAAAAAACTGCTATTGGCTGATGGTATCCAGAGAATCTGTGATGCCCCAAGTAATAAACAAGAGGCATTTAATGGTTTTGTGAGTATTAGTTCGGACTTGATTTGATCAGCACTCCTTGCTTCAACAGATATTGGTTGTTCATTTGATTGGCTACCTTTTGGTCATGTGTGACCAGTATCAAGGCAGTGTTGTATTGTTCTTTTAATTGGATGAATAATTCCATGACAGCAGCAGCCGTATTTTCATCCAAGTTACCAGTTGGTTCATCGGCCAAGATACACGCTGGTCTGGTGACCATGGCGCGGGCAATGGCTGTGCGCTGACGTTCACCACCAGAAAGTTGGGCCGGGCGATGGGTGACGCGATCTGCTAAGCCCACTTGTTCTAAAATTGCTTGGGCTTTTTTGCGAGCCTCTCTTTTGGGCATATTCCCTATTAACAAAGGCATCATGACATTCTCAAGTGCTGAAAATTCTGGTAATAGGTGGTGGAATTGATAGACGAAACCCAAATGTTGGTTGCGAAGTTTACCTCTTTGTTTATTACTGAGCTTAGACAGCTTTTTATTCTGAATAGTGATTTCACCTGCATTAGGAATATCTAATCCACCTAATAAATGCAATAAAGTGCTTTTGCCAGAACCTGATGCACCCATGATGGCTGCGGTTTCTCCAGCAGCTATGCTGAAGTTTAAGGCTTCAAAAATTTGTATTTTACGTTGCCCATCTTTAAAAAATTTAGTCAGGTTTTCGCAACTTAAAACTGATGCTTTATTCATAGCGTAATGCCTCTGCTGGTTGAACTCTTGAAGCACGCCATGCAGGATATAACGTAGCCAGTACCGAAAGCCCAAATGCAATACCGACAATGGTCAACACATCAGAGGTCTGCAAATCAGCTGATATTTCAGTGATATAGTAAACCTCTTTAGACAGGAACTCAGTGTTAAACCAGCCTTCTAAAGTTTGAATGATGCTGTTGATGTTCAATGCGACAATGATTCCGAGTAATGTCCCAATTGTTGTTCCAATTAAACCAATCAGTGTACCTGACACCATAAAAATGCCCATGACTTGAGAGCCAGAAAGTCCCAGTGTTCGTAAAATGGCTACATCTGATTGCTTTTCTGTGACTAACATGACCAAAGTAGATAATATGTTGAATGCAGCAACGGCAACAATCATGGATAAAATGATGAACATCACCATACGCTCTGTTCGAGTGGCTTTGAAAAAATTCACATGCTCTTGGGTCCAGTCCCTGATGCGATAAAAACCATTCAGTTGCGGGCCTATATCTCGTGCGATTTGAGGTGCTTGCATCACGTCATCAACTTTGATTCTGATGCCTTCTGCAGAACCAGGTGCAATGCGTAATAATTTCCGGGCGTCCTCCATATGTATTAAGGCCAATTTAAAGTCATATTCATACATGCCCACTTCAAAGATCCCCGTAACTGTGAATCTTTTAAGCCTGGGCGTTACTCCGGCTGCAGTGGTCCTGAATTCAGGCACATATAAAGTGACTTTTTCACCTGGCCCAACACCTAAATGAGCTGCTAAGTCACGGCCTAAAATGATGTTGAATTCACTGCTTTTTAAGTCATCTAAGGTGCCATAAACCATGGCGTCTTGAAATTCTGTGACTTGTGTTTCAAGTTCAGGAATGATGCCTTGAATCAAAGCACCTTCTGTCCTTGAGCCTTGTAACATGCCCTCTGATTGAATATAGGGCGCAGCACCTTCTACTTGTTCACTTTGTTGAACTTGACTAAGTGCATCTTGCCAGTCTTGAAGGTGGTCGCCTTTAAATGCTGAAATGGTGGCATGTGAAACAGTACTTAAAATTCGCTCTTGAAACTCTTTGTTAAATCCATTCATGACAGAAATCACAACAATCACAGTCATGACCCCTAATGCAATTCCGGCCATTGAAATGAGCGAAATAAAAGAGATGAAATGGTTTTTGCGTTTGGCCTTGGTGTATCTGAGTCCAATAAATAAAGGTAAGTTCATAAACAGTTCCACTGAATCACATGTATTTTAACTTTAGATGCCGGCTATTCATACAAGTTTTATTTTTTTATCAGAGAATTTTAAGAATGAGTTCAGTGATCTTTATACATTGGTGACTCTTTAATAGATCATAACGAATAAAGGCAAGGCTTTGGTAACTGATTTAAACGAATAAAAAAAGCCGTTGAATTTTATCAACGGCTACCTGAATAAGTTGGAATTGTTTATTATTAACCGCCATCACCATCTTTGATGACTTCCTCAGCTTTGTCTTTTGCCATATCGATGGCTTTGTCTTTTGCAGAATCAACCATTTCACCGGCTTTGTCTTTAGCCATCTCTGCGGCTTGGTCTTTGGCATCACCCATTAAGTCACTTGCCTTCTCAGTAGCCATATCAACAGCTTGATCTTTGGCTGAATTAATCATGTCACCAGCTTGGTTTTTTGCTGCATCAACCATATCAGCTGCTTTGTCTTTAGCGGCATCAACCATAGCACCGGATTTATCAGCGGCCGCATCTGCCATATCGCTGGCAGCTTGGGTGGTATTTTCATAACCGGTTTTAACAGCATCTGCGGCATCAGTTGTCCCGTCTTTAATGGCATTGGCTGTATCATTGGCCACATCTTTAGCAGCATGTCCCATTTCTTTGGCTTTATCTGCAGTTTTATCTGCTGCTTGTTGTACTTCTGTTTTCGCTTTTTCCATTACCGACTGGTCTGATTGACTGGCATCATCGCCGCAGGCAGTTAGGCCCAACACTGATATACTTAATACCCATGTTTTAATTTGTTTCATAATTCTCTCTCTAAAAATTAATTGTGGGTGGTAGATATATAATTATTTCAAGCAAAAAGCAAGCAAGTGGCCTTCTTCTTGAACAATATAGTTCAATAAAGGCTCGAATTTACAGTGGTTTACATTTGGATGTAATTTATCATGATATATTTAATATGAATTAAAAGGATGTGAATCCCTTTTAACTCAGTATGACATTTATATTTTCATAGGTCTTCTGACCTGAATTCCCCCATTAACCCAGATGCTTTATCTGGGTTTTTTTTGCCTGAATTCAGCGCCAACTTGATGATGTTATTTGGTGGCCATGCTAACATGTGTTTTTTTTTAACCATCAGCTATGAAATACTTCTCTACATTACTGTGTTGTTTTTTTGTTTTAACTGTTCAGGCTGAAAAGCAATCATGCAAACAAGAATTTACGCCTATATCTACTATCCAAGGAGACTCAAATGCCAGTGAATTGGTAGATCAAACTGTTTGGGCAAGCGGTATTGTGACTGCAGATTTTCGAGGTAAACAACGCTTGGGTGGCTTTTTCATTCAAAGTATTCAGCCAGATTCAAACTCACACACTTCAGAAGGTTTATTTATACATGAAAACAATTTACAACTGCCAATCAAAGTAGGTGATTGGGTTGCTTTACAAGGCAGGGTGACCGAACAGTTTGGGGTCACTCAACTTAATGAAGTAAAAAAGATATCTGTTTGCTCATCTGGACATCAATTGCCAAAACCATTTGCGATCATTTTACCCCTGAATGATTTTGATCTTGAATATATTGAAGGTATGCATGTGACTTTGTCAAAACCTTATACAATCACTGATGTTTACCCCTATATAGAATTTGGTGAATTGGTGATTTCTTCGCAAATGTTGATGAATCCAACGTCAATTCATCGTCCAGGAGCTGCTGTTGATGCAATGATAAAGCGCAACCGAAATGATCAACTCACCATAGATGACGGTAGTTTAAAGAAATACAACCAACCGATTGGTATAGGTGGTGATGGCAAACACCCATTGAACGCAAATAATCAAATCCAACTTGGACAAAAAATACAAACAATCGGAGTGATGCATTACGCCTTCGGGCAATACAAACTTCAACCGACAAAACCTTTGAAACTTGGTGCTCATTTACCATCTGTGCAAGTAAAACCACAGGAAACTGGCGGTCAACTGAAGGTAGCAAGTTTTAATGTTGAGAACTTTTTTACCACGCTAGATAATGGCCAAGAAATATGTGGACCGTTGAAAAACTTTGGTTGTCGAGGTGCTGATAACAAAAAGGAATATGAACGACAATTGGCCAAATTGGTTGCGGTGATTAATGCTGCGAATGCTTCAGTTGTGGGCTTGCAAGAGTTAGAAAATAATCAAGATCAATCTATCAAGGCTTTGGTTAAGGGTTTGAATCATGAAGCGCGTAAAAATAAATGGGCATACATTGATACCGGGATTCTGGGTAATGACGTGATCAAGGTGGGTTTGATATATCAAGTTGATCAACTGACACCGCAAGGTGACTTTGCCTTATTAAACCGCGATGCAGATCCCAATTTTTTGGAAAATAAAAACAGAATTATTGTTGCCCAAACTTTTAAAGCCAATAATGGGCATGCTTTCAACATAGCTACGGTTCATTTTAAATCTAAAAGTTGTCGGGATGCGGCTGGTGTCTATTTAGACCAAAAAGATGGCCAAGGTTGTTACAACCCAACACGAGTAGAAGTGGCTGAACAATTGAGTCAGTGGTTGAAGTCTGACCCTACTGGACAACAAGTTAAAGCAACTTTCATTGTTGGTGATTTTAACTCATATCAAAAAGAAGATCCCATGGTTCAATTGAAATCAGCTGGCTTTTACAATCTGGCAGATAAGTATTTGCCTGCTGAAAACTGGACCACCAGTTATCGAGGTTCAGTGGGGTCTTTAGATTATATTTTAGTGAATGAAGCGGCCCAAAACTTAACCACTGGTTTAACTCAATGGCATATCAATTCAGTTTCTATGGATCAGTTTAGTTACAACACCGAGCCTTTCAATGAAAATATGTCCAAGCCAGAAAACTTTTATCAAGCCGGTCCTTTTGCATCTTCTGATCATGATGTGGTGATTGCCGGGTTTAAGTTTTAAAATAAATAACAAATAAAAAAGATGGAGTGTTCAAATGAAGTTTAATCTTATTTTAGGATCTTTGTTACTTGTGTTAGTAGGTTGTCAAACAGGTACATCAGTACAAAAATCTACAACTGACAACCTCATGACAAAACAGTCAGCTGATTTGGTCGAAATTAAATATGAGAAAATGGTTTTAGACAATGGCTTGACAGTTATTATGCACCAAGATACCTCAGATCCTATTGTGGCTTTTTCTACCATTGTGCATGTAGGTTCTAGTCGGGAGAAGAGGGGACGTACTGGGTTTGCTCATTTTTTTGAGCACATGTCTTTTAACGATTCTGAAAATGTGCCGATGGGGGCTAACCGTAAAATGATCCCAGAGTTGGGTGGCACACGCAATGGCGGTACCTGGAGTGATGGCACCATTTATTATGAAGTTGTTCCGAAAGACGCCTTTGAGAAATTGATGTGGATAGATTCTGATCGCTTTGGTTATATGATTAATACGGTTAAGCAAGGAACGCTTGAACGTGAAAAACAAGTGGTCAAAAATGAAAAGCGTCAGCGGGTAGACAATCGCGCCTATGGTCACACATCTCATGTGATTAAAAAGGCGATGTATCCTGAGTCTCACCCCTATAACTGGACTGTGATTGGTGACTTGGAAGATCTGCAAAACGCCACTTTAGAAGATGTGCGAGAGTTTTATGACCAATACTATGTACCTGCCAATGCGACTTTAGTGATAGCTGGCGATATCGATATCGCGCAAACCAAAGCATCAGTTAAACGTTGGTTTGGAGAGATAAAAGCCGGCCCTGCGGTTCCTGACATGGATCCGATACCTGTCAAACTCAACAGTATACAAAAACTTTACCATTTAGATAATTTGGCGCAACTGCCTGAAATCAGATTGACATTCCCCACGGTGGAACAATATCATCCAGATGCCTATGCTCTGGATGCTTTGGGAGAAATATTATCTTTTGGTAAGCAAGCACCTATGTTCACTACTTTGGTAGAAGAACAGAAGTTATCTTCTAGTGTATCCTCATACAACAGCTCAGAGGAGCTGGCAGGAACATTCACAATCAGAGTTAGGGCCAATGCGGGAATTGATTTAGACGATGTAAATCAAGCCATAAATGTTTCTTTAGGAAAATTCGAATCCGAAGGCATCAGAGACGTCGCATTAACCAAAATTAAAGCCCGCCAAGAAACCAATTTCTATCAAGGTATTTCCAGTGTGTTTAATAAAGCTTATCAACTTGGGCTTTATCAAGAGTTTGCCGGAGACCCATCATATTATCTGCAAGACATCAAGAACATCAAAGCAGTGACTAAAGAAGATGTCATACGTGTTTACAATCACTACATCAAAGACCAACCCTATATCATGACTAGCTTTGTCCCGAAAGGGCAACCAGAATTGATTGTTGATGGGTCTGTACAAGCTGATGTAGTAGAAGAGGCTATTGTTGCAGGTCAAGAACCAGAGTTTACGGAAGACCCCAATGCAGTTTTTGTTAAAACACCTACCAAGCATGATCGTTCAGAGCCTCCGTTGAGCGAATTACCAGTGATGTCATCACCAGAAATTTGGCAGTCCAAAACAAACAATGGCATGGCTTTGTACGGCATTGAGCACAGTGAAGTTCCTTTGGTTGAGTTTTCAATGACTATCCGAGGTGGTCAAGCATTAGATGCCAATGGTAAACAAGGCACAGCTGACCTTTTGGCTTCAATGCTCAATGAAGGAACTGCCAATAAAACACCCGCCCAATTAGAAGATGCCATCGGATTGTTGGGTTCTCGTATCAGATTCAGCGCCTCAAAGACTGACATTGAAGTGACTGGATCTTCTTTAGCCAGAAATTTTTCTGAAACCATAGATTTGGTTACCGAGATGTTACTTGAGCCCCGTTTTGATGAGGCTGATTTTGAGCGCATCAAGACTCGTCGTCTGTCGAATATTAAATCATCGATGGGGAATCCGAGTACCATTGCTAACCAAGTTTTCTTCAAACTTCTGTATGGTGAAGAGCATCTGGCTGGACAAATCATGGGCGGTACTGTTGAGCAAGTTAACAATATCACATTGAATGATTTAAAAAGTTGGTATCAAAAAAACCTCAGCCCTGATGTGACAACTTTTAATGTGGCCGGAGCCATTGACGCCAAAACTGTTGAAATGGCTTTGCTTGATTTAGAACAAAGGTGGTCAAAGAAAAATGTTCTGTTTCCAAGCTTTGCTCATCCAACTTCGGTACAAAAACCTCAAGTCTATTTTATTGATTTTCCAGATGCCAAGCAGTCTGTTTTAACATTGGGTAAAGTGGCCGTAGATGCCAGTGATGAAGATTTTAATAAAATCAATATTGTAAACAACCGCTTGGGTGCCGGTTCGAGTGCGAGGTTAACTCAAACATTAAGAATCAACAAAGGTTATACCTATGGTGCGTTTTCATCTGTTCAAGCACGTCGTGACTATCCAGGGGCATTTGTAGCCTCTACACAAGTCAGAAGTAATGTGACTTTGGAATCACTACAAATTCTCCAAGACTTAATTGGTAATTATGATGAGACATTTGAAAAAAGTGATCTAGACACCACAAAAAATTTAATTAAAAAAAGTAGCACACGCCGTTTTGAAACTTTGCGACAGCTTTTAGGCGAGGTGAGTCGAGTCAGTGAATTTAATTTGCCAGAAAATTATCTGGAGCTGGAACAAGCTGAATTAGCGAATATGAACTTGTCAGAAGCCAAGGATTTAATTAATGAACACATCGATGAATCAAAGATGATATATCTGGTGGTTGGGGATGCAAAAACACAGTTACCAAGGATTAAAGATTTAGGTTATGGTGACCCCATTGTTTTGGACAAGGCAGGAAATCTAGTCGATTAAATTAATTAAAACATTCATTCAAAGGCCAACTTCACATTGGCCTTTTTTTGTTTGAAAACAGTCATAGGCATATTTGTTTGCATGCTGATCTGATTCGAACTCCTTTTAACTGACATTTTTTGTTGTTGGTATTGATTCCTGTCCAGTATTAAATAAATCAGCACACAAAATAATAATGAATGCTGATAAACATTTAATATTTATTAAATTTTGTACGCCTCTTTGATAGGATGATTGTAACAAATTGTTAAATTCAAAGTATTTGGGGGTTATCAATGAAAATTAAAATATCTTTAGGACTATTCTGTGTGTTCATACTTTCGATTGGAGGGTTTGAATCATTTACTAAAAAACAAACCAAAATTCAAATAACTGAAAATATTCAAGACAAGCAAAGTCCGCTCAGTGAACAAGTGCCAGATAAGTTGCATCAGTCTATCACTGTAGGTATAGAGCCTATGGAAGTTGAGGGTTATGCATTGACACCGGTTGTGTCAATTCCACTTCCAACTTATTCAACATTGAGCCCTGAATTGCAAGGTAAGTTGACAGCCACCGAAGACATCAGTCCCAAACTCAGAACCAGTGGGTTTAGAAATGAACATGCTGATCTTGATGAAGTGGCAGATTACCTTAAGAGTGGCCATACAGATCAAATTAATGATCATGCCAATAAGTCTTTGGTTTCCTCGTTTAATGCAGGCGGTCAAGTGACCAATACCACCAATTCAGGGTTTCTTAATGTCCCTGCCGATTCGCATGGCGCCGCTGGCCCTAACCATCTTGTTAATGTATTCAATACTTCAATAGAGTTTTATAATAAAAATGGTACGGGAGGAGTGACAGGAACCTTGCAAAATTTCTTTGCTCCTTTGGCACCAGTTAATCTGACATTTGACCCCAAGGTACTTTACGATCAATTTGAGGAACGTTGGGTGGTTGTGACTCTACAGCGAACAGATACTGTCAATGGTGACCCCAATAATACTTCGAATGTTTTTGTGGCGGTTTCAGAAACTGCTGACCCCAACGGTGCATGGTTCATGACGTCCATCAATACAGTGGTTAACATCGGTGGTGTTGATCGTTGGTTTGACTATCCTGGTTTGGCTGTGGACGAGGAAGTGATTTACCTGACCGGAAATATGTTCGGCTTTGGTGCGGGTGCGGGTGCTGGTTCACGTCTTTGGATTATTGATAAAGCTGATTTTTATGCTGGCAATGCGCCTGTGGTGTTGGGGCCTATTGATCCTTATGCAGGAGCAGGGTTTAATAGAAGTACACAACCAGCCCACGTTTATGGTACCTCCCCAGTTGGGTTTGGTACTTACTTAGTGTCTTATTCCAGACTCACCAATGGTGTTCAAGAGTTTTGGCAAGCTGTTAGGCTTGATAACCCTTTAGGGGCAATCAATTTCACCCAGCAATTTATCGTTATTGGTGATATTGAACCGAATGTCGGTGGGCTTCCTCCTGCTCCGCAAGCCGGTTCCTCTTCCGATACGAACAGTTCTTTAACAGTGGCGACCAATGATCCAAGGGCATTAGATGCAGTTTGGCGAAATAATATACTGTATGGCACAGCCACGATTGAAAGCCAGACTCAATTGGGTGAAACATCAGCCAGTTGGGTGTCCTTTGATGCAAATGGCACTGCAGCGATTACATTGGATCAATTTGGTATTGTTGATGGTGAAAATATTGCTGCTGGCACCTTTACATTCTTTCCGTCCATTGCGGTTAATGCAGATGGTGGTATCGCTTTGGGTTATTCAGCATCGGCACCCACCATAAATCCAGGTTCATACTACACCTTTAAATCAACCACTGATGCAGATATGCGAGATTCTCGGGTCTTGCGTGCAGGTAGTGATTTTTATTTCAGGTCTTTTCAGGCTGGAAATAACCGCTGGGGAGATTATTCAGCGATGGTGGTCGATCCGAATGATGAATGTTTCTGGGTTTATAACAAACATGCTGTTGCTCGTGGTATACCGACAAGTGGCAATGACGAGGACGGTTTGTATTTAACGGCTTTTGGAGAGGTATGTAATGATGATCCAATAGGTGTGGACGATGTCATAGAGTTGGACGAAAATGACACGGCAACCACAGTTAATGGGGCTTCTACTTCAGTTCTAGACAATGACAGTGATACTGATGCGGATGATACATTGATCGCTGTTTTGGTGTCGGCTCCTGCAGATGCCAGTACATTCAGCTTAAATGCCAACGGTACATTCAGTTATGCGCATAATGGTGATGAAGATCCTACAGATTCATTTACTTACAATGCCTGTGATGACGGTACGCCCGCAAAATGTAATCTAACGACAGTAAATATTACCATAAACAACGTTAATGATGACCCAAATGCAGTCAATGACACAGCCGCCACAGATGAAGATGTGATGGTTTCGGTGGCAGTTTTGACTGGTGATTCTGATGTTGATGCAGGTGACACTTTGAGTGTGACTTCATGTACTGGTGCCAGCAACGGCTCGGTGGTTCTCAATGGCAACAACTGTGAATTCACCCCAGCACTTAATTTCAATGG
>CALDFB010000020.1 GCA_937942365.1 uncultured Marinicella sp. | reverse complement strand
TCAAAGAATTGTTGATAGATGAGCCATGTCATGAAAAGGTCACTTTCAGTGCCTGTGGCGCCGGTGATTTTATGAGCCTACTTCGCTCGACAGGGAAACACCAGTGTATCGTTACTGGTATTGAAGCGCATGTATGTGTGTATCAGACCGCACTGGATTTAGTGGCCAATGGATTTGCGGTTCAAGTCAATCAGCAGGCTGTTTCATCACGAGATAAAGCCAACAAAAAACTGGCCCTTAATAATATGCACAATGCTGGTATTGGGTTGACCAGTACCGAAATGATTTTATTTGAGCTGATGCGAACAGCTAAGCACCCACAATTCAGGCAGATTTCCAGGTTACTCAAATGAGAGAACTGGTAAACATCCTGACTTTTTTATCTGGTTGTGCAATTTGAAGCAGCATGCTTCTCAGCTCAGAATGTAAAAATGCTGGCATAATCTGGCTCATTGAAACTACATGCGGTTAAAAAAATAGGGATTGGAAAGTAACTGTGAAATGAATAAAAATTAATAAAAGTAGTTATTGAGAGATAAACTATCGATAAAATTGTTAAACTCATCAGACATGAAATATTCATTCAAGATACAATCCTGAAGGCCAACCAATTGTTGGATATTCTGACAGGTAACAGGAACACCATATATGATTGAAAAGAAAACAGCCACATTACAGCTTAACCAACATTTCATGGTTTTGAGTCGGGATGGTCAATTAATATGTGCTGAAATTGCAGGTTCGATTCGTCCTATCGCTATACATGAACCTGACTTGTTGATGCTTTCGTTATTTTTTAAGGCCAAATCCATCCAGAATGCTGCTCAAGAATTTATCTCGCACAGTTGGGTTCATAGATGGTTGCCGTTTGCACAAGAGAATGAAGTGGTACAAAGAATTCAGTCTTTTTGTAAAAAAGAAATACTGCAAACGTCTTTAGATGCTGAATTAACTATTAAACCAATTAAACCTGCCTCAATCCAAGTAATAGATAGCGATGATCTTAAACTCCCTGAAAGGTTGATGTTGGGCCGTAATTTAGCGATTTCTTGCAGTGTGGATGGTTTTTGTGTTTTTTCAAATCATAACCAAATTCAACAGTTATTACCTTTATCATGGGTGTTATTGTTGATGTATTTTGCAACTGGTAAAACAATCCAACAAGCCATTGAAAACCAGGGTTTTTTATTTGATGAGGATATAGATAAAGTTATTCAAACTTTATTCAGACACGGTTGGTTGGTTACATACCGAGAGCCAATGGTCAAAAAAACAAATAAAGTGTCACCGGCACAATTAACATCTGATCCACCTGATAAGGGAATAACCTGGCAAGAGATTGATTGTGATGGGAGAATTCCAGTCTATTTTGTGCCGCACACAGCAGATCATTTTCCGCTGGCATTGGGAGTTATTTACAGTGCTCTAGAAAATCATTCAAATGGTGACTTATTAGAAAAATTCATCTTAATTCCAATCACTTTCCTTAAAGCTCAAGACATGCTTGATGGGCCTTATAAAAAATTTGGTTCAGGCATCTGGTTATTTTCTAATTATATGTGGTCACTTGAACTGAATTTACAAATTTGTCATGCAATCAAAGCACATGACAATAGTAACCTGACCATTCATGGCGGTCCGAGTACACCAGAATATAAACAGGCCAGTGAAGATTTCCTCAAAACTTATCCTTCTGTAGATGTTATGGTTCATGGAGAAGGTGAGGTCACAATCACAGAAGTCTTTGCTCAACTTGATAGATCGGAAACTGGTCAAGTGGGATATGACCAAGATTTACTTTCTGAGGTAGAGGGTATTACTTTTCGAAATATACACTCTGGAATGACTATCAGAACACCTGGTAGAGCGAGGATGAGTGCTCCAGATTCAATTCCGTCACCCTACTTGAATGGTATTTTTGATGTTTACCAAGGTCAGGTAGAGGCTGCCATTATTGAATCAAATAGAGGCTGCCCCTTTGGCTGTACTTTCTGTGACTGGGGTTCGGCCACTAATCAAAAAGTAAGGAAGTTTGATTTAGACAGGGTCAAAGATGAAATTGAATGGATTGGTAAAAATAATGTACGAGTTATTTGGATTGCTGATGCTAATTTTGGTATGTATGATCGTGATATTGAGTTAGCTAAATATATTGTTGATACTAAAAACAAGTATGGTTATCCTCAAGAGGTTGTGGTGAATTACACCAAAAACTCTACGTGGCGCTTGGTTGAGATCATCAAAATATTCACCTCAGGTGGTATCATCAGTCAAGGTATTATTTCAATTCAAACCACTGATCAAGATACCTTGAAAGTCATCAATCGGCAAAATATTAAAACAGAAAAATATGATGAATTAACTAAGGTGTTTTCTGATTTAAAATTACCGTTGTCAACCGACCTCATGATTGGTTTACCAGGCATCACTGTAGAAGCATTTAAAAATGACTTGCAAAGATATATGGAGATGGATGTATCGGTAAAAGCTTATCCCACACAATTATTACCTAATAGTCCAATGGCAGACCCTGAGTACTTAGCTAAATATCAGATTAAAACTGACGAAAGCGATTTCATTACTTCCTGTTCAAGTTTTACTGAGTCAGATCTGCAATTGATGAAAGGCCTATACAGAATTTATATGATGGCAGATGGTTTTTCATTATTGCGTTATGTTTTACGATTTTTACAATGGGAGCATCAGATCAGGGCTGTAGATTTTTTGCATGATATGTTACTTTTTATCAGAAAAAATCCAACTAAGTACCAGCAACTTACATATGCAGTTAGGTTTTTTAACCAAGAAAAATCGATGCCTGGTGGCTGGAGTGTTTATTATCAACAGCTTGAAGCATACATTCACCAGGCTTATCAAATTAAAGCTGGGTCTGGGTTGCTAACAGCTATGAAAGTTAATCAGGTATGTATGCCAGATGACTCGCAGGAATACCCAATCAAAATTAACTTAAGTCATGATTTCAGTGCCTACTTCATCGCTAAAACTAATGGTGCAGAATATGGTGATAAACCATTAACGGATTATCCTGCAGCTAAGTTTCATGTTTCTGATCCCAACTCAATGGTAAGTATTGATTTAGATTATCTGCAATACGATTCACATCAGTATTTTTGGGAGCTGCATTCTGATGTTGCAAGACCCAAATCCATATCTGAGTATGCTGATACCTGACTTCTGGCACTTTATAAATTAGCCAATTTTTTGCTATTTTAATATGAGCCTAAATGTTTTAGGTTCAATTTGATGTGGTGAATGGTGTGATTGAAATTCTATTTGGCTTGCTGATATTACTGGTTATCATCAAAGTGCTGTTTTGGATCTTGGTGGTTTTACTCAGTCCTGTCATTATTGTGGGCGGCATTATTCTTTCTATTGCACTGTTCGTATTTATGATGTTTGGTGGTCTTTTTTTGTTGGCTTTTAAAATTTTGTTACTGCCAGTTTTTCTGTTTTTTCTGTTACCTTTCTGCTGGTTTTCAGCATAATTTAAAAAGGCCTGACCTTGGCTGGGTCAGACCTAAGCACTTTATTGATCTAATTTAAATTCGATGGTTTGTGTTGCGGTAAATGGAACCGCTTTTCCATCGGCAATTTTGGGGTGAAACTTCCACTTCTTGATCGCTTTCTTCGTAGCTGCATCAAAAACTCGTTTGGGTTTTGCATCTAAAACACTGATTGAACTAACTGCACCAAACTCATTGACAGAAATTTGTACTTGAACCCAACCTTCAGTTCTTTTGACTAATTCTTGAGGTGGGTACATAGGTGGTATGGCTTGTTTTATTCCACCAGATGGTCCGCTGATTACAGGGCCGTCACTTCCAACTCCAGGTATTTTTATGTCTGACAGTAAATTGGGTGTATTTTTGGAAATGCCATCTAATGGAATATTTATATCTGGTGAGTCATTTACACTGACTTTCAATGTAGGCGCAGCAGGTGGTTGTATCACTTCCTTGGGCTCAGGAATTTCCTTAGGAGGTTCTTTTTGCTCTGTTGGTGCTTTGTAATCCTTCACAAAAGAAAAATTGATGTTCATGTCATCAGTGTCGAATACAACTGGCTTTTGTTTAAGTAAGCTGAGCATGCCCAGAAATAATGCTGCAGTAATGAAGATACCAAAGATGGCTGAAACAGAAAATCTAAATGTCATGATATGGCTCCTTAATTTTAAATTGATGGCAATAAGTGTGACTTCTGACCTATATGATTGGTTCCAATTTAATTACAGTTATATTCGTATATGCTGTTTCTTATGGATCTACTGAATGTCATCTACCTTAATTTGATACAATGCCTTGGAGTAAAAATTATTCATTTGGATGCCTGAAGTCATTATTTTCAATAAACC
>CALDFB010000019.1 GCA_937942365.1 uncultured Marinicella sp. | reverse complement strand
CATGTGCTCTATTCTTTGTGTTGTTTGATCACTCATTATCATTACTCTCAGTTATACGTCCAAGTTACTGGCATTCAGTGCGTTTTCTTCTATAAATTGACGTCTTGGTTCAACCACATCACCCATCAATGTTGAGAAAACTGTATCAGAAGATACCGCATCTTCAATGGTAACTTGTAATAAACGTCGCGATTCAGGGTTCATGGTGGTTTCCCATAGTTGATCTGGGTTCATCTCACCCAAACCTTTGAATCGACTGATGGTCAATCCTTTCTTAGCCACACTCAGTAAATATTCTAAAATATCGCTTATACTATTGATTTCAATGGTTTTTTCACCTTTTACTAAAACCGAGTCTCCTTGTAAAAGGTCATGATTTTGTTCCGCTATTTCCATCATTTGTTGATAATCTTTGGATTTAAAAAACAGGTGACTTAGTGTGGTTTTTTCAACCAAACCATTACCATCTTTTTCAAACACCAAAGACTCAATATCTGCCTGGTAGTACACCTTCCAAGTCACACCCAATCGGTTATCAACATTCATGACTTTTTCAGCTTCTTTAATCCACTCTTGACTAACCGCTTTGTCATCCGGATTAATTTTATCTAGTGATAATAACTGATCAATCACTTTACGGTCATAAATTAAGCTGAGTTTTTCAATGACACTTTTAACATGCACTTGTTGTTTAATCAGCCTATACAAAACATCACCTGTCATGGGTGGTAAATCATCTTGGTATTTTAATTCGACATCATCCAAAGCACGATTCAATAAATACTCATTCATTTCATCATCATCTTTTAGATACGTTTCTTGTTTCCCTTTCTTCACTTTGTATAAAGGTGGTTGACCTATGTAAATGTGACCTCTGTCAATCAACTCTGGCATTTGGCGATACAAAAACGTCAGCAGCAGTGTACGAATATGTGATCCATCAACATCCGCATCAGTCATGATAATCACTTTATGGTATCTTAATTTATCAGGATCAAAGTCATGTTGTCCGATTCCACAACCCAATGCTGTAATCAATGTACCAACCTCCGCTGATTGCAACATTTTATCAAACCGTGCTTTTTCCACATTTAATATTTTTCCTTTCAACGGTAATATGGCTTGGTTCTTACGGTTTCTACCTTGTTTCGCAGAGCCTCCTGCAGAGTCACCCTCCACCAAGAAAATTTCTGATAACACAGGGTCTTTTTCTTGGCAGTCAGCCAGTTTTCCTGGTAAACCAGCTATATCCAATGCATCTTTACGACGAGTCATTTCTCGTGCTTTTCTGGCCGCTTCTCTGGCTCTTGATGCATCCATGACTTTTTCTGTCAGGATCTTGGCTTCTTGAGGGTTCTCAAGCAAGAAATCAGATAAATGCTCCCCTACTGTACTTTCAACAATCCCTTTAATTTCTGATGAAACCAATTTATCTTTGGTTTGTGATGAAAATTTCGGATCAGGTGACTTAACAGAAACAACAGCAATCAAGCCTTCTCGGCAATCATCACCAGTCATTGCAGATTTTTTCTTGGCATTTTGATTGATGAAATTATTGATTGTTCTGGTTAAAGCACCCCTGAAACCAGCCAGATGCGTTCCTCCATCTTTTTGAGGGATGTTGTTGGTGAAACAAAAAACAGACTCGCGATAAGAATCAGTCCATTGCATCGCAACTTCAACAGCTGTGCCATCATCACTTTCATTTTTAAAATGTACCACAGATTCATGTAAAGGCGTTTTACGCTCTGCCAAGTAGTTAACAAAGGAAGCGATGCCTCCTTCGTATTCAAATTTTTTCTCTTCTCCTGTGCGTTCATCTTTTAAATCAATTCGAACACCAGAATTCAAAAATGACAACTCTCGAAGTCTTTTAGCCAAAACATCAAAGTGGTATTCAACATCTGTAAAAATTTCTGGTGAAGGTAAAAACCTGACTTGTGTTCCCGTTTTTTCAGTACTACCAACTACTTTCAAATCCTCTTGTGGCACACCCATCTTATAAGACTGTTGATATACATTACCATTGCGGTGTATTTCTAGATCCAGTTCAATACTCAGGGCATTAACCACAGAAACACCAACACCATGCAACCCCCCAGAAACTTTGTATGAGTTGTCATCAAACTTACCACCAGCATGTAGTACCGTCATAATGACTTCTGCCGCTGACTTACCTTCTTCATGTTGGTCTGTAGGAATGCCTCGACCGTTATCATTAACTGTGATGCTACCATCTGCGTTAATGGCTACACTGATGGTATCACAATGACCAGCAAGGGCCTCATCAATAGAGTTATCGACAACCTCAAATACCATGTGATGTAAACCGGTGCCATCATCCGTGTCACCAATGTACATACCAGGTCTTTTTCTGACTGCGTCAAGGCCTTTTAAAACCTTGATATTCGACGAATCGTAATTTTCACTCATGAGAGCTTTTCATTCCAAAATAAAACCAGTTATTATAACAGTTTTTTGTTATCAAAAAAACGATGATTAGTTAATGCGTGACTGGTTGAATAACCCAAGTTTTAACTTACTTAACTCTATTGATTTGGTTATGTTCCACGTGAAACAAACAGGTGTTATTTAAAACGTTCATTAATTTCCCAGGTTCAACTGTACTGATAAAAACCTGGTTATCACATGTTTGTAAAAAATCACATAAAATCTGAGTTTTATGATTATCAAGTTCCGCATCCATATCATCCAAACACAAAATTGGATTGGTTTTTAACTGGGAAGACAGGAGCTCTATGTAACTTAAATAATAAAAAATTGAAACCAGCTTTTTTTGCCCTCTAGATAAATTTTCATGAGCAATGTTCTGATTGATGGTGTTTTTAATGTCCATTTTATGCACACCATTGCTTAAGTTTCCGTACATTAAGTTTTTTGTCCTGTCTTTTTCTAGCTGTTCAGTTAATGTGTTTTCCTTGGCCCACCCTTGATAAAAAAACAATTCTAACGAACTGAGCTCAGGAATGATTTCATTTATTTTTTTATGTATCAACTCTTCAAGCTGTACAAAAACTTCCCGCCTCATTTCTGACAACTGCTCTCCATATTTGACATATAACAATTCCCACTCTTTGAGTTCCTTGTATCTTTTTTCTCTGTATAAATGATTCAACTGCTTTTGGCATCTAGAAACCCTAGACCAAACTGATAAATATTTTGGTTTCACGTGAAACACCAACCAATCCAAAAAAGAACGGCGGTATTGAGGTGGTTTGTCTAGGAAGAGGTATGAATCTGGATCGATAGAAACCACAGGAAGTGCATGAGCAATTACCGACTGTGTTTTAATTTTTTTAGCATTGAGTTTACTTGTTTTTTTTAATGCTTTATTTAAATTAACTCCGACTTTATTGACGTTGTTATCTATATCTTCATATTCAGAAAACACAGTCAATTCATCAAAAAGATGATTAATCAGGTTTTTATTTCGTTTAGAGCGAAAGGATTTACCTGTGGAAAGAAAATATATGGCTTCTAAAACAGAGGTTTTTCCCGCACCATTGGCACCAGAAAAGACATTGATACGCTGATCAAAACAAAGTTCTAAACTTTCATAACAACGAAAGCCATTAATTTTAATTTTCTTGAGCTGCACCTATATGCGCAACGGCATAACCACCAATCTACAATCAAGTCGTTCTGGATGCTTGATTAAACAACTAGACAGTGCTTCTTTAAAACTGAATTGAATTTCTTTTTCGGTGATCGCTTGGGTGGCATCTAAAATGTAGTTCACATTGAAAGCAGTTTCAATGACTTGGATATCTGTTTGCACCGTAATGACATCTTCTGCTTGTTCTTGGTCAGGGTTATGGCCAATGATTTCAAGCTTGTTTGGAGTAATTTTAAATTTAACACCTTTGTATTGTTCATTAGACAAAATAGCCACACGATGTAATGCGTTGCGAAGTTCCTCTCTGTCAGCAATAAAATTATTTTCCATGTTCAAAGGAATCACAGACTCATAATCAGGAAATTTACCATCAATAAGCTTCGAGGTCATACTGATGCTTTCTATTTCTACCTTGATGTGATTAACACCCATGTTTATGGTGATTTGTTGGTCTAAATCACGGATCATTTTTTGTAACTCCAAGACACCTTTTCTTGGAATCAACACTTGTTTGGTTATGCCATCATCATTCATATAATCGCATTCTGCCAATGCCAAACGATGACCATCAGCAGAAACACACCGTAATTTATTATTCAATACTTCAAACAAAAGTCCATTAAGGAAGTACCTCACATCCTGAACCGCCATACAAAAAACAGTTTGTTTGAGCATTCTTTGTAAATCTGTACTTCCCATACTGATAGGTTGATAAGACTCCATATCATCTATCAGTGGAAACTCTTGAGCAGGTAAAGTGCTTAAACTAAATCGTGAATCGCCAGATGTAATTAAGCATTTTCCTGAATCAAATGAAAATGTAATGATTGATCCATCAGGTAAGGCTTTGCATATATCCAAAAATTTATGTGCAGGAACTGTTACCTCACCAGAAGATTGGGCATCAACAATGCATTCAGACCTCATTTCAACATCTAAATCACTGGTGGTTAATAAAAGGGTATCTCCATCAAGTGTAAGTAAAACATTACTTAATACGGGCAGTGTTCCTTTTTTTTCTACAACACCACATATTTGATTTAAGGGTGCTAACAAGCTTTCTCTTTGGATATTAAATAACATAGTATTATATATAAAAATAGTTATTATAGTATTTAATAAAACAATGAATAACTAATTAAGTTATTGATTTATAAAGTAAATTTTATTTAAATACTGTTAGTTTTCCTGTGGATAACTTGTTAATTAAAAAGACAATTCTTTTTATCAACAACTTATCCACAACATGTTAACAATCATTCAGTTAACTTATTCACAATCTTTTGTCGGTCCTCATCTAAGTCACTGTTTTCAGACAACAAATCTGTAACTTTTCGGTATGCATGAAGGACAGTGGTGTGATCACGGCCACCAAAAAGTTCACCAATTTCGGGATAGCTTTTGTTGGTCAAATCTTTCGCTAAAAACATGGCCAGCTGTCGAGGACGAACAATAGATCGTTTACGACTTTTACCCAATAACTCAGACAATTTCACATTGTAATATTGTGCGGTGGTTTTTTGGATATTTTCTACTGAAACAATTTGATTATTTACCTTAAACAATTCTTTCAGTGTTTGTTTGGTGTACTCTAAATCAATTGATTTTCCGGTAAAAAAAGCGTTCGCTTTTAATGTACTTAATGCCCCTTCCAACTCTCTGATGTTAGAGTTTAATTGCTTGGCAATATAAAAAGCAACCTCATCAGGAACAGGAAAGCCAAACTGTAAAGCTTTTTCTTTCAGTATGGCGACGCGGGTTTCATAATCAGGAGGGTCTATGGGAACAACAATACCCCAACCCAATCTGGATTTAAGTCGAGACTCTAGACCAGTTACTTCTTTAGGGTACCGGTCACAAGTAATGATCACTCTTTTTTGTCCTTCAAGTAAATAGTTAAAGGTATGAAAAAACTCTTCTTGGGTTCTTTCTTTGCGGGCAAAAAATTGAATATCATCAATCAATAAAGTGGTTACAGAACGGTATTTTTGTTTGAAGGACTCCATTGATTTTTGTTGGATGGCCTTAACCATTTCATTAACGTAAACTTCAGAGTGTAAGTAACACACCACTTCGTCAGAGTTGTTTTTTAATATTTCATTACCAATGGCGTGCATTAAATGGGTTTTACCCAAACCTGTGCTGCCATACAACAACAAAGGATTGTATTCAGGGTTTGAAGTTTGAGCTGTTTGTAGCGCTGCAGCCAAAGCAATGGTATTTGATCGACCTTCTATGAAATTATCGAATACAAAGCGTGTATCGAGATTAGAAGGAATGCTAGCCCTTGGATGGTCTGGCTCGTTATCTGTGGTTGTTTCACTTTGAGTTTTTTGGAGTGAAAGTTGTGCAGAAAAAGCGGCACCAAATACTTCCTTTATGGCCGCATCAATCGAAGTTAAATAGTGATCTTTAACTTTATCAAGCACAACATCATTGGCAGCCAGTAGCGTAATTTTTTGTTGATTGATAGAAACTTCAAGCGGTCTAACCCACAACAAAATGTCGCTTTTAGGTATTTCAGCTTCTAGTCTTTTAAGACAATGTTCCCACATAAATCATTTCAAAAAGGTATGAGCCTTGGATAACAAGCCCCAGTGAATAAAAAGCGCTCAAGTATAACAAGAAAATAGCTCAAAGCCTATAAAGAAAGACAGTTATAGCGAAGTTGGGCTAGGGGTAAATAATTTTAAACTTAATTAAATAAAAGGTAAAATAGACACATAATCATCAATTACTTTTAAAGACAATTAAAAGAAAAAGAGAACAACTTATAAAGTGCTTGAAAAAAACAAAAAAAAACAGTATGATGCACCACCTTTTTACAGGTGGGCATGAAGCACACCAAAGGCTTGAAAGCAACAGGTAAACAAACAGGTAATAATCATGAAAAGAACATTCCAACCAAGTAATTTAAAAAGAGCCAGAACCCACGGTTTCAGAGCGCGCATGAAAACAGCAGGTGGTCGTGCAGTTATCAACGCCCGTCGTGCCAAAGGCAGAAAAAGATTGGCTGCTTAATTCTGAATTATAATTTAGAATATACCCAATAAGGTGTGCCTTGGAAAAATTCCCAAAAGGCAAAAGATTACTAACCCGACTCGATTACAGTCGGGTTTTTAGTGGGTCAAAAAGAATTCAAAATAAAGCATTTACCTTGCTGATCCATCACAAAAATGATGCCAGTTGCTGTAAGCTTGGGTTGGTTATATCAAAAAAAGTCCATAAAACAGCCGTGCAAAGGAATCGAATTAAACGATTAATCAGGGAAACATTTCGAACCCAAAAGCAGTTAAAACGCGCAGATTATGTGGTTCTGGCAAAACCAGGGTCAGCAACATATAGCAATGCACAACTGCTGACAATGATCAATGAACTGTGGTCAAAAACAGAGAAAAATAAATGAACAACACCAAGAGCTTATATTTAATCACATTGATGTTTTTAGGTTTTATCCTTTATACCCAATGGCAGAAAGATTACCCAACCAACCCTGTTGTAAACACAGGAAATGATGTGGTTGAAAACAGTTCCTTAAGTTCGGTGATTGAAGACGAAACCCCTGCACCAGTTACGGCAATAAATGACGACATTCCGCAACCTTTGAATAACAACAGCAACGATTTACCTGTGGTGACAGACAGTCATGAATCAACACAAATAATATCAACGGTTGAAACACCATTGTTAAAACTGGAGTTTTCAGCCAAAGGAGCCGCGTTGGTTTATGCTGAATTGAAGGCTTATCCAGTGAAGAAAAAAAGTGCCCAGCGTGTGGTACTGATGGACTATCGTGATAATAAATTCAAGATAGATGCTGGCCTGGTGACTGAAAACATTAAATTCACGCACAATGATGTTTATCAATCCAGAACACCATCAATCATGACTGTAAATGAAGTTACAGATGTGGTGTTTACCCATCAAAAACCAGAAGGTCTTCTGGTGAAGACCTATACCATAGACCCCAATAGTTACGCCATAAAAGTAACACAAACCTTAACAAACCAAACCAACCAAGACTGGAATACCTCTGAATATCAACAGTTGATGCGGAACAACCCATGGTTAGGTAATGACCCTGGTTTTACTGACGCAGGTCGGTATTCATTCAAAGGGGTTGGTTATTTTGATGCTGAAAATGGTTATGAAACCAGGGACTTTGATGATTTACAGGATGAAATTACCAATGTGAAACTGGGGCCAGAAAGTTGGGTGGCGATGGTACAACATTACTTTTTTGCGGGTGTTATCCCAACCACAGAACAATCTCAAGTGGTGGCAAAATACCGCCCAAATTCTTCACACCCATATTTAGCTCAGATATTAACCAACAACAAAGTGGTTGCTGCCGGTAATACAGTGGCATTTGATTCAACCTGGTATGTGGGCCCCAAACTACAAAAAGAACTGCCCGCAATAGCCAGAGGTTTGGACTTAACCGTTGATTATGGCTTCTTTACCGCCATTTCAAAACCGCTGTTTTGGGTGTTAGAAAAAATACATGGTTTTGTCGGCAATTGGGGTTGGTCGATTGTGTTATTAACCGTATTAATTAAATTATTGTTTTTCAAGTTGTCAGAAGCACAATACAAGTCCATGGCACGGATGCGTAAATTACAACCCAGGATTGCCGTATTGAAAGAACGATATAAGGACGACAAACCTAAATTCAATCAAGAAATGATGGGCCTGTATCAAAAAGAAAAGGTCAACCCCTTAGGTGGTTGTTTACCTATTTTGATTCAAATACCGGTATTCATCGCATTGTACTGGGTGTTGTTAGAGTCGGTTGAGTTGCGACAAGCACCTTTCATGTTGTGGATACAAGACCTCTCTTCACCAGATCCTTATTTCATTTTACCAGCGATCAATGCTGCGGCGATGATCATGACTCAAAGGCTGTCTCCCACGCCGGGTATGGATCCAATGCAGGCAAAAATAATGAAATTTATGCCTATCGCTTTCTCGGTGATGTTTGCATTCTTCCAGTCTGGGCTGGTGTTGTATTGGGCGGTTAACTCGGTGTTGTCATTGGCGCAACAATGGGTCATCACCAAGCGCATAGATGCCCAAGACGATAAATCTTAATACCAAAACACATGACAGTACATACTGATACCATCGCTGCCATAGCCACCCCGGCTGGCAGTGGTGGAGTTGGTATCATTCGTATCTCTGGCGCAAAAGCCAAAAGAATAGCAGAAAAAATCACCCGCCTAGAATTATCAACGCCTCGAAAGGCTGCGTTTGCAGCATTTAAAAACATGGCTGAACAAACCATAGACTCAGGATTGGTACTCTATTTTCAAGCCCCGGCTTCATTTACTGGTGAGGACGTGATTGAACTACAAGGACATGGCGGTCAAGTGGTGATGAATATGTTACTCAAAGCGGTGATTGCTCATGGTGCAAGAATGGCCAGGCCTGGTGAGTTTTCGATGCGCGCTTTTTTGAATGAAAAAATTGATTTGGTCCAAGCAGAAGCCATTGCTGATGTCATTACAAGTGGTTCAGAAGCTGCGGTTTTGGCCTCACAGCGTTCATTACAAGGCGCCTTCTCAGCTCATATCAACCATATATTACAGTTACTTATTGAGACCAGGGTATGGGTTGAGTCAGCCATAGATTTTCCTGAAGAAGAAATCGATTTCTTATCTGACAGCGGTTTGCAACAACAGCTGGCAGATCTGAACCGAACTTTGAAAAAAACCTTGAATAAAACCGAAACAGGTGTGGTACTCAACCAAGGTATCAGCATTGCGATCATTGGTAAGCCCAATGCCGGCAAGTCATCTCTTTTGAACTGCTTAACAGAGGAAGAAACCGCGATCATTTCTGAGGTAGCCGGGACCACTCGAGATGTGATCAAAGAAGATGTGGTCATCGCTGGAATTCCTGTGCGTTTAATTGATACAGCCGGTATTCATAAAAGTAATGATCCGATTGAACAACAAGGCATTGAACGGGCCTTAAAAATGAAACAACAAGCCGATGTGGTGTTACATGTGATCGATGGCAGTGATCAATTGGTGATGCTGGAAGAAAGTCTAAATAATCACATCACCGTTATCAATAAATCAGATTTGATGAAAACAGCGCAAAATATTCCTGAAAGTGCGTTGCTTGTTTCAGCGAAACTCAAGCAAGGTATCGACTCATTAAGAGAAGCCATTGTAAACCAGGTTACTTCAGGTGGACTCAATGAAAACAGTTTCACAGCGCGAGTCAGGCATATTGAACAACTCAAACTCACCCAATCACATATTGATGCGGCAGAAACTCAACTGTCCTATAACCAAGGTGAACTGTCAGCTGAAGAATTGCGTCTGGCACAAAACGCATTGAGTGAAATAACCGGTGATTTCAGTTCCGATGATCTTTTGGGTGAAATATTTTCTAGTTTTTGTATCGGTAAATGAAAACGTCAAACCAATAGTGGCCTGCATAATTTTTTCATATTTATGTGTATGATAAGTTCATGCCAATCAAATCCATAAAAACCAAAATACTGTTGTTGCTGTTGAGTCTCTCAGCTATTGTGGTTATTTCTTCAGCTTTATTGATGAAGTACGGTGTAAATCAGGGGTTTACAAAATACAAAAAAGGCTTAGAAAAAGAGCTTAATGACAGAATGGTGGTTTCATTGGAAACACACTATAAAGAACAAAACTCGTGGCAAGAGTTTATCGAAGAGCCCCGAAGTTGGCATGAGTTAATTTATCAAAGCGCCACAGAAACACTGCCGAATATAGAACACAGAAAAGCAAAAAAAAGACCACCCCGTGATAACAGAAAAAAGGGCCCGCCAAAGAAAAGACATGATGGTATACCAGGGCAGTCTCGCAGACTAAAAAATAGAAAGAAGCGTCAAGGGATCAATGCTGTTCCTGCATATTCATTATTTAACTCTCAACAAGAGTTGGTGATAGGTTCTGCAGATTGGCACGATAAAAAAGCGGAAAAAAAACCATTGAAATATGCAGGGCAAAAAGTGGGATACTTAGTCTATGTCAAAGGCCGCACAACAGCAAGTCGTCAAGACAGGCTTTTTAATCAAAGTATTGTTAAATTATTGTGGGTAATAGCTGGGATAATGAGTTTGGTCACGTTGTTGGCAACCTTACCACTGGCAAAATATTTTACTCGCCCTATTCGAGCCTTAAATGATGCCATGAAAAAAGCCGCTGCGGGAGACTACACCACACGAACAGCGATTAAGCGCAATGATGAATTGGGGCAGCTGGGAAAGAATTTTAATGTATTGACACAAACGTTGGAATCAAATTCGGCGGTGCAAAAAAAGATGATGGCTGATATCTCCCATGAGTTACGCACCCCAGTGGCCGTGTTATTAGCAAAAATAGAAGCCATTCAAGATGGTGTTCACAAGGTTGATGAAACAACCTTCCCTTTGCTTCATGAACAAACCACCACATTGAGACATTTAATCAATGATTTGCATCAATTAAGTGTGACAGATTTAGGTAGCATGCAATATGAAATGCAGACTGTTGACCTGAATGAGATTTTATCCTCGGTTGTTGGATCCCAGAAACTTTTGGCAGAAAAAAAGACTCTTTTAATTGAACTTAAACTGTCAGAACATCCATTACTCGTTTTGGGTGACCACAATAGACTGCAGCAATTATTTACCAATCTAATCAGCAACTCTATACACTACACTGATACAAAAGGTCGAATATTAATCAACACTCAATTAGAGTCTAACCAAGCTGTGGTTGAAATCAAAGACAGTGAGCCAGGTCTACAGCAGCATGAGATGGAGCAAGTCTTTGACCGTTTGTATCGACAAGAAAAATCAAGAAGTAAAAAACTAGGCGGTACGGGGCTGGGCTTGGCGATTGCTAAAAACATCACCCAAGCGCACAACGGACAAATAAAGGCAAAAGGCTCGGAACTAGGTGGCGTTTGCATGATTGTGAGGATTCCCAAACATGTCTGAAACGCATGTATTAATTGTTGAAGATGAAGAAAACTTAGCCGCCTTGATGAGAGGTTATCTAGAGAAAGAGTCGTTTCTTGTTAGCACACTGTATGACGGCTCAACAGTCGAAAATTTTGTGCAAAATAACCAGGTAGATGTGATTCTTTTAGATTTAATGCTGCCTGGAAAAAATGGAGTAGACCTTTGTCGGGAAATACGTCAATTCAGTGAGGTGCCAATCATCATGACCACTGCCAAGGTCGAAGAAATAGATCGCGTTTTAGGGTTGGAAATAGGTGCCAATGATTATGTGTGTAAACCCTATAGCCCGAGGGAGTTAGTCGCCAGAGTTAAAGTGCAACTCAGAGGAGCAAAAGTCAAAAAAAAAGACAAGAGAGGTTTGGTTTTACGTGTGAACCAGTTGTGTGTACAAAATAAAAAAGGGCAAATTGAACTGACGGGCGTAGAATTTAATCTGCTGCACAAACTGCACTCTCAGCCAGCTCGTGTTTTCAGTAGAGACCAATTAATGGATGCGGTTTACAGCGATGGACGTATTGTGTCTGATCGGACCATTGACAGCCACATCAAGAAGGTTCGTAAAAAACTCAAAGCATTAGATGATCATGACTTTATTCAATCTGTTTATGGTTGTGGTTATAAGTATATTGAAAAACCATAAAACGTTCATAATTTTTGCAAAGTCATCAAGTATCATATTAATACACTTACACATAAAGGTAAACCAATGAAAACCACACAACTAATTTTGCTTTTGCTTATTTCAACCCAAACCCTCGCTGGCGGTAAAAATAAAATGGGTGACTTGAACCTTACTGAAGAGCAAAAGGTCCAAATGCAAACAGTGAAACAAAACATGAAGGAAAAAATGGAGGCGGCTCGAGTAGAAATCACAGCACAAGCCCATGCGGAAATGGCTTTGTTTTTAACTGCTGAACAAATGGAGCAAGTAAAAAGCCGTCAAGAAAAACGCATGTCTCGCCAGGATAAACGTTCAGAAAAACGACAAAACAAACGTGAAAGAAGAAAAATGCGAAAAGAAAAGAGAAACGCAGAATAAAAAAAATAAGCGCACTGAGAAAAGACGTCACGAAAGTGGCGTTTTTTTTGCACAATAAGCATGGCATCCAAGTTAATATATGCCGATGCTAGATAAAAAACGTTCGAAAGCCATTTTAGCGCTTTCTCTTCCCATTATTGGTGGCATGATGTCACAAAATATTCTTAACCTGGTTGATACAGCGATGGTTGGGCGTCTGGGTGCACCTGCATTAGCTGCTGTTGGATTGGGTGGTTTTCTGAATTACATGTGTGTGGCGTTTTTATTGGGCTTAAGTGCTGGGGTGCAAGCGATGGTGTCTCGGCGTATGGGTGAAAACAAAGAAAAAGAAGCGGCATACCCATTGAATGCAGCATTGCTGTTGATTCTAATCGCGGCCATACCAATGACTGCTTTATTGTATGTTTTATCACCTCATTTGATCCAATGGTTTAATCCGGATCCATTGGTTGTGGAACAAGGAACACCTTATTTACAAGCGCGTTTTTTGGGCTTGATTTCCTTGGCTGTACACTTCAGTTTCAGAGGTTACTGGAGTGCGATAAAAATGACCAAAGTGTATCTCAAGGCGCTTTTATTTGCTCATACCAGTAATATACTGATCAGCTATGTTTTGATTTTTGGTAAATTGGGTATGCCCGCACTGGGTACTTATGGTGCAGGTTTAGGGACCAGTATTTCTATCACTTTAGCGGTGTTTTATTATTTTTATTGTGCCCTTAAACACACGCGAAAATATGGCTTTTTAGAAAACTTGCCCTCTAAAACCACAGTGAAGCAAATGATAAAAACTTCAGTGCCATCCTCTGTTCAACAGTTCTTTTTCGCAGCTGGCTTTGCAGCCTTATACTGGATTATTGGTCAGGTTGGAACGGCAGAACTCGCAGGGGCAAATGTGATCATTAATTTGATGTTAGTTGGTCTGTTGCCTGCGATGGGTTTCGGTTTAGGTGGTGCCACTTTAGTGGGTCAATCTTTAGGAAAGAAAAACATTGGTGCAGCCCACCAATGGGGCTGGGATACCGTTAAATTGGCATGTATCACAGCCGCTTTTTTAATGATACCTGTGATTTTGTTTCCGGAACTGATCTTAAAGGCTTTTTTGACCGATCAAGCAGTGATTGACTTAACGTGCTTGCCACTGCAGTTGGCTGCTTTGTCACTGGGTGTAGAATGTATAGGCATCGTCTTATTCAATACCATCAATGGAGCTGGTGATACCACCAGTACCATGAAAATCTCTTTTGCCTTGCAGTGGATAGTCTTTTTACCAGCAGCTTGGTTGGTTGGTCCATATTTGGGGATGGGTTTAACTGCAATTTGGATTGGTCAGATATTGTATCGTTTGATTTTTACTTGGGCTATGATTCATATGTGGCAAGCTAAAAAATGGTCAACAATAGAGGTATAAACAAAGATGAAAAAGCGTTGTGAGTGGGCGACTAACTCCACCGAATTAGATCAAAAATATCATGATGAAGAATGGGGAGTGCCGGTTTATGATGATCGTGTTTGGTTTGAGTTTTTGACTTTAGAAGGGGCTCAAGCTGGCTTAAGCTGGTCCACGATCTTAAATAAACGAGAAGGATACCGACTAGCTTTTGCTGATTTTGATTATGAAAAAGTAGCGAAGTTTGATGAGAGTAAACAGCTGAAGCTAAAAGAAAACCCGAAAATTGTGCGCAATACTTTAAAAATTAAATCAACAGTAAGTAATGCCAAAGCGTTTATTAAAGTCAGGGAAGAGTTTGGAAGTTTTAATGATTATATTTGGCAATTCGTTGGCGGTCAACCTGTCATCAATCATTGGCAAAGCATGGGTGAAGTGCCGGTCAGCACAGCTCAATCGGACGCTTTAAGTAAAGATTTGAAAAAACGAGGTTTTAAATTTGTAGGAACCACCATATGTTATGCTTTGATGCAAGCAACAGGCTTGGTCAATGACCACACCACAGATTGCTTTTGTTATTCAGGAAAGTCTTTGGGAGAGCAATTATGATAAACAACAAGACGTCTTTTACTTTAATATTATTGATGGCATTAAATGGCTGTCAAAACCAAACCAAACAACCTATACAACAAACCTTTTTTAACAACCTTGAGTCTTTATGCGGACAAACCTTTACTGGTTACAGTACTTTCCCGGATGACCCAGAGCATGATTTCGCTGGCAAGTTATTGGTGGCGGATTTTAATGATTGTCGAAAAGACCAGGTACGAATTCAGTTTGATGTTGGAGCAGACCGCTCCAGAACTTGGGTGATCACACGTTCCAATGATGGATTGTTGCTTAAACATGATCACCGCCACAAAGATGGCACACCAGATGAAATCACCAACTACGGTGGATGGGCCAATGATCAAGGCTCGCCCTGGCGGCAACATTTTGTGGCAGACCAAGAAACAGCGAATTTGATTCCGGCAGCCAGTACGAATGTGTGGATGCTGGATTATGACACCCAATCTCGAACGTTAACTTATGACTTAAATAGGAATGACTTACCAAGATATCAAGCCAAGCTTAGACCGCTTAAATAAACATGAAGCCGATTTTAACTTCAAAAAGGTTAGCGTTAAGCGAACTGTCAGGGCAAGACACCCCTTTTATTTATCAGTTATTTAATGATCCAGACTGTCTACGCTTTATTGGAGATAGAGGAATTAATAATTTAGCTTCGGCTAAAGTTTATTTAAATGATAAGCTGATAAATTCATATCAAATCCACGGTTTCGGGTTATATAAAGTAACGAAAAAAAATGATAATCAGGCAATGGGTATTTGTGGCCTGGTACGCCGGGATGAAATCAACCCACCAGATATTGGTTTTGCTTTTCTACCAAATTTCAGATCAGGAGGGTATTGTACAGAGGCTGCACAAGCTGTATTAAACTGGGTAAGAGAAGAAAGCATCAGTGATGAAGTATTGGCATATACCAATTTGGACAATCATGCATCGATTCGAGTGTTAGAAAAAATAGGGTTGAGAAAACAAGCTGTTACCACCCTACCGGGACAAGACTTTCAAAGCATGGTATTTAAGATTAACCTGACATAAATTGACATCGTTTATACCGAAAAAAGCCAGATTTGATAATTAAGCTGTATTTTTAAATTGAGAAATACAGCATGAAAGAATTTGTTTTTTGGGATGAAGATGATTTAAGTCGTTTACCTAAAGACTTTAAGTTGGTTCCTTTTGAGGTCAGGTTTCTTGAACATAATAAGCAATACGCTATCAACGAAACACCCAAAACTTCGACATCAAAAAAGTCACCAGTGGAACACAAACCATCAAAGTCGGTAACGCTTGCGTAGAGTAGTCAAAACGTAAATGGTTCACCAAGATGTAGACGCCAGACTGATGAAGAGTAAAGCCTGTTAAAGCCGTAATAAAAAATTTTGGAAAGCGTTCTTTGTGTGAACCTTGGTCTTTAAAGGAATAATGATAATGCCCTAAATATGCGGTGAATAAACCACCAAAGAAACCACATGCATGTGCCCAAAAAGGTTCAAGCCCAGAAAAATTGTGGAGTAACAAGCCAACACTGGCATGGACTATGCTGGCAACCACACCAACTAAGCCATACCTTACCATCAGAGCCAGTAAAGCTTTATGTGAGTTCAATAAAAACGTCCTTTTCGTCAAAAGTGATGTTAAGTTTGGTGAGTGATTGACCGGCACAGGGGCCACTGGTACAAAACCCGTTTTCTGTATCAAATGTTGCGCCATGGGCTGGACATACCAACAGCCCTTCCGGTGTTTCTAAAAAGGCATTTTCCGCATAATCCATGCGTCGGCCTTGGTGGGGGCATTCATTGATAAAAGCTACCCACTCAGTGGCTCCGCGTTTAATCATAACAGCGGTTTGACCGTTAACAGTTTGGACGGTATGGGCAGACCATTGGCCAATGGGTACGTCAATTAGTTGGGCGATTTTGTGTTGCATGTCAGTTTTTGCTGCTGTGCTGACGCACCGCGTCAACCAACACGCCCACTTTCTCAGGAGACATATCTGGTTGCATGCCGTGTCCTAAATTAAAAATATGACCCGGTTGATTGCCATAAGTATCAACCACATGTTTAACCGCTTGGTTGATGTGTTCATCAGGTGCATAAAGCGTGGCTGGGTCTAAGTTTCCTTGTAATGCAACTCGACCTCCGGTGAGTTGTTGTGCGTCGTTGATGTTGATGGTCCAATCAACACCTAGGCCGTGACAACCCGTTTCGGATAAAGCGGTCAGGCTTTGATTGGCACCCTTGCTGAAAAGGATAATGGGTGTGTCTGCAAAACCAGCTGCTTTGATGCCGTCGATTATTTGTTGCATATATTGGAGTGAAAAATGTTTGAAATCTGCTGGGCTTAGGACGCCTCCCCAACTATCAAAAATCTGTACAGCCGATGCACCGCTTTGAATTTGGCCAATTAAATACTTGATGATGGATTGCGACAACTTGTTGAGAAGTTGATGCGCCAGCTCAGGTGTTTTATACAGAAAACCTTTGGATTTGGCGTAAGTTTTACTGCCACCATTTTCAATCATGTAAGTGAGTAAAGTCCAAGGGCTGCCAGAAAAGCCAATCAGCGGCACTCGGCCATTTAGGGTTCGACTGGTCAAGCTGATGGCATCCATGACATACTGTAAATCCTCCGCCTCCGGGACAGGCAAGTCGGTAATTTGTTTTTCACAGGTGATCGGTTTTTTAAACTTTGGCCCCTCCCCTTGGACGAAATACAAACCTAAACCCATGGCGTCAGGAATGGTTAAGATGTCAGAAAAAATGATGGCTGCATCCAATGGGAATCGTTCAAGTGGTTGAATGGTGACTTCACAAGCCATTTCCGGGGTGCTGGCCAAAGTCATAAAATCGCCAGCTTGAGCACGAACTCTTCGGTACTCTGGTAAATACCTACCAGCTTGGCGCATCAACCAAACAGGTGTGCGTTCAGTTTGTTCTCGGCGCAGAGCACGCAAATACAAGTCGTTTTGCAGTTTCATTGATTCTGATGATTTAAAAGTGCTTATTTTATCAGCTCCACAGATCAGAAACAGCTACATATGGTGTAGTAGGATCAAAATAACGATATTTAATACCAACTCTGCTAAAATGCCGATTTTTGATTGGAACCTCATGGTATTGATGAGGTCTTATAGAAACTTTTATTGTGTCAATAGTTATGAAAAAAATTACATTGTTTTTAAGCTTGTTCATAAGTTTTGGTTTGTGTGCTCAAGCCTTAGAGTCTGAAAAGAACTTTGCTGCAGAAATAAATAAGGTAAAGGACATTCAACAGCTGCTTAAAATGGCCAGAGAAAAAGGTGAAAAACAACAACATGCAGACCAAGAAACCATACTGCAGCATTTGGTTTCATTGAGGCCATTTAACCCTGATTTTCGTTTTGCTCTGGCTAAATCGTATGCATTACAAGACAAAAAATCCGAAGCCTATAATGATTTAATTAAACTACAAAAAGCAGGATTAAGCTACCCTGTTGGTGATAAAAAAGGCTTTGAAAACATCTCAAGTACCAACGTCTTTACATACATAGAAGATGGTATGTTAGCCAATGCCAAGTCGTTTGGTGAGGGCAGCAAGGTATTTGAAGTGAGTGATAACTATTCAGGAATGTTGTTTGAGAATTTGGTTTATGATTCAAAAGCCGAACGTTTTTTATTGGCCAGCGTCAGAGCGGGAGAAGTTTACCAGTATTCTGAAAAAGAAGGGTTTAGAAAGTTTATTAACGCATCTAACCCAGCCACAGGCCCTTGGGGAATGATTGATATTGCTATTGATTCTGGGGCCGATGTTTTATGGACAGCGTCAGCAACTATGCCTCATTACAATGGCACCACTCAGGCCAACTTTGGTCAATCCATGATTTCAAAATTTAAACTCAGTACTGGTGAACTGATGAATAATTTTGCCATGGCTAAAACAGCCCAACCCATGTTATTTTCTAATTTACATGTAACAAAAAATCAAAACCTTTATTTTTCAAACGTTTTTAGTAACCAGGTATTTAAGATATCCAAAGACAGTGAACAAGTAGAGCCCGTGTTTTCATTGACCGGGTTAAGCACCATAAAAGCGATAACCAGTAATGCTGAAGAATCAGTCCTGTATGTGTCAGATTTTGATCAAGGTATATTTTTGGTTAACCTAAATACCAAACAAACAGCGCCGCTTATAAAGTCTCCTGATGGGTTTTTTGCTGGTTTCAATGATCTGTTTTATGACGGTGGAGACTTGGTGGCGATTCAAAGTGGAGTTGAGCCAGCACGGCTGATGCGTTTTGTTTTGAAACAAGACCTCTTTTTGCAAAATGCTTTCCCTATTGAGGCAGCCAATGAAAATTTCAAAGCATTAGGTAACGGTACATTGGTAGGTGACAGTATTTATTATGCAGCCAATTCGCAGTGGGCGAAATTAGACGGATTGGGTCGGTTGTTACCAGAACAAACGTGGGAGCCTTTGGTGATCATGAAATCTCCCACCAAGTACCGCATGGAAGAGCATATGGAACAACAACGTAAAATGGAAGAAATTAAAAAGAAACGTGGCTTAAAAAGCCTACCAAACAATTAAAAAGGTCGGCTTCAACCATTCATCATCGCACCTTTAATTAAGGTGCGATGACTTAAAAAAAGAAGTATTTAAGCGCCTTTATCGACAATATATTGGTCAACCAACTGTTCCAATATATTCAATGGAACGGAGCCGTTGTTCAAAACCGCACGATGAAAATCTCTGACATCATATCTTTCGCCCAAAACTTTTTGGGCTTTTTCTCGCAATTCCAATATCTTAGTCATGCCTACTTTGTAGGCAGTGGCCTGTCCTGGCATAACGAAATAACGTTCGATCTCTGCGATGACATCAGATTCTGTCATACCCGTGTTGGCCAACATATAATCAATCGCCCTTTCGCGAGACCAACGCTGGGCATGAATGCCAGTGTCTACCACCAACCTTACCGCACGGAAAAGTTCAGCCTGTAGTCGCCCAATGTTGTCATAAGGATCGGGTAACATGCCCATTTCATAGGCGACTCGTTCAGCATATAAGGCCCACCCTTCTGAATAGGCTATAAAGGGCACCATCTTACGGAAAAAAGGCATGTCTTCCAACTCTTGTTGTATGGACAATTGATAGTGGTGACCTGGTGTGCCTTCGTGGTAGGCCAATGTTTTCATGCTGTACTTTGGTGTGGCCTTGATGTCATAAAGGTTGGCATAAAAAACACCCGGTCTAGAACCATCCATGGCTGGTCTTTGATAATAGGCACCAGGAGAGGTTTTTTCTTTAAATGCAGGTATTCTCTGGACATCAACTTTGGCTTCAGGAATGTCGTGAAAATGACTGGACATTTTCTTTTCAACATCCACCAACATGGTTTTGTAGTCATCTAGAATCTGATCGCGTCCTTCGTTGGAATCGGAATAATAAAACTGAGGACTGACCGCCATATTTTCGATGGCTGCAGTAAAACCTGTTGAGACGTCCCAACCTTCACCGGCTAATATTTCCAGTATTTCTGCTTGGATGCGATCAACCTCTTGTAAGCCGAAATTATGAATGTAATCAGGCGTATAGTCGGTAGTCGTAAAAAATTTCAGTGCCAATGTATAATAAGCATCACCATCAGGTAAGTTCCAAACACCATGGTTTTCACTGACTTTACGATCTAACTGTACAAAGTAATCTATCAGTTTTTGGTAAGCTGGATAAACTGTTTTTTCAATGGTGTCTTTGGCTTGTTGTGCAATTTCTTGTTGATCGTTACTTGATATTTCAGCTTCTTTCATTTTTTTGGCCAATGAGACAAATAAAATATTGTCTTCAATGGGCGTGTTAACGAAACCGTTCATTTCTTCAACGACTTTAGTGACCACAAATTGAGGGGGTAAAATTCCTAAATTTTCGCGGTGGTTCAAGCCTTCTAAGACTTGGTCAAACTTAACCCCTATTTTTGATAAGCGACTGATGTAGTCTTCGGCATCCCCCATACTGTGAATTTGATGGGTGCTTTCCATAAAAGAAGGAAAACCATTTTGTACCCCAAACAACTGATTGACTGGGTAGTTATGATACCTAAAGCGCTGCCCTTCTACCACAATATCCAACAGTGACAGCATCACATCTTTGGACATTTTGTCATTCGGGTCCAGGTCTTCATCGTCATAGGACAGTAATGTTTTATGTGCTTCCAAAATCTTTTCGAAAGTTTCATCACCTGAGGCCAGACTGGCATCATCTAATTTTGCATTGTGGCCGTCAATGCCAAAACTTTCAAAAACCCTCACTGAGCTCAGCATTTCAGGGCTGGATAGGGCGAACTGTAAAGCGGTTTTACCAAAAAACAGATTGATGTCGTAGGGTTTAAAATACCATACATGAACAAAGAAGGCTGAGGCCAGTAACACCACAAGCAACAGTAAACCACCCAGATATTTTAAGATTTTTTTCATGGTTCTTTCCTCATTTGATCGTTTAAATCAACCACAGTGGGCTCAATATTGATTTCATAGAACCGGCTGTCGTAAAATCTTGAAGTGACACCTAACTTTATGGTGCCAAAGGTGATGAAGCCAAGCATGGTGATTCTCCTCTGTTGTAATGTATATAAATATTGTGTGGCTATTGGCAGTCAATGTCCAGCCTAAACCATTCGGGAGTATCAAAATATGAAGAAAGTCATGGCCAATCAAGCACCAGACCCAGTGGGTTTATATCCACATGCCAGACAAGTTGGCAACCTGTTATTTCTTTCCGGTGTGGGGCCCAGAAAAAAAGACAGTAAAGATATACCGGGAGTCAGCCTAGATGAGGGTGGAAATGTGACAGCCTATTGTATAGAAACGCAATGTCGCAGTGTGTTTGATAATGTCAGATATGTACTGGAAGCTTCAGGTGCAAGCTGGCATGGTTTGGTTGATGTCACGGTTTATTTAACCAATATGGACGATGATTTTGCGACGTATAATCGGGTTTATGCAGAGTATTTTGCGAGTAATCAACCGTGCCGAACGACAGTTGAAATCAACAAACTGCCAACTCCGATAGCTATTGAGCTAAAATGCATAGCAGTTATGGGAGAATAGAGTCACATGTCAGATGTCCAAAACAAACCATTAAAACCGTTTAATTTCAAAAACTGGATAGACAAACACAGGGCACAACTTAAACCACCTATATGTAACAAACAGGTTTTTGATGAAGGTGATTTTATTGTTATGGTGGTTGGTGGCCCGAATGGGCGGCGTGACTATCATTATGATGAAGGCCCCGAGTTCTTTTATCAGTTGGAGGGTGAGATGTTGCTCAAAACCCAACAAGATGGTTCAGTTGTGGACTACTCCATAGAGGCCGGTGAAGTTTTTTTATTGCCGCCGCGTATACCCCATTCACCCATTCGATATGCTGACTCCATAGGTTTGGTGGTGGAACGCAAAAGATTGGTTCATGAAAAGGATGGTTTGATGTGGTTTTGCGAAAGCTGTAACCACATGTTGTTTGAAGAATACTTCACTTTAGAAAATATAGAAAAAGATTTTTTTCCAGTGTTTGAAAGATTTTTTGCGGATGTGGAACTGCGAACTTGCAACCAGTGTGGGACAGTGATGCCTGATACAAACAAGCTAGACTTGTGATGTTAACAATAGATATACACACCCATATTTTACCGGAAAAATGGCCTAACTTACGCGAAAAGTATGGATATGGTGGTTTTGTTCAACTTGAACATACTGGTTGTGGTTGTGCGAAAATGGTACAAGATGGGCGTCATTTCAGAGACATAGAGTCAAACTGTTGGGATCCAGCTGTGCGTTTAACAGATTGTGATCAACATGGTGTTCATGTCCAAGTGCTTTCAACGGTACCGGTGATGTTTTGTTACTGGGCTAAAGCCAAAGATACCTATGATTTAGCGAAGTTTCTTAACGACGATATGGCCAAACAAGTGGCCACCAACCCAAGGCGTTTTGTAGGTTTGGGCACACTACCAATGCAGGCACCGGATTTGGCGATCAAGGAGTTAGAGCGTTGTGTGAATGAGCTGGGATTGGCGGGCGTGCAAATTGGTTCACATGTGAACCAGTGGAATTTAAATGCTCCAGAGCTGTTTGATGTATTTGCTGCCGCAGCAGATTTGGGGGCGGCGATTTTTGTTCACCCTTGGGATATGGTTGGTAAGGAACAAATGCAGGATTATTGGCTGCCTTGGTTGGTTGGTATGCCGGCAGAAACATCATTAGCCATCTGTTCAATGATTTTTGGCGGTGTACTTGAGCGCTTACCTCACTTACGCATTGCTTTTGCGCATGGAGGTGGTAGCTTTCCAGCAAGTATAGGGCGCATCGAGCATGGTTTTGAGGTCAGGCCTGATTTGGTGGCCGTTGATAACCCCACTAGCCCACGTAAATATTTAAAGCAAATTTATTTGGATACCTTGGTTCATGAGCCAGGTGTTTTGGATTACATCGTAAAACTTATGGGCCATGAGCGCTTGGCTTTAGGAACTGATTATCCTTTTCCTTTGGGGGAGCTACAACCTGGTAAGCTTATTAACTCAATGCCCTATTCTGATGAAATGAAAAGTCGTTTGCTTGCAGGTACTGCTTTGGAGTGGTTGAACTTAAATCAATCACACTTTGTTGAATGAAGGTTCAGATTAACTTAAACAAAGCGCCTGTTTCGATCGCGATACCGTTACAGTTTGATGGGCCCCAACCCAACCATTTTGGTGCGGATTTAGCCACAGCCTCACCCATGAGGTCTGGTGAGTTTATAGGTGATACAAAACAAGGTGGTTCTTGTAATGCCGAACAGGTTACGTTTAATCCGCATTGTAATGGCACACACACCGAAAGTATTTCGCACATCATTGATCAACTAATGGCACCTCATGAAGTTATTAAACAGCCATTGATGGCAGCTTATTTATTAACGATATCCCCACAGAAAGTGTCAAGCTTGAAAGGAAATGATGACACCTATCAACCGCCGCTTAGTCCAGATGACATAATCATAAGAAAAAGTGATTTTACAGCCGTAAGGAATTCTTTACTTTTGGGTGTAAAGGCCTTAATTATCAGAACTTTACCTAATGATAAAAGTAAGAAAGATAAAGTTTATTCTGGCGCCAGCCAACCACCATATTTCAGCAACCAAGCCATGCAATGGTTGGTCAATCACACCGAAGTCGAACACTTATTGGTTGATATGCCGTCAGTTGATCGGCTTCATGATGAGGGCTTATTAAGTAACCACCGAATATTTTGGAATATTCAATCTGGCTCTCATCAATCAGATGAAAACCAACACCAGCATAAAACCATCACAGAAATGATATATGTGCCAGAGGCAATAAAAGACGGTGTTTATTTACTGAACCTTCAACTACCTCGATTATGTCTCAATGCCGTACCGAGTAATCCGTTGTTGTATGAGTTTGATTCTTGATTAAAACAACCTTTCAGGTGGTGTTTGTGCTACTGGCATTTGCAGGTAACTCATTGTTGTGTCGATTAGCGCTTAAAGGTGAATTAATTGATGCTAATGGGTTTACCTTGGTGAGAATGTTTGCTGCTGCCATAACATTGTTGGTCATATTCTTAATTAGCAACAAGTCTGTTCCAAAAGCTTCTTTGAAACCCAGTTGGAATCAAGTGATTGGGTCCACCATGCTTTTTTTGTATGCTTGGTTATTTTCTTTGGCCTATTTAGTACTAGAGACAGGAAGTGGTGCATTGATTTTATTTGGTTTCGTACAACTGACTTTGTTATTTTGTGGCTGGTGTATAAACCAAAAGCCAACTTTGTATGAAAGTTTAGGTATTTTAATGGCTTTTATTGGCCTGGTGTATTGGTTGGTTCCAGCATGGGGAACACCATCTGTATCAGGTTTTGTATTGATGGCAGGTGCAGGCATAGCTTGGGGGCTTTATACCTTTGAGGGTAGAAAAGTAAAAAGGCCGTTATTAGAAACAACAAAGAACTTTATTTATAGTTTTCCTTTGGTGTTGTTATTTAATTTAATGTTTACTCAACCAATTAACTGGACAGATAAAGGCATGGTACTGGCTATTTGTTCTGGAGCGGTGACCTCTGGCTTAGGATACGTTATGTGGTATGTGGTTTTACCTAAATTAAAGGTTTTCCAAGCAGGAGTGTTACAACTGCTTGTTCCTGTATTGGCTGCTTTGGGAGGTTGGTTGGTCATGGGTGAAACAATAACTGAAAGGTTGTTGTGGTCTGCATTATTGGTGTTGGGCGGAATTTTTCTGGTGATGAAAAGCATTCAAGCAAAAAATCAAAAGTAACAGAAAGAAACCAATGTGCTGAGGGTGTTGAAGACCTAAAAAGCACTTGAAAAAGGACTTTAGAAAGTTAACAATGATTGTTTTATTACTCGAGGTCGGAGATGGAAGGATTATTCACCATAGAAAACTTGCTCACCCTAGGCATGTTGGTTATGTTACAAGCGGTGCTTGGTTTTGATAATTTACTGTATATCATTATTGAGTCTCAACGGGTTGAAGAGTCAAGGCAGTCCAAACTAAGAAAGACGGGCATATGGTTAGCCGTTTTGTTTCGTTTAGTATTGTTGTTTTTGTTACTTAAAATTCTGTCGTACTTCACCGAACCGCTGTTTTCAGTTGCATGGGTTGGTGTGGTAGAAGGCACTTTTAATCTGCGAGCAGTGGTTGTTTTATTGGGTGGTATCTTTATTATTTATACCGCCATGAAAGAAATCATGCATATGATGATGTTAGAAGAAAATATAGAACATGAGAAAAAACAAAAGTCTTCTTTTACCAAGGCATTGATTCTGATTGTAACCATGAATGTGGTATTTTCTTTTGACTCAATATTGAGTGCTATGGCTTTAACCGACAACTACATCATTATGGCATCAGCCATTTTAATTGGTGCTGGTTTAATGGTCTGGTTGGCAGATACAGTAGCGACATTTTTACAGAAAAATCGTATGTATGAGGTACTTGGGTTATTTATATTATTCATTGTGGGTGTGATGCTTTTGTCTGAGGCGGGTCACATAGCACATTTAAAATTCTTTGGGCATGAAATAACCCAAATGAGTAAAGCCACATTTTATTTTGTGATTGTGATACTTGTGATCACCGAAATTGTCCAATCCCGATATTCAAAGAAACTCAATCAACTGAAAGCCAGAAGATTGGAAAAAGAATCTAAATGACAGAAAACATCATGTTAACTATTGCCGTTATCGGCATATTGGGTTCCATGGCGCAATGGTTGGCATGGTGGTTGAAGTTGCCTTCTATATTGTTGTTATTGCTGTTGGGAATAGTTTTGGGTAAACCGGTCACTGGCTTGATTGATCCGGATCTGTTGTTTGGAGACCTGCTGTTTCCCATGGTTTCTTTGGCGGTATCGGTGATATTGTTTGAAGGGGCACTGACGCTTAATTTTCGAGAAATCCGCGGGCTAGAATCAGTGGTTCGAAGAATGGTAACGGTCGGTATGTTGGTGACGTGGTTAACCATAGCACTGGCTACCCACTGGTTATTAGGTTTATCCTGGTTGATGTCTTTGTTATTTGGTTCTTTGGTGGTGGTGACCGGACCAACGGTAATTGTACCGATGTTGCGGATTTTAAAACTGAACAAAAAAGTGGCCAACGTACTTCGTTGGGAAGGGATAGTGATTGATCCTTTGGGTGCTTTATTGGCCGTGTTGGTTTTTAACTTCATCATTTCATCACAACAAGGTGCTGCTGGTTTATTTGAAGTGGCTCTTGATTTTGGTTGGATACTGCTGGTGGGTTGTGTCTTGGGTGCCATAGCGGGCGCATTTATGGGCTTGGTTTTGCGCAGACATTGGTTGCCAGAGTACTTACACAACGTATTCACCCTGACGTTGGTTTTTGCGGTGTTTGCCGTTTCCGATCTATTGGCTCATGAGTCTGGTTTATTAACGGTAACGGTCATGGGTATGTGGCTAGCAAACAGTAAAAATACACCAGTTGAAGACATCTTGAATTTCAAAGAATCATTAACCGTGCTGTTAATTTCTGGTTTGTTTATTATATTAGCCGCACGATTAGATTTGGATCAGTTTTTACAAATTGGTTGGCTGTCAATTGTGTTATTTTTGGTGATTCAGTTTGTAGCTCGGCCATTAAAAGTCATCGTCTCTACATGGGGTTCAGGATTGACCACAAAAGAAAAAATAGTCCTTTCATGGGTGGCGCCCAGAGGTATAGTAGCCGCTGCGGTTTCGGCTTTGTTTGCTTTAAAACTTGAGCAACAAGGGTACACAGAAGGTGAGTTGTTGGTTTCATTGACATTCATGGTGATCATCGGCACGGTGGTGTTTCAATCTGCGACAGCTGGTTTTTTAGCGAACAAGCTGGGTGTGGCGAATCCAGAGTCTAGAGGCATTTTGATGGTGGGCAGTAATCCAGTGGCCATTGCCATTGCAGAAGCCTTGAATAAACATGGTTTTGAATGCATGTTAAGTGATTCACATTGGCGTTATATCAAGGAAGCACGCATGAAAGACATTAAAACTTATTATGGTAATGTGGTTTCTGAACATGCGGACCATCATTTAGACCTCATTGGCGTGGGTAAATTAATCGCAGTTTCAATGAATAAAGACCTCAATCTTTTGGCAGCGGCGCGTTACAAAAACGAATTTGGAGTGGCCAACATCTTCACTTTGAGTAGCGATGAAAAAAACAAAGACGAATCAAAACACGCTGTATCAAAAGAGGGCAAAGCTAGACACCTGTTCAGTAAGGACACGACATATGCCAAATTAGCCAGTCAATTAGCACAAGGTGCAAAAATTAAAACCACACTTTTTACAGAAGAGTTTGGGTTTAAGGAGTATTTAGCCCGTTATGGTAGAAAGGTAACGCCAATGTTTGGTATTTCTCCAGATGGAAAACAGTTAAAGGTCTTCACACGCAAAGCCAGCATAGAAAAACTGACAGCAGACTGGAAAGTTGTGGGTTTGATTATGCCGAAAGAGACACCAGATAAAAAATGAACCCTGAGGACTGAACCTTAAGGTCTGAGAAAACAAGGGGTTCACAAAGAACCCCTTGGTCTCAAGGCCAATATTTACCGAAAAGGCTAAAACTCCTCGGTTTGTGCTGGGGAAACACAACCAAATGTGAGTAAGATAAATATTGATGCCAAATCTTGGGAAGGGTGAGTTCCCAAGAGTTTTTGCTTGTATGTAGTAGAACTTGTATCTTTGTTTTTATTACAAATAATTGGTTTTATACTCGGTTAATCTTTTTACAATTACTGAGAAAAGAGCAAAGGTCGTAATTAACAAAGCAGGTATTCTTACCACAGAGGGAGTTACGTGATGAAATGTTTATTTTTGTATCACAGCACTTTTACAAAAACGAAAATATAACAAAACAAACCCAGTTAGGGTAAATAACACAGCACATAAAGCGGTTATATAAAGCAGCGGATGATTAAAGTCACTTCGTTCATCATAATCCATGATATGTAACATCCATAAAAAATCAAATAGGCGCCACTGGTTGGTTCGCTTAGCCACAATTTCACCCTCTTGTTCCGAAATATAAATGCGGGTATTTTCCTCATCTGTTAATTGCACTTGCCATAATGGTGCTTTGCGACCTCTTGCTTCATTAGGAACTTTTGTAAGGCGTTTGATGCTCTGTATTTGAAACCCTTTTTTAAGTTGAGTATTTAAAATATGCTCAATGTGTGATTCTGTTAAACGCTGAATAGGTTTCATACTGGGTGTTTCAAATAACCATGTGCGTTTGGTAGTGGTTGCCATAACGACTGTTTGTCCAAGCCAGGGTTTCACAACAAGCGATTTAATGGGCGAATTAACCTGATCAATGATTAGATTTAAATCAATGTTATCGAGGTTCACTGTTTTGAGCTCAGTGGTTTTGAGCAAATGTTCTCCGCGCACCTCATCTATGGGCATAAAGCTCATTAAAAAACCACTAATAAACCACAGCAGGATTTGAATACCGAGAATCAAGCCAAGCCATTTATGGATATTTCGAACGAATAACTGTGGTCGCATAAAAAAATCAGGAATTAAAAAGTCATTTTAAATAAACGTTCAGTCAAGAAACAGATATACTTAAGTTTTTATTTTTCTTACCTTTAAATGACATGAAAAAACACATCAGTAGCGGTTCGTCCTTTGAAAAAGAGTTTGCTTATTCACGTGCAGTGGTCGTCGGAAATTGGGTCCTGGTATCAGGCACCACTGGCTATGATTATGACACCATGAGTATCAGTGATTGTGTCGTTGAACAAACCAAGCAATGTTTTAAAAACATCCAAGCCGCACTAGCAGAAGCCGGTAGCCACATGACGAATGTGGTTCGAATTAAATACATTTTACCTGATAAAAAAGACTTCAAAGCTTGTGCACCTGTGATGCAACAGTACTTGTCAAACACCCTACCAGCTGCGACCATGATTGAAGCTGGGTTAATCGATGATGCGATGAAAATAGAGATTGAGGTGACTGCTTTGCGTGGGTAACCTTTTTACAACAGTTTTTATGATTGCTTACAAATAAGATTTTGAGTTATACCTCAAGTGTTGAACCAAGTATGATTGGATAATCTCGTGTAGCCAAGGAACACTTTTTATAAATCTAGCCTAGTTATTTTGCATAAAATGATTTTATTAACTGGTGGCACAGGTTCTGTGGCTTGTAGGGTGTCTTTGTTCTTAGATAAACACAGCATATAACCTATCAATCTTGATTCATTCTATAAAACCCAGATAATTTAATCATTGGGGTCCTACACCCTTCTACCAGTTCGATTGAAGAAAGCTAAATGACCTATTTATAAATAAAATACTTAAAGACGTCATTGAAGCTTTAATTATTTTGATTTAAGAGGTTTGTGCCTTGAAATTAGCGGATTTATAGAAAGGTACAATAAAACATTATTCAGTTCTTAGTTAGGTAATTGAGCAACTTATTCAACCACTTTGGTAAAAATGACAAGATATTTAACAATTCATCACAAACTTGGAAAGATAAGCAAATTATGATACCTGAATGAGAGAAGCCGAAGTAACACATTGATAGGGTGAAAGTAGAAGGTTTTGGGTTGGTTTTCTATAACCTCACCCCTTAATTAAAAGTGATATTATACTTTTAATTTTATTCAGGAATAGAGCAAAACTCTGTGCTATTCATTTTAGGTATCAAATACTCGGTGCACTTAAGATAAGACATCAGGAAAATCATCGATGATGAAGTGGCGAATTTCACGACAATTAATGGCAATTTTAGCGATAATTATTCTCGTTTTTGTTTTAAGTGTAGTTGGTGTTTTCAATAGATTCAATGGCCCTATATATGATTATTATCAACAAAATGCCATAAAGACAAACACAAACTTTGATTTTATTACTGTAAAAATAACAAAACCAATCGGCAGAGAAGGTGCTTGGAATTCACTACTGTCATCGCTTTTTGAATGGAAAGCGCATGAGGTTTTTGTTATCAACAATGGCGTTGAATCGGTAAATTTGCAATTGAAAGACCAGTCTTCTGTTTTTATTGTTGAACCATTCAAAGTCGATGACTCAGGTATGCTGATCAGCGAAAGAACATTGTTTTCAAATTCATATGTAGCAAACTATCCAAATTTCTCCTCTGGAATCGTTCGAAATTACTTGCCTTTAGAAAAAGATGATATTACTGAACACTTTATAGATCGTGTCAAAGAGCCCATTTTTATCAATTACATGTTTGGTGCTGGTTATTTGCCATCAACTAGCTTTGAAGACGTCATCAACCAAAAAGTAGACCCAAGAATGTTTCATCATAAAAAGGTCATAATCATCACAGATTATAACAATGCATTTCCAACTCCCATGAGTCTGCAAAAAGGAACGGATGAGGTGGCATACTATGGTTTTCTGTTTGAAACGATGTCACAACAAAATCAATTGGATAAACTCAGAAATCCGTTAAACCTGTTGATGTTAACTTTTGTGGCATTTTTTGTATATTGGACCGCAGTATATTTACCTAAAAACATCAAGCTTCTGAT
>CALDFB010000018.1 GCA_937942365.1 uncultured Marinicella sp. | reverse complement strand
TGACTTTTAAGCCGGGAAATTAATCATAATTCAGTCTTTCTTTAAACACATTGATTGGAGTGTTTAAAAAATGAGCAACATAGATTGGGAGAAACTTCAACAACTATTCCATCAGGCGCAAAGAATACCTGCTGATGAAGTGGATGCTTTTTTGGATCAAGCTTGTGCTGATCAACCAAAACTCAAAGCAGAGGTCTTGAAACTACTTAACGCTTCTCACCATGACTCTGCTGATTTCACCGAACAAATAGCCCAAACCAGCCAACAGATAATTACCCAATATCACCAAGGCACCCGCATAGGGCCTTATAAAATCGTAAAAGAACTGGGCCAAGGTGGTATGGGCTCGGTTTATTTGGCCGAAAGAGCCGATGATCAATTCGATCAACAAGTGGCCATTAAACTGATCTCCGGATCACTTAAAACCGATGCCATTGCTGAGCGCTTCATCGCTGAAAGGCAAATATTGGCTGGTTTAAAACATCCCAATATAGCCTTACTGCTAGATGGTGGCACCGCTGAATCAGGCGAACCCTACTTTGCCATGGAGTACCTACAAGGTGAAAACATCATCAAATACTGTGATGCCCAAAATTTAGACATCAAACAACGCATCGAACTTTTTATTGAGGTCTGCCAAGCAGTCAGTTATGCCCATGGCCAGTTGGTGCTCCACCGAGACATCAAGCCATCGAACATCCTGATTTCTGACACTGGCCAAGCCAAGTTATTGGATTTTGGTATTGCTAAAATACTCAAAATCGATGAGCTCAACCCTCAAGTGACGGCTAGGGAACAAATGATCATGACTCCTGAGTATGCCAGTCCTGAACAAATCTTAGGCCATGGTATGAGCGTGGCATCAGACGTGTATCAATTGGGTTTGGTTTTGTATCAACTGTTAACCGGCCAGCAAGCTGTACAACTTAAAGATGCCAGTGTCGCTGAAGTAAAATCTAAGGTGGTCGATGAACAACCGTTAAGCCCCAGTCAACGCATGTCACAAACTGGTAAAAAAGACACCCAATCAAGCAAGCAAATTGCCAATAACAGAAGTACACAGCCGGCGAGCTTGATGAAGAAACTCAAAGGTGACTTAGACACCATTGTGCTTAAGTGCCTAAACAAAGAACCAGCACAAAGGTACCATGCGGTCAATGAATTGGAGGCAGACCTCAGTGCTTATTTAGAACATCGACCTATCAAGGCCAGAAAATTGAGCCTGGGTTATCGTTTGAATCGATACCTCCGGCGCCATTGGTTGGTGGTCAGTACTTCGATGCTTGCAGTCTTGGCATTGTCTGGTGGTTTAACCTTTGCCTTATTCAGTTTGGAAAATACCAAACAAGCTGAACTGCGTGCCAACACTGAAGCACAAACCGCCGAACAAATCTCAAAGTTTCTGATTGAAATGATCACGGAAGCTGACCCGCGTGAATCGGGTGGTGAGGAAATTACGGTTAAACAAGTTTTATCAGAAAGCGAGGAAAAAATTGATGCACTCAATCAACAACCACAAATTCAAATCAGGTTGTTAACATTGATGAGTTCAGCTTATTTGAACTTGGGTGAACTCGAAAAAAGCGACCTACTTTCTCAGAGAGCCATAAAGCAGGCAGAGCAACTTAAAGCCAATGAACCCGCTTTATTGATTGACGCTCTATTAGAAAGGTCAGTTATATTATACAACCTGGGTAATCCTAAAGCTGCACTGTTAATGAATGAAAAAGCAGTTAAGTTAGCCCAAAAAGCTGATTTATTACATCCAAGTATGTTGATGGAGTTGTACTCATATTTATTTGCGGACGGACAATATGAAAAAGCCAATGAAACAGCCAACTTGGCCCTGTCAATTGTAGATTCTTTGGATGCTGAAACTGCTCAGTTGAATAAAATAGATATATTACAAAAGCTGAGCGCCAACGCTCTACAACAAAGCGATTATCAGCAAGCTGAAAACTATCTAATACAAGTCATGCCCCTCATTAATGAAGAAACACCTGAATTCCTCAATATAAAAAGTATCCACAGATTCTATCTTGGCATTTTATATTCTGATACTGGACGTTATGTAGAAGCAGAAAAAAATTATCTGTTATCTCTTGATCTAACCGAAAGAATATTTGGTAAAAAAAGTCATCATTTAGTCAAGGTTTTGACTTCTTTTAGTCGATTACAAAGAAGAATGATGAAATATGATGCAGCCGGAAATAGCCTGGCAAAGGCTTTAGAAATATCAGCCGCAACAACTGGTAAAGAACATCCTGACTATATAGGTATCCTTCAACAATATTCTTCGTTGAAATATTACCAAGGGGATTTTACTGCTGCTGTATCAATAATGGTGGATGCCATAGAAATAGCCACTCAAGTTCTTGGTAAAGAACACATGACTCGAAATACAGCATACACCTATATTTTAAAACCACTCAATGTACTTGGACGTTATAAGCAAAGCATTGCTGTTGCTGAAGAAATATTGTTTAATCTAAAAGCTTTCTTCGATGAAAAACATGGCTTTATACTGTTTACGAAGGTACATCTAGCGACGGCTAAAGCTGCTATGGGTGAATTAAATGCAGCCAGCATATTGGCCCAAAATTTAATTGATTCGGAACAAGACCGATATGTTTATAGTGGTTTAGAAATTATGTTCGGCATCACTCACATTCAAGGCAAATCGGAACAAAGCGAAAGGCACTTAAGAAAATTTGACCAAAAGCTTAACCAATTATCGACACGCAATGAATCTGGTGAGGAGCCTGTATACCTAAACATGTTGGCACGTTTTCAGGCCGCAAAAGGAAAAAACAATGAAGCTTTATCCACCCAACAAGAGAGCATAAAGCTATTAGAAGCAGATTTCCAAAGCCACCACCCCGCCTTACAAAAACATCACATGATGGAAGCAACCATTTTATCCCAGTTAAATCAATCTCAGAAGGCCGTTGAGATCGCTCAACAAAGCCTCAATCAATGGTTAAAACATATGCCACCAAACGAAGTTGCATCAGCCTTGCTGGCCATTGATTTTGCGGAAATATTAATTCGGTCAAACCAAACCAATCAAGCGAAACAATTACTAACTGACTATATACCTTTTCTGGAAAAAGCTTTTCCAGTGAACCACCATCAAATACTTAAAGCAAAATGTTTACTTGCTCGCACTCATTTAGTAGATAAACCATTAAAAGAAGGCAACGAAATGTTAGAAAAAAACCGCAATCAACTCATCAAGTTAATAGGGCAAAACAGCCCGTTGCTAAAAAGCTGTCAATCAACACCCTGATCTAGACAACTGAATCAAACCCAATTTTAAAGGTCAAATCAAAAACGATGTATTCATCTGTACCTAAATCAATAAGGGCCAATTGGAGCCACATATTATTTTTTCTTAATCACATAACCCTTCATTTATTTTATTCAGTCAACAAACGATAGGCAAATATTAAAAAACACTTAACTGACTAAAAATGAATCATCAATAGCCTATTGTCTTAACCTTTTTTATGTAGCAAGCTCAGTTAAATACTGGTTCAAAACCATTGGCAAAAATTAAATCCCTGAATTCATCAACACCTATGTCATAAAACGAATTGATAAAATTATTGACCACATTAGGATCATCAAAACCCCGTGATTCAAAATCAATGTCTCTTAAGGCGAAAATGGTCATGCCTAACTCATTGCAATAGTCTATTGCCGGTGATGAAGCTGATAAATGAAAATCCCGGTTGGATCGGTCAACAAAGTCAGGATTATTTAACGACAAAAGATTTCCTGAAATCGATGACACCTCGTGGGCCATGACACAATTGATTTGAATATTGGCATTATTGTTAACCAAGACATCTCCCGAACTTGGATCGTGCACGATAGAAGAAGACAGGTTCAAAGTATTCGAACTGTTATTAATGCCGAATATGGTGTTGGCATGATTATCGGCAAAAGTACTGTATGCAATATCGAATCTTGCCCCACTAAAAGCTCGCAATACATACAAGTCATTGAAACCACCGACTCCATCATTGCCGTTATGTGTGAACACACTGTTTTCAATTCGAGTAACAGTATCCTGGCCTGTGGTGTATATAGCTGTGGCTGTATCCGCTCTGTTGTCCTCAAAAAAAGCGTGATTTATATTGATGACACTGTCCTTACTATAGATAGCACCTCCTGTACCATTGTCAGAACTGGTCTTGTTACCTGAAAAAAGGATACATCGCATGCTATTCACACAATAGTCCTGTACACTTCCTGATAATAATATATTGGCACCATCAACGTAGATGCCAGCACCTAAACGAGCTTGGTTATCCCTTAGGTGTAAGCTTCCATATGCCTGAAGCAAAGATGTCTGTGCACCAGTAGTGCCAGCTAAAAATATACCACCGCCATCATTATCCAAAGCGGGGAAACCTGCTCGATTATTACTCACTTCTACTGCCTGACCGTCAACACCAACACATACGCCATCATTACAATACTCCCGACCCAAGATGACCACATTCGCATCGCCAGAAATATGGATGCCGCCACCTGCTCTTTCCGCCTTGTTATTTTCAATGTTCACACCCGCATGAATAGAAACATCACAACCACTCTCAAGTGCCATGCCTCCGCCATTTCCATTCGGAAATGAAACGCCTATTTCTGCCGAATTAAAGTTAATCTGTGTATCGCCTGCCAAAACGACCGATGCACGACTTCCAAAACAGTTCAAACCACCACCTACTCCTGATGCAGATGTATTATTAACGACCTGGGTATTACTGATAACTAAATCAATATCGTCAGTAAAGCTAACAAAACCAATACCCGCACCTCTGCCATTGGTGCTATTAAACTGTACGATTGAATCAACAATATAAACACTGCCGCTGTATGAAGGGTTCTGAGATACGCGCACACCTCCATTACCCGTTACGCTGAAACCATTTCTGATGTCTAAATTTTCCAGCACCACTGTGTTTTGCTGAGAATTGCCTTGTACTTTAATCACTGTATCAATGCCACCTCCATTAATTTGAGAGTATAAAGTTGTTTGGTTGTTAATATTGGCATCATCACAATCAGCAAAACCACCTCTGAGCATGACACTTTGATTGTCTATAACAATGTTCTCAAAATATACTTGATCACTGGCCACCCTGATCTCCTCTACATTCGCATCCAGAGCATTTTGAATGGCATTGGTATCACATGAGCCACCGCCGCCCACTGTCAGAAAATTGCTACCTTGGTTTTTTTGATAGTTTTCAAGTTGTTTGAATAACAATAAATCTCGATTCACACGTTCTGCCAACTGTAAGTCTGAACTCAAATCAGCATCGAACTGTGCAGATGCAACACTGGTAGCCATAAAGAAATATAAATAACGTTCTATTTTCATGTTGTCCTCCTTTTGTATGATTAGCTTGACCACATAAACGCCAAAGGACCTCAAATTCACTCATTCGAAATAAAAAAACCACCATTAAGGTGGGTTTTTTATTCATTTGATGAAATTGCCGGCTAAGAGAAATTACATCATGTCATGTTGAGTTAGTTCATTTACAATCTATCATGTACTGGCTATTTTACTGAGCCAAATAGGAGCAAGCACATCAGTTTCTTTTTGAAAAACATCTAAAGAATCTTTTGCTTCTAATTTTTTATCTGCGGATACAATGCTGAAATTGCATGGTAAAAAATATCGATATATAACTCTGTTATTATGAAATACTCGACAAAATTGCCTACCATTTTGACAGGATCCTCAAATTTCAACATAACCGTTTAAGCTTTTGTTTGTCTCGTTATTTATTTTAGGTTTTTCAGCAAATGCCAAACTAAACATTAACAAAGCGGTTACTAAAAAAACAACTTTAATTACATGACTGGATATATATGATTTCATTTTTTACTTCCTCTTAATAATCGGTGATTAGCGTGATTGCGCGAGAAAACAAGTTGAGTACCTGACTGTCCGGTTTTATCAGCCCTGTAAAACTATCAACTTGAATCAGATAAAGCCAATCGTGAATACTATGGGTGTTGGGCCAAGTCAATAAGCTCAAAGCCGTTGCCAAATATCAGATCCGATCTATATTCGTAGGCCCCTGCATCATAAGTACCGTCGGCATCAGGAATATTGGCCACGTCAAATCCGCGTGCTACCAAATCCAAATCTGTCAACACTGATGTATCTGGGGCACACATGTCTATCGCAATTGAATTTGAAGACAACTGAAAATTGCTATTAACAGGGGCTATAAAATTTGGATCTCCTACCAAAATATTAGAACCTGTAACCGTTACCCCCTCATTAAGCACCAGACAATCAGCGCTTAATGAACCACTGGGAACACTGGTGTAGATGTCGAGACCAGGGCCATAAATGATGGATCCAGTTAAGTTGATTTGAGTGCCACCATTGCGGATCATTTCAGTAACTACATGATTTCTGGTGATGGTACTGAAGCGAACATCTAACAGCCCCCCACTGAAGACATTAAACAGGTATTCATCATCGAAACCACCAGTAGCTAAGTTGGCATTGAAAGCCACCACACTGCTGTCGAATTTCAATTGAGCGTTACCCCAAACTGAAGCCACCACAGCCAGATCTGCTCGATTCCGGGTGAGGAATGTTTTGGATACTTGCAAGTCCGCACCAGATTGGGCATATAAAGCCCCTCCAGTAAATGAAGCTTGGTTGTTATTAATTTGATTGCAAGCGACATCACTCCAGCACGAATTAACTAATTTATCAGTAATTAACTGGGCATTTTGTTCCACTGAAATGCCTGCACCACTGATGGCACTGTTACCATGAATATTAAATGCATAGGCTTCAATCACTGTACCCATTCCTTGTGCAGAAACACCACCACCAACTCCATCAGCTACATTTTCGCCAATGGTAACTGCATCTTGGTTGTTACCGATGCATTCACCATTGATGCAATCTTGATACCCTTTTAAATAAAGCTTAGCACCACTCTCTACCGCTATCCCCCCTCCTTTCCCATCGGCTGTGTTGCGATTAATTCCTCTGAAATCGCTGAAAGTATCACTGACTGCAGAGCCCATATAACTGGTGAATTCACAGCCTTGGGTTAGTAACACTCCACCTCCATCACCATCGGTGGCATTGTTGGTGAATATGCCCATATCTGAGTTGCCACTGTCGCTAAGAATGAAGCTGTTGTTTTGACCCGTACAATAAATACCCCCGCCTTGTGCTGCATTGTTATTAGTTATCTGTAAATCAATTGCTTGCACATCGGTATCACCATCCATTATGGCAATCGCCCCTCCAGAAATACCGTTGTTGTCAAAAAAGGACAGGTTTTCTAAATACAATTGTAAGTCTGCTTGTTCGGTGATGAGCCCACCACCAGGCAGTGTTGCTGACCCGGTGCCGCCTGAAAAAGACATGTTTTTAATCACCACGCTGTGTCGCTGGCTGTCGCTGATGATCCTGATCACTGGCAGCGCTGTGCCATCACCATCTACGAAAGATCGGAAACCATTTTCATTGCCATTGGCTGCTGCAGAACAATCCAAGAATGCGCCGTTCATGACAAGGTTTTGATTCTCAATTAGTAAATTTTCGTTATAATCGGACCCGCCAGAGTCTGACACTCTGATTTCATCCGGATTTGAATCAATCGCAGCCTGAATGCTGGAGAAATCACAATCTAATGATGAACCAACTGTCACTACCGTGCTACCTTGTTTCTTTGTTTCATCTGCGATGAATAAACCACTTAATATAAATGCAACCAATAAATACATAATGCCCTCACTTTTTAATTTCTTACCTAACTGAACGTCAGATAAGCAAAAAAACACTCATAACAATGTTATTTTTAGAGAAAACTGGTTATTTTCAATTGCTTAGATTCGGATAATAAGTGCAATTTCCAGAGGAAGTCGATCAGCTGTTATAGTTAACGATTTTTCTCTACCAAAGGAAAATGTATTATGAGCTATAAACAACTGACCGAAC
>CALDFB010000017.1 GCA_937942365.1 uncultured Marinicella sp. | reverse complement strand
CCATTCATCATTTCATCTTCCGTTAAGCCCAAGTCATCAGCCACACGGTTATACCGTTGAAAATCCATGGAATGACAGCCCAAACAATAATTCATGTAGGTCTTAGCACCATTTCTTAAAGAGTCTACAGACCTGATATTGGTTTGTACCTTTTCACCGATGTAATAGTCTCCTCCGGCAGCCATTGAATTAGAAACAGCAACTAAACTCATCAATATCAACAATAAAATTTTCATCAGTGGTCCTCTATTCTGCTAGGTACTTCATGGTATTTTTCGTTTCCACTGTAAATGAACAACCAAATAAAGTAAAAGAAATAAAATGCTGTCAACACTTGAGCCATCAGTTTATACAATTCAGTGGCACCTTGCATGCCCAACCAACCTAAGACCACAAAAGCCACAGCGAATAAACTTAACATGACTTTAAATGGCCATCTGCGATATCGAATTGATTTAACGGGCGAACGATCTAACCAGGGTAAGAAAAACAGTACTATGATCGCTGCAAACATGATCAAAGCGCCCAACTGCATATCTGGCACCGCTCTTAACATGGCATAAAAAGGCGTGAAATACCACACTGGTTTAATTAACGCTGGCGTGACCAACGGATCAGCTGGAACATAATTGTCATGTTCCAAGAATAAACCGCCCATATCAGGTTTCACAAACACAACAAACAGGAATATGAGCAAGAATACACCTACCCCAAAAATGTCTTTAACCGTGTAATATGGGTGAAAAGGTATTCCATCTAGCGGTTTACCAGCTTCATCTTTATGCTTTTTAATGTCAACGCCTTCTGGGTTGTTTGAACCCACTGTATGTAAGGCAGCGATGTGCAATACGACCAAAGCCACAATAGCTAAGGGCAAGGCCACGACATGCAAGGCAAAGAAACGATTCAAAGTCGCATCTGAAATCACATAATCACCACGCACCCATTCAACCAAAGCATCACCCACAAAAGGCACAGCTCCAAAGAGTTGTGTGATCACTTTAGCACCCCAATATGACATGTTACCCCACGGCAACACATAACCAAGAAAGGCCTCAGCCATTAATGCCAAGTAAATGACCATACCTATGATCCATACCAACTCTCGGGGTTTTTTGTATGAACCATAGAGCAAACCACGGAACATGTGAAAATAAATCACCACAAAAAATGCCGACGCGCCCGTGGTGTGAAGGTATCGAATCAACCACCCCCAAGGTACATCACGCATGATGTATTCAACCATGCCAAAGGCCTGTGCAGCATCAGGTTTATAGTGCATGGTCAGCCAAATACCAGTTAATATTTGGTTCACCAATACCAAAAGGGCCAATGAACCAAAGAAATACCAGAAATTAAAATTCTTGGGTGCATAGTATTCAGACAGGTGATCCTTATAAAACTGAGTGACTGGTAATCTGGCGTTGATCCATCCACTGAAACCACCTTTACTGCTTGAACTGGCAATTTTACCCATTATACTTGCTCCCCATCGTTACCTATTTCGATGGTATTATCATCTAAAAATGCGTATGGAGGTACGTCCAAATTACGACTGGCTGGAGAACCTGAGAATACACGCCCAGAAATATCAAACCTTGAACTGTGACAAGGACAAAAGAAACCACCTTTCCATTCTGCATCAAATTGTTGTGGCACCAAATCTGGGTAATATTTAGGCGAACACCCTAAATGTGTACAAATACCCACCACGACCAACAAGTTTTCTTGCCTTGAACGGAAAATGTTATTCACATATTCAGGCTGAACGCTGCCTTCAGAATCAGGGTCCTTAAGCTTGTCATTCAATGACTCTAAAACTTTGGTTTGTTTACTCGATCGATTCACCACAAATACCGGCTGCCCCCGCCACATGACATTGAGCATTTGTCCAGTTTCAAGTTTTGAAATATCTGCTTTTACCGGTCCACCGGCAGCTTTGGCACGCTCAGATGGCAGCCAGGACTTGAGAAATGGAACCGCTGCGAAACCCGCTCCAACCACTCCAACTGCGCCAGTGCTGAGCAATAAAGTGCGACGACTTTTATTGACATTATCAGTCATTGAATTAACCCCTGTTGAATATTACCTTGCAAGGAGATGTCACTCACAAGTTGAATCTATTAATAAAATCGGCGTGATTTTACAAGATTTTAATGTTTTTTCATAGCCAAGCTGAAATTTAATCTATAAATTAAACACTATTCTTCATAAAACCTGAAGCTTGAGCCCATCTGCCAACTCAGTTACAATTCGATGTGAACTAGCATATGCTTTTGACTGTCAATAGTAAAATGAATACTGCCAGATCAAACCACATTCTATACAATATTAAATACCACCAACCCTTTTAAAAAAACATGAAATCACACTTAACTTTTATCATCAAATATGTGGTCATTGGATTAGCCTGTGGTTTCCTATATATATTATTCAGTGGCCAACTCAAAAACAACCCAAGCGGTATCCAACAACCACAGCTGCTATTTTCATACGCCCCTGCCATCAACAAAATAACACCATCTGTCGTGAGCATTTACACCCAAAGCAATGAACGACTGGAATCGCCCATGGGCGTATCACCTCGGGCACCTAACTTAACCAAAAGTTATTTAGGTTCTGGTGTGGTCATTTCGGCTGACGGTCACATCGCAACCAACAAACATGTCATTGACAAAGCAACAAGGGTGTTGGTTTTCTTATGGGATAACCAGGCCTTTGATGCTAAGTTTGTTGGCGAAGATGAACTCACAGATTTGGCAGTGATAAAAATAGATGCGAACAACCTGACCCCAGCTGAATTTACGGACAGTGAATTAATCAATACCGGAGATGTAGTCTTGGCAATTGGCAACCCATTTGGCTTGAATCAAAGTGCATCTATGGGGATTGTCAGTGCCACAGGCAGAAAAGGTTTAACAGACAGTCGGTTTCGCGGTGGTGTAGGAGATCGAAAAAATCAATTAGAAAACTACATCCAAACCGATGCAGCCATTAATCAAGGCAATTCAGGAGGACCATTAATTAACCCACTGGGACAAGTGGTTGGTATCAGCTCAAACAGTTACAGTCAGATTTGGGCTGAAGGTATTAATTTTGCCATCCCATCCAGTATCACCGTTCAAGTAGTCAATGAATTGATTAAACATGGAGAAGTCAAAAGAGGTTGGCTGGGGCTCCAGTTTGTCCAACCCTCTGGTCATGTCATCTACAGCATACCCATACCTCCATTGGGCATAGTCGTCTCCAAAGTCCAAAACCAAACTTCTGCTGATAAAGCGGGAATCAAACCACGTGACATCATCACTCACATCAACGACAAACCTGTAATCAATTTCGACGAATACTCGAGATTACTGCTTTCACGCACCATAGGCGATTCAGTCAAAGTGACTGGTTATAACAAAGAAGGTTCATTTGAGATGATGCTAACCATTGAATCACCTCGCAGACCCCAGTGACCCTTACATGGATATCAAAGAGTTTTGTTATTTTTGACTTAAGAGCTTCTTGCTTGAGCATTTATTGTGGTGTTGCTCACAAAGATTGATTAGAATCAGTATTGTGTTGAAAGACTAGCCATGAAAAACCAGAACATAATAAATGCGACCAGCTAAATTACATAAATACCTGACTTTGTGCTTATTACTCATGCCAACTGTCCTGCTGTGGGCGAAAGACAGGCCTAAGATTGGCCTCGCTTTATCAGGCGGCGGTGCACGCGGCATGGCCCACGTCGGTGTCTTGAAAGCTTTAGAAGAGAAGCACATTCCAATTGACTATATAGCTGGCACTTCTATGGGTAGCATTGTTGGCGGCCTGTATGCCACTGGCATGAGTCCTGAAGATTTAGAGTGGGCCATCAAATCAGTCGATTGGGATAACGCATTAAAACCTTCTCCCAAAAGGATCCTTAAAGATTACCAACAACGGCAAGAAGAAAAAGATTACTTTGCTGATTTAGAGATTGGTATATCTAAAGATGGTGCCAAATCAGGCACTGGGTTGGCCAGTGACCACAAAGTGATGCTGGAGCTACAACGCTTGGTTGGGACATTCAATGAACAAGACTTCAACCAGTTCCCTATCCCCTACAGAGCCGTTACTACCGACTTGAATGAGGGAGAACCCTATGTCATTGATCATGGCGATTTGGCCATGGCAATGCGTGCATCCATGGCGGTGCCATTGGTGTTTGGACCTGTCAAACACCAAGACAGGATGTTAGTTGATGGTGGTATGCTCAATAACTTACCAGTTGATGTGGTTAAAGCAATGGGTGCTGACATAGTTATAGCAGTCAACATCTCCTCACCACTGGCTCAAGTTAATGAGCAATCCTCAGTGGTGGCAGTCACCTATCAAAGTATTGATGTGGCCTTGGTACAAAATACCAAAAAATCACTCAAACTTGCCGATATAGTGATTCAACCTGCCTTAGAAGGTATTGAGGCTTCTATGTTCAATCGTGCAGCTGAAATGATCAATGAGGGTTATCTGACCACATATGCTCAATCTGAACAATTAATAGATCTGGCTTTACCCAAAGAACAATACATCACGCACCTAGAGAGTCGAAACTTTCTTCCCAGAGAAATTCCCAGTCGCATTAGTTTTGTAGAGTTTACAGGGAACCAACGGACCTCAAATGAGAGACTGATGACACGTGCAGCTTCATTGATTGGTCAAGAATTCACCACCAAAGTGGTACAAAATTTTGTGGATCAAGTGGTGTCAAAAGAAGAAGACATTCAAGTCATGACCTACCATATTGATGGCGATGCAGAACAAGGTAAAGGTATCGTCTTTAAAGTTCAAGAAAAACGTTGGGGACCTGATTATTTAAAATTTGGCCTCAAAGTTGCTGATGATTTTGACTCAAACACACGAATCTCATTGTTGATTCGTCATCACCGTTACAACATCAACCGCAAAGGTGGTCGTTGGGTTAACGATTTAAGCATTGGCGCCTTATTGGGTTGGCAATCAGAATTGTATCAACCACTCGATTTTGAAAACAAATATTTTGCAACCGCCAATATTGACGCCACCAAAGACACCCGAAGATTCTATGAGGGAATCAATGCCACTGGCGAGTATGACCATAAAAAGTTTGGCTTTGGTTTTAACTTGGGCTACAACCCTAATATCAACAGTGAATTGAGGGCAGGTATTTGGTATCAAGACGAAAGCGTGGTGCCAGTCATCAACGACATTGATTTTGAAACCGCCATCAACCGCACCTTTGGCCTAAAAGTCAATTATGGGTTAGACACCTTAGAAAAAACAATTGGCGCACGAAATGGGTATGACATCAAAGCTGAATTGGGCATTTTTGATCGAGTCCAATATCTAAGTTTTGATGGCTTTAAGCGTTTTCCATTTTTTGAGCGCTCAGCAGCGCACCTTCGATTCAAGTTTGACTTCACCGATCTGGTTGAAGAACAAGAGAACTTTAAAGCATATGGTGGCATTGACGATTTTGCCGGTTATCCTACACATTCCCTGCTAGGATTGAATGCTTTTTTATTGGAGTTAGGCTGGAACACACCATTAACTCCTATTGATCTTCCTATTTTGGGCACACCTGATTTATCTGTCAGAACCCATTGGGGTAACGTATGGCAACGCAATATCAATATTGAAGACATGATTTATGGTTTCTCAGCAGGATTTTCTTTCGACATACAAGAAACCGTGATGTTTTTAGGAACAGGCTACAGTAATAACGGTGAAGCAAGATTCTACCTTCGTTTGGGAACAGGTTTTTAAGGTTTTTTCAAAACCCAAAATATTAACTTTTTCTTAAGCAATTGCCAGCATGCAGCTTGAAATCCTTATCGTGTTATCAGCTTTAAGTCTGACATCTAAAACTGGCTTATGTTGTTAACCAATGAAACCAGTAATTAGATTTATGGCAATGGTTTTTTTGTTGATCAGTCAATCATCGACGGTTTTGAGTAACAGGCGATCTTTCACACTTAAGACTCAGCGACAATCAGGTTTTGTAACCACGACTCATTAACCACAGGAATGTTTAAGTCTTGGGCTTTGGTTAATTTTGAGCCCGCATTTTCTCCAGCAAGCACATAATCTGTTTTGTTAGAAACTGAGGAAGTGACTTTTGCACCGAGTTTTTGTAGCTTTGATTTCGCATCTGCTCGGGTGAATATAGACAACTTTCCTGTTAACACCACCACTTTGTTTTGTAAGAGCAATGATTCCTCATCAGCAGTTTCAATTTCTGGCCAGTTGATACCCACACTTAACAACTGATTGATGACTTCTTGATTATTGACTTCGGCGAAATAGCTGTTAATTTTTTTGGCTACTACAACTCCAATATCCGGCAAATTTTGTAACACTTCATCATCAGCTTGCATGATTGCATCCAACGTTTTCAGCTGCTCAGCTAAAGTCAAAGAAGTCGCCTCTCCGACTTCACGAATACCCAATGAGTATACGAAGCGCGCTAAAGTAGTTTCTTTTGACACTTTGATACCTGTCAATAGATTTTGCGCTGATTTTTGTGCCATTCGCTCCAAACCTGCCACTTGTGACTCTGATAAATTGTATAAATCAGCGGGGGTTTTAACCAATCCTGCATCCACCAGTTGATCCACCAACTTATCACCCAGGCCTTCTATGTCCATGCCTTTTCTTGAGGCAAAGTGTTTAATACCCTCTTTTAATTGGGCATCACAGCTCAAACCCGCCGAACAACGCAACACCGCTTCGCCCTCCACTCTAACCAACTTAGTTTCACACACAGGACAATTACTGGGCATTTGAAAAGTTGATGTATTGGGTGGCCTTTTTGACTCAACTACCTTGACCACTTCAGGAATCACATCCCCAGCACGACGTACAAAAACTGTATCACCTACACGCACATCCTTTCGTTTGACCTCATCTTCATTATGCAAAGTTGCGTTGGTAACAGTCACACCACCCACATCAACTGCTTTCAAACGAGCGACCGGAGTTATGCTTCCGGTTCGTCCAACTTGAACATCAATTTTTTCAACAACAGTTGTGGCTTCCTCTGCTGGAAACTTATGGGCTGTTGCCCACCTAGGGGCCTTTGTCACAAAACCTAATATTTCCTGCCAAGCCAAGTTATTGACTTTATAAACCACACCATCAATATCAAAATTTAATGTCGGCCTGAGCCCTCCAACCAGTTGGTAAAATTCAGCACAACCCGCGGCACCATCGACCACTCGATTAAGCTGATTAACCGGCAGACCTAGAGATTTCACCCAGTCCAGAACCTCGCTGTGACTTGAAATATCATGATCAGGCTCGACCACTCCCACAGAATAAGCATAAAAAGCCAAAGGCCTTTGAGCTGTTTTACGTGGATCAAGTTGTCGCAATGAACCGGCTGCTGCATTACGCGGATTAGCAAATGCTTTTTCTTCGTTAGCCAACGCCCACTGGTTATATTTTTTGAAACCATCACGTGGCATCACCACCTCACCCCTCACTTCAAACACATCAGGATGATTTTCACCACGCAGCACTAATGGAATAGAAGCTATGGTCTTGATATTGGCTGTGATGTCCTCACCTGCGGCTCCATCGCCACGCGTAGCTGCTTGTACCAGATGACCCTTTTCATAACGAAGACTCACCGCCAGCCCATCTAATTTGGGTTCAGCTGAAAATTCAATATCGTTATAAGATTGTTCACTTTTCAATAACAAGTGACCAATGCGTTCAACAAAATCAACCAACTCATCTGCACTGAACACATTACCTAAAGACAACATGGGCATGGCATGTTTAACTTGCTGAAACTTCGAAAGCGGCTGATCTGCCACACGTTGACTGGGCGAATCTGGGCTCACCCAATCGGGTTGCTGTTGTTCAATTCTAAGTAAGCGTTGATACAACTGGTCATATTCAGCATCTGCAATTTGTGGCTCATCTAGCACATAATAGTTATAAGCCAGTTCGTTGAGGTGTTTTTTGAGCTGTAGATACTCAGTTCGAGTGAACTGACCGGTCATGTTTCGGTGCTTTCAAAAGTGCGCATTTCTTCTCTCATAGAGGCGATTCTTTGGCGAGAAAATGCACTGTGGTTTTCATCTGTTAAAGAACCATCCAAGAGTTCTTCCATACGCTTGGCAACTGGAAACATGGTGTCCCACAAATCTAAAGCATTCATTTCTCCAGGCAAGGTCATGATAAAAACCAACCCAGTGGTCCTTAAGTCTGGGTCAAACACACCTGGTTTTAACATGTTAGCAACCAAGAACAATGCCTTCTTCTCTGATCCTATTCTGCGGTAACGATAAAATAGATGGTCATCACTGTATTCTAAACCGGCTTTTCCTGATGCATCTTTGATTTGATGCCAATCAAATTGCAGTCCATCTTTGGCATGTAAAAATAAAGTAACCACCTTCCTTTCTGATGTTGTTACGCCCTGCTTGACCTCTGACTTCACCTCTTCAACCACAGGTTCATTGATTTGTGGTTCAATTTGAAACAATTCATCTTCATCAATTTCTGCTCGTGTGTGAGCGGGTTTTTTGGTGCCATAATAGTAAATCAAAGCCAGCACCAATAAGCCAATAAGGAAAATAATGATTCTTAATTCAAAAGCAGACACAGTTGCTAAGTACTCGTTAAGACAGATCAATGAATCATACAAAAACCAACAACAGACTGCAAGAAATAGCCACCAGCGATTTTTGATTCACATCAATAATACCGTCAAATTTCAACTATACCATCGTTTTTAACAACCGACATAAATTTGGAGATTTTCAATTATAAGCCAAGGACTATTCTCAAAATTTAAATTTAATCAAAGAGACCCACTGACTTAGGTATTCACCAGCATGATCTGTTATTTAAAAAAAACGTGTCATAAATTTCGCCTCAATGCCGAATTAATAGGTAAGCACTGTGTTTATAACCAGTTCGTTAATTTAAATTTCATTTTACAAAGGAATGAAATTCACATCACAAAGCTCTGCAAAAAATTTGGGTCATTGTGATTTAGTACCACAACAACGAGGTGAAATATGAAAAAAATAATTTTAACTACAGCAATTATAGCAAGCAATTTTGCTGTGAGCGCAAGAGAGCTAATGCCTGGCGAAATGATTGTCTATCAAGCACAAAATGCCATCCATGAAAAGGCTCAATCAAAGGCGAATAAAGCTGGAGGAACTGCATTTGTTACAGTTGGGAATACCAATGACTGCGACTTCAGACTGGGGTCCACTAAAATTCAAGATGCATTGGATGATGCCAGATTAAATGGAACAGATGAAGTCAGGGTCGCACAGGGCACTTATGATGAAAATATCACAATAAATGATTTCAGTGTGGTGCTCAAGGGTGGATATGCCGACTGTGCTGCTGCTGTATTGGATAATCAAACCCTTGATGCCACAACAACTGTCATAGATGCAGTAATTACAGAACCTGTCATTCTGGTTTCAGGTAGCACACAAAGGAATAATGTAACCATCGATACCTTCCAAGTAACTGGCGGTACATTTGATGGGTTTGCAGCAGGTGGAGGTATCACTGCCTTAAACTCAGATTCCTCCTTGATACTGAATAATGTTTGGGTAAATAACAACACTGGACTTCTTGGGGGTGCATTATCATTGGTTTCAGGTGACACAGATGTCACTGCATTCAACTTAATGATAATTGATAACCAAGCCCAAGATGGTGGAGGTATTTACTGTAATGGCGCTGGAGGTTCTAGCATATTTATTAATGGCGAAGCCAATAACGGTTACGGCATATTCAACAACCAAGCCACAGATGGAGATGGTGGGGGTGTTTATCTTTCAAATGGCTGTATTTTCAGCTCTTTCGTGGGTAATGTTGGTGGCTTTTTGGATGCACGCGGTATAGTCAGTAACTCAGCCACTGGAAATGGCGGAGGTGTATACGCCACTAGCGGTAGCACTGTGAACCTAAATGGTTCTCAGTTTTGTTTCTTTTTTTGCTCTGGCTACAACAGTGAACCCGTTAATGTTAACTTAAACTCTGCTGGTGGAAATGGAGGTGGCATTTACGCCACCGGTACAGATACAGCTGTTAATTTATTCAATGTGTTTATTGACAACAACTCGGCCAATTTAGGTGGTGGCGTGTTAATTGCAGACAATGCAGAACTGTTAATGAACAGTATTTACCCATCAGAAGGCTGCTGGAGTCCAGGCTCATGTTCGCAGATATCTGACAATACAGCCACTGCAACCGGCGGTGCTATACGTGTCCAAACTGGCGGGACTGCTGATATTAATCGCGTTCACATACAAGGCAACCGAGCTAACTTCGGCTCGGCATTTTATGTTATCAATGCCGATTCATCAGTAGAGGGTGAAAGCTTATTAATTACAGGTAACGGAAATAATGGAGCTGGAGCTTTTGATGATAATAATGTCATCAGAACCATTACTGACGGTTCAGTTAGATTGGGTTTTAGTACCATCGCCGATAACAACATTCCTGATGCCAATGAAATAGTCGACAACAGCAGTGGCACGGTCAGGCTTCTTTCCACCATCGTTCATGAACCCAATCCAGTAGCCATTTACACCGCCTCCAGCCCAACCCTCGATACATTCGATTGCATGGTGGTCCATGAAGATGACTCACTGATCGCCAGTGGCTCCACGTTTAACATCATTGAAGATGACCCTGAGTTTATAGACCGCGGTGCTGGAGATTACCACATCGATCCAGTAACTTCGCCGGCTTTGGACTCTTGTGATACTGTCGTTTACACTCCAGAATTCAATGATTCTGACAACGATGAAAGGGGGTATGACTGGCCTGGTGTTACCAATAACCTTGGACCATATGATGTCGGTTACGATGAACAAAGTGATTTGATCTTTGCCAATGGTTTTGAAGCGCCTTGATTTTAAAGTCATACCATTGAATTAATATGGTTTAAAACTCAAAGTTAAATCAAAAATCAGTGAAAGCCCTGTTTCGACAGGGCTTTGCGATTAAAAAACATAAGCCAATCAAGACATCTTTTAACTTTATTTAAAGGAATAAACTTCATTCAGCGAAACTCTTAAAAAGTGTTTTATGAGCTACGAATAAATTCAAAAATAATTAGGTAAGAAAATGAAAAAAACAATTTTTAAAACTGCGATTATAGCAAGTACTTTTGCCGTAACGGCTAAAGATCTAACCTCCGTTGAAGTCAATACCTACCATGAACAGAGCACTAAGAACCAAGTTACACAATCAAAAGCGAATAAAGTAGCAGGGGCCTCTTTTGTCAGTGTTGGAGACACCAATGATTGTGATTTCAGATTAGGAGTCACTAAAATTCAAGATGCCCTGGATTTTGCTGAATCCGATGGAATCGATGAAGTCAGGGTTGCACAAGGTACTTATGAAGAAAACATCATTATCGATGATTTCAGCGTAGTACTCAAAGGCGGTTATGAAGACTGTGCAGCAGCTGAATTGGATAATCAAACCCTTGCGAGTCCATCCACTGTTATTGATGCAGCAACACCCACTTCGGTCATTATGATCATGGGTAATACACAAAGAAACTTTGTGACGATCGATACCATTCAAGCCACTGGTGGGTTAGAAGATGGCCCAACTTTTGGTGGTGGGTTAGTTTCACTCAATTCAGATGTCTCGTTGATGTTAAAAAATGTTTCGATAACCAACAGCTTCGCCGTTCTAGGTGGTGGTTTGGCTTTGGTTTCAGGGAAGACAGATGTCAGTGCATTTAATCTGATGATTATTAACAATCAGGCCAGTCAAGGTGGTGGCATTTACTGTAACGGCGACGCAGGCTCAACCATTTTTATCGATGGTGATGAAAACAACAGCAGCGGCATTTTTAACAATCAAGCCACTGATATATTGGCCGATGGCAATGGTGGCGGTATTTATGCAGAAGGTGGGTGCGTTTTCACCTCTTATGTTGGCACCTCTGGAGGGAGTGGGGATTTACGTGGAATTGCTCATAATTCAGCCGCACAAAACGGTGGTGGTATTTACGCCATTGGCGGAAGTCGTGTTAATTTGATTGGCTCTCAATTTTGTCTGTTTTCTTGCAATGGGTACAACACCCATCCAGTTAATATAAATAACAACACAGCAGGTTGGGATGGAGGCGGTATATACGCTGCAGGAGCTGACACCAGCGTGAATTTATTCAATGTATCAATTCATGATAACTTTGCTGATCAAGGTGGTGGCATATCGTTAGATTTTGGAGCCAATTTATCAATGAACAGTATTTTATCTTCTGACGAATGCTGGAGCCCTGGCTCATGTTCACAAATTAATAATAATACCGCAGTTCGCAACGGCGGTGCTATCCACGCTGGAGGGCCTGCCAGTATAAATCGAGTCCATATCCAAGGTAATCGAGCTGACTTCGGCACAGCTTTATATGTAAGGTCAACCGTTGATACCGAAGGCTTATTAGTCACAGGTAATGGTAATAATGGGACAGGAGGCTTAAGTGACAGCAATGTCATCAATGTTAGCTCAGGAGCATCCATTACACTGGCCTATAGCACCGTGGCCGATAACAACATTCCAGATGCCAATGAAATTGTAAACAACGTCAGTGGCTCTGTCAGGCTTTTATCAACCATCGTTCATGAACCCAATCCAGTAGCCATTTACACCGCCTCCAGCCCAACCCTCGATACATTCGATTGCATGGTGGTCCATGAAGATGACTCACTG
>CALDFB010000016.1 GCA_937942365.1 uncultured Marinicella sp. | reverse complement strand
ATGAAATCAGCGCCAATACCAGGAATAATATCTCTCAAACCATTATGTCCACCATGCCCTCCACCTCGTTTTAATTTAGCTGTACCAGCTGGGATATCCAGCTCATCGTACGCTATTAAAATCTCCTCTGTAGGGATGCGGTAGAAGTTGATAAAAGGAATGACACTTTGCCCAGAGCAATTCATAAAGGTTTGCGGCTTAATTAACCACAATTTTTGGCCCATATGATCTAAGGTGGCTATGTGCGCTTTGAATTTTTTTTCAAGCTTAAATTGACAGTTGAAACTATCAGCCAAAGCATCGACATACCAAAAACCAGCATTATGCCGAGTATCTTGGTATTTATCTCCTGGATTTCCTAAGCCAATAATGACTTGCATATAAATAGATGGGTAGAAATTTTATGGGAAGGCGATTTTCCTCGCCTCCCACATAATTTATATTAAACTTTAGCTGTTACTCAGCTTCAGGTTCATCTTTAGCTTGTTCAGTGGCTTCAACTTCATCTGCAGCTGGAGCTTCTTCTTCAGTCGCATCTTCAGTTAAGTGTACAGTTGAAGTAGAAACAACCACACCATCATGAGCTTCATCATCACCATGTGTAAAGGCAGTCAGTGCAACGCCTTCAGGAATTTTTAGATCACTCAAATTAACCATATCACCACCATTGAAATCACTGATATCTACTTCAATGTATTCTGGCAAGTATTTAGGTAAACAGTTGATTTCCACTTCATTCATTTGATAATCAATCATAACATCTGATGCTTTACCTGCAGGAGATGTTTCACCGCCTAAGAAATGCAATGGAATAAGCATGGTGATTTCACGGTTTTCATTAACACGCATAAAGTCCATATGCATAATCACTGGTTTTGCAGGGTGCCTTTGCACGTCTTTGATCACTACTTTTTGTTTTTTTCCACCATCTGCTGTGAACTCAATGATGCTTGAAAAGAAAGCTTCATCTTCAACTAAGCGAAGTACTTTATTGTGCTTTAAAGACAAATTGGTAGGTGTTCTTTCACCACCATATAAAACCACTGGAACCAAACCAGCGTGACGTAAGCGGCGGCTCGCACCTTTCCCTACATCTTCACGCAATTGGGCTTCTACTTTAAAAATTGCCATAATATTTTCCTAATTTCAGTTAAATGCCCTTGCGACCAGGACATAAATTAATCAAATGACCTATAAAATGTATTAATCCGGTCAATCGATATACATTGAGCTAACAGACTCTCTGTTAGCTATACGTCTGATGGTCTCTCCCAGCATTTCTGCGACAGACAACTGACGAATTTTTTTACAATCTAAAGCTTCTTGGTGTAATGGGATGGTATCAGTAACAACCAATTCCGTTAAACCCGAACTTTCTATGTTTTTTATCGCTTCTCCAGATAATACTGGATGAACACAATACGCATGAACTGCCTTGGCATTCCATTCTTTCAAAGCAGTCGAAGCTGCACATAATGTGCCAGCCGTATCAATCATGTCATCAACCAAGATACAGATCTTGTCACTGACATCACCAATGATATTCATCACCTTAGCCATATTTGGCTTAGGTCTTCTTTTATCGATGATCGCCAATTCACAACCTAACCTTTTGGCAATCGCTCTGGCCCTAACCACACCGCCAATATCTGGTGAGACTATGGTCACTTCCTTGCTATCAAAACGCTGCCACATGTCTGCCAAGGTCAATGGTGAAGCATAAACATTATCAACAGGAATATCAAAAAACCCTTGTATTTGGTCTGCATGCAAATCTACCGTCAACACCCGGTCAACACCAACAGCAGCAATCATCTTAGCAGCAACTTTTGCCGTGATAGGAACCCTAGAGGATCGAGGCCGACGATCTTGTCTGGCATAACCAAAATAAGGAACCACCGCTGTAACAGTTCTTGCAGAAGCGCGTTTCAACGCATCTACCATAACCAAAAGCTCCATAAAGTTGTCAGCAGTTGGCCTACATGTAGGTTGAATCAAGAAAATATCCTGACCTCTTACATTGTCTCTGATTTCAACAGCCACTTCCCCATCGCTGAAACGACCAACTTTGGCACGCCCCAAAGGAACACCTAAATTGTCAGCAATTTTTTGGCCCAATGCGGGATTGGCGTTGCCTGAAAACAACCTGATACCACGATCGAACATTCTAAAGCCTCAGATACAAGTATGCCCGCGCTAAGCGCAGGCATCACAATAATATGGCTGGGATGGAAGGATTCGAACCTTCGCATGCCAGGATCAAAACCTGGTGCCTTAACCGCTTGGCTACATCCCAATTCTTGAGCCTAATATATGAAGACTCTATTTCTTCGATGAGATTTAATTCACCTCGAAGGCGGCATATTATAACCAGTTAAGATTTCAAAGCAAAGCCCAATATTCAAGTTTTTAAGGTTTTTTTAACTGCATAGATTCAACTTGCTTTGTCTAATGGCTGCACCAATTGCACCTCACAGATGTTAGCGGCTAATTCATATGATTTTTGAGCTTGCAAAAAATCATCAAAAACAGCAAATAATGTTGCACCACTCCCTGATAGCCTGACATCCATTGTTGTGCTTAAACAATCATAAACATTTTTAACTTGAGGAAACTCCTTAAGAACCACAGTCATGAAATCATTGATCCAAAATGATTTCATTTGCAGATACTCTGGCTTAATTGGGGTTTGGTTTCTGTTCAAACCAGAGGCATTGAATAATTCTGCTGTACTGATATGACAATCTGGAAATAATAACAAGATAAAGGGTGTATTAAATTTTGTTGGCGTTAATTGATCCCCGATACCTTCTGCCAAAGCACTTTTTCCCTTAACAAAAACAGGTACATCAGCACCTAATTGACTGGCCAATTCCAATAAACTTTCTTCGCTCAACTGACAATGCCAAGCATCATTTAAAAATTTTAAAGTTGTGGCCGCATCGGAACTACCACCACCTAAGCCTGCACCTAATGGAATATTTTTCTCAACTTCAACCAACCAATCAGATTGGTTCTGAGCCCAAGGTTTTAATGCTTTAGCTGCTTTTTGAATCAAATTATCTTCAACATTCAGGCCCTCAAAACCTGATATTCTTAAGTCATTGTCACCATCAACTTTCACTTTTTTGAAAGTCATGGCATCACCCCAATCCAACAACTGAAAGCAAGTTTGCAACAAATGGTAACCATCTGATTTTTGACCAACGATTCTCAGCATCAAATTAATTTTTGCTGGGCTGAGTATTTTTTTAGTTACCATATCCAGGATTTTAAGGAAAGTTTAATAGAGTAATTACCTTTTCTGGCTATCATTTTATGAGGTAACTTGCTGGATGAATCATTTGGATATGCTTTTACACGACTGTATTTAATGTACCAACCATTTTCAACCAATGTATAACCTCCTTCTTCCCAACTTATTTGACTTGCCGCCTTGTTGAATGCTTGGCCAAAAATCCATGATTTCAGTCGTTCCCAAGGAACTTCCCATCCGAGCTCGTTACTGATCAACTCTTTTGCAGATTCCGCATATAAAGTTCCTTCATTTCTAACTAACTCAGCACCATGTTCCAGCTCTGAGATAGTCCAGCTTTTACTACCCAAGGGCCCTTTAAGTCGAGCACTGATTAAACCTTGGTTGTTTCGCCATTGAATAGTACCAGAACCACCATCATTACCATCAGAAAAAGACATTTTTCCATTAAACTCATAACTATCTACTGTATTCAGGTCAATCATTTGATATGGAACAATTGTTCTTTTTGTAGACCGTAAATGCTGGCAAGCCTGAAGCAGCAGTATGATCAATACCAATGCAACTAAACGTTGCAAACTGTACTTCGAATAATCAAGCATAAGCGGTTTTTTTTGCATTAACTAAGGTATTTGGAACGAAATTATAGGTTGTGTTTGAATTTTATATAAGGAACTGTTCCAGTCAATTGATCAATGTCCGTACTGATGTTTTCATTGATGCTGCGCCGAGCACCAAACGAAATCGTACCCTCTTTAGTAAAGTACCAATCAACCTGTAAATCCATGGTTGACTGTTCTAAATTTTGCCTTGTGGTACTGCTCATATAGTCAGACTGAAAAGTGGCGCCAAAATATTCGTTTCTGAGTCCAAAACCCAAACGGGTGGTTTCCAGCTGATCTTGGTACAGACCTAAAAGCTCTCCACCAACGCGTCCTTTACCGAGATCGACACCTAAGCGCCAGTTGCCACTGATGCTCATGACCGAACTGACACCAAATTGAAAACCAGCTAAATTTGAATCTGATTGATTTATCTTTGCAGAGGTAGGCACATTAAGATTAGTAAACAATCCCAAAGAATCACTTTCTTCTATCACATTTAATCTGAGTGTCAGCCAATCTGCGAACTTCATGCCCAGTACCATTTCGTCACCAAATACACTTTGGTTACTTTTACTCAAGTGATAACCGTTAGGTTTGTGCGTCAAAAAATCAAAACCACCAATTGATGAATCACCAACTAATACGTTATGAAAAAAATCATCTTGATTCAACCGGCTGTTGACGCTATTAAGAGATTTACTGGTGGACAAATCAAACGGTTCAAAAGGTTTTAAATCATCTGCATTAACCAAATTGCAGCACAGCATTGAAGCCATTACTGCCACTTGACCAGCCAATTTCATTAATGATTTAAACAACACCTTATTGCCCCAGATTATTTACCAACAACTTCTCAGACTCATAGAAAGTAAAAAAGTTTCTTTCTAAGAATAATATTATCAAACAGTAAATAAAAGCACAAGCAAAATCAAAAACATATGCCAACTTCTTAACACTAACCCAAAACTTTGTGAAGCCAATCACAATTTTATTCGCTGGCTTGTGTATTCTGCCAGAAAATTCGCGCCATTTTCATGGCTTTATTCATCAAAGTATTCTCAGCATAGCTACCATCAATCAACACGCCTGCGCTTTGTTCCATCAACACTTCCATCGCTTCTGTTATATGTGAAACCGCATGTATCGCAAACAAACCTTCTTTACATGCCTGCTGTACATCTGTCCTCAGCATCAATTCACCTGCATTAGCCCGCGGAATAATCACGCCTTGCTCGCCCGTTAATTTACGGTATTTACACGTATCGAAAAAACCTTCAATTTTTTCATTAACACCACCTATAGCTTGTAGTCTACCATGCTGATCAATGGCGCCTGTCATTGCAAACCCCTGATTAATGGGCACGTTTGTTAAAGCAGAAATGAGACAACAAAATTCAGCACCAGAGGCTGAGTCGCCATCAATGCCGCCATAACTTTGTTCAAATGCAATGGATGCAGAAAATGTCAATGGATGCTTAACAGGTAGCATATAACGTAATAATCCACCTAGGATATGGAATCCTTTGGTGTGAATTGATCCAGATTTCCCAGCCATACCCTCAATATCGATCACACCCGCTCTTCCCGGGCCAATGCTTGTGGTGATTCTTGAGGGAAAACCGTACACCACAGGACCTGCATGAATGACTGCCAAACCATTAATCTGCCCAACAGTTCTCCCTGCTGTATCTAGATTAATGGTGCCATCTTGTAAACGTTCTTGAAATTTTCTGGATGACAAACCCGCTCGTTTTTTTGTTCCAGCAATGGCTTGTATGACATGATCAGCTGTGACTACTTTTTTATTATTTTTCTTTGCCAGATAATTACCTTCTCTGGCCAAATCAGCCACTCTAGAAAATTTAGCGGTCAGTTTACTCTGTTGAGAACAAACCCGTGCGCCATGTTCTATCAGTCTGGCCACAGCTTCTGCATTAAATGGTAGCAAAGCATCTTCTCGAATAATTTTAGCTATGATTCCCGCATAATTTGCATAACCATTTTGATTGCGCTCGATCACTGAGTCAAAATCTGACAGTACTTTAAACAATTCTGGAAAATCTGGATCTTGATTATCAAGAAAATAATAGATACTTGAATCACCAATCAAAATAACCCGCATACTGACCGGAATCGGATCTGGCTTCAGCGAAGGTTGTCCAAACGGCCAACTCATTTCTGCCGGCACTATTTCCAACAGTTCATTTTTAACTGTACGAATTAAAGTCTTCCAAGCACCAGGTTCACCTAATATATCTCGCGCATCGATCACTAAAAAACCACCATCAGCACGCAGCAACGAACCTCCCACGATACTTAAATGATCCGCTAAAACAGGTCCATTCTCTGACCATTTACTTTCTATTGACCCCAGTAAATTTTGTAGTGATGGAACACGCTCAACCACAACAGGACAATCCTTACAATCATCTTGAGGTAACAACAAATTCACAGCATACCGCTCTCTGGGATTTACATTTTTGGTTTTTTTGTAAAAAAATTGATCGATCAAATCAACTTTCACAGCCGCAAGATATTCAAAAACTTGTTCGTTCTCAAAAGCTTTTTCAAAAGCTTTAATTTGATGGTCAACCAAGCCATTAACATGCATTTCCAACAGGTTTGAAATTTCATTCATTCCTTTAGATCGAATCTCGTTGATTTTTCGTCCCAAGTCTTCCAATTGTTTACTGTAGCCTTGTTGCAGCTGCATCAGGCTTTCTTGTTGTTTCTTTGATATTTCACCAGCAGCAACTTTCTGTTGCCAAGTATTTGGATCAAGCACTTCATCATTCAACTTAGGGGCAATGATGGTTTGTTGACCTTGTTGGGTATTAACATTAATCATGGCCAAGCTGTTTTTTGCCAACTCTTTTTCAAAAGGATCAGTCAATTTTTTAATTTTATTTTGTAGCTTTTCCTCCGCTTGATTTTTTTTCGCCAGCAAAGACTCAGACTCCATTGCTTTTTGCAATTCTTCAGCAAAATAAACTCCAAGCGTTGCCATCATATCTTTAAATTGAGCGCCTTGGCCTGCAGGCAAACTGATCAATTTAGGTCTGTCAGGTTGTTGGAAATTGGCCACATAACAATGTTCAGTTTTTTCCTTGAGTTGTGGTTTAACATCATTCAAAATCTTAGAAACCATACTCATCCTGCCAGTGCCGCTAAGTCCCCGAACATAAACATTTTGTCCGTAAGCATCACACTCAATGGCAAATTGCAGTGCATCTAAAGCATCATCCTGACCTACGATTACATCCACAGGCTCTACTTCTCTGGTATTTTTAAACCCCAGCTTCTTGGCATCACATTGCCATCTGACATCCTGCCATTTTAATTTTGTTTGTTCATTCATAATTAATCTGTATTTATATTTTGCTCATAACATTAAAACATATTAAACGATATTACTTGCATGATTGTTTATTTTTACCTAAAGTTTGCTTTTTTTAACCATTAAATCAGGTGATGCTTTGAATTCTTGGGTGGTATTAAAATTTGGCGGTACTTCCGTATCCAGCAGAAAAAAGTGGCAAGTCATAACAAAAGTTGTTACTGATCGAATAAAACAAGGCCACCAAGTGATGTTGGTGCATTCTGCAGCACAGGGTTTAACCGATATACTGACTAAAAAACTCAATCTAAACCAATCAGTATTGAAAGCATTCACAGATAAGATCCAGGCCTTTGCTGCAAAACTTGATGTCAATCACAAAATCATTGACAAAGAATTACTTGCATTAAAAGCGCTTGACGAAGTCAATCATTTAACCCCCTTTCAACAAGCTGAACTACTGGCTTTGGGCGAGCAATGCACTCACAAAATTGTCTTACAACACCTCAAACCATTGATCCAAGTTCAAAGCGTTGACCCAAAAAAATATTTAATCAGTTCCAAACAAGATAAACGAAATATTGACTCACAAATACTTTCAGCCAAATGTGATGTGGAGCCCAAGGATAGCTCCCATTTAACCGCTGACTTTTATTTAATGCCTGGCTTTTTTGCCAGCAACTCAGAAGGCAAGACAGTGTTGTTAGGACGAGGAGGGTCTGACACTTCAGCTGCATATATGGCGGTCTTATTAAAAGCAAAACAACTAGAAATATGGACCGACGTTCATGGCATATTCAGTGCGAACCCACATGCGATAGCCAATGCCAGATTGTTATTAAAGTTGGGTTACCAAGAGGCCAGGGAAATCGCTGCAAGTGGTGGCAAAGTATTACACCCTAGATGCATCCTACCTGTTGAACAACATCGCATTCCTTTACTGATCAAAAACACCAATAATCCTGAAGCAGCTGGCACAATATTAGCTCCTGAACACAGTCCAAAGAAACCGCGAGTATCGGCTATCAATACTCGCCACCAAGTCACTTTGGTTTCTATGGAGTCAATTAACATGTGGCACCAAGCCGGGTTTATGGGAGATATCTTCACCATTTATAAGGAACTGGGATTATCTATCGACCTGGTATCTACTGCACAAACCAATGTAACCATCTCTTTAGACAATATTGATAACATAATCAGCAATGATGTCTTAGTTGATCTTAAGAATGCACTTTCTTCTTTGTGTGAAGTGGAAGTTTTTCAAAACTGTTCTGCAGTCACTTTAGTGGGTTACAGAATTCGCGCACTGACTGATAAAATTGCCCCCGTATTATCTACTTTTGCAGACCAAAGAGTTTATATCACCACCCAGTCTTCTAATGACTTGAATCAAACTTTTGTGGTTGATGAAGATCAGGCTGACAAATTAGCCCGCGCCTTACACGAAGTCCTTATTCTTGAGGACAAAGAGATAGATGATTTTGGTCCAAGTTGGGCAGAGTTAATTCAAGATAAAACCAATCAAGCAGAGAAAATCCCAGCCTGGTGGCAGCAAAAACAAATGGCCTTATTAAAAATGGCCATTGAACACTCGCCTTGTTATGTTTATGATTTACCAACCATAAAGCACCAAATTGATCAATTAAAGCAAATGACTGCCATTGACCGATTCTTTTATGCCAGCAAAGCCAATTCTGATCCAACTATATTGCAATTCATGTATCTCCATGGCATTTGTTTAGAAACCGTCTCCCCTGGTGAGATCAATCGGGTCCAATCTGTGTGTCAAAACATCAGCCCAAAAGACATATTATTCACACCTAATTTCGCACCCATAGAAGAATACGAGCAGGCTTTATCACAGGGCTTGAATGTCACCATAGACAACCCTGCCTTGTTACTGGATCACCCAGATTTATTCAGCAGTAAAGAAGTCATCTTGCGTTTAGACCCAGGACATGGCAGTGGTCACCATCGTTATGTCAGAACCGCAGGTTCACATTCAAAATTTGGTATTCCACCTGCTGATATAGAACACATTGCCCAATGGTGTCAAACCCATAAAATCAAAGTCATAGGATTGCATGCTCATGCAGGCAGTGGTATTTTAGATCACAACAACTGGCGCAGAATCGCCGATTATTTATGTAGTTGCATGACGTATTTTCCAGACACTCATATCATTAATGTGGGTGGTGGCTTAGGTATCAGAGAAAATCCTGGTGACTTAGGCTTGGATCTGGTATCCCTTAACCTGGCTTTACTAGATTTTAAAAACAAATATAAGAACATTTCACTTTGGATGGAACCAGGGCGATTCTTAGTGGCCCACTGTGGTGTATTGTTGGCTAAAGTAACACAAACTAAGTGGAAAGGAAAACAAGGGTATATTGGTTTAGAAACTGGCATGAATTCATTGATCAGACCTGCTTTATACGGTGCGTGGCACAACATTGTTAACTTGACTAGACTGAAAGAAAACACAGAGTACACAGCCAATATAGTCGGCCCCATGTGCGAATCTGGAGATATACTCGGTTTAGATAGAAAAATGCCCCAAACAGAAGTTGGAGATATTCTATTGGTTGCGAATACAGGAGCTTATGGTGCAGCGATGGCTTCGAACTATAATTTAAGAAAACCAGCCAAAGAACTCATATTTGACATTTAAGTAAATACAATAAATTCGCGAATAGTCCACAATTTAAACTATTTACAATGTTCAATGCTTCATATAAGTTGAAACCCATGCTGCTCTTTTGGTATAAGTATAACCATGGAAACTACCAAACCATTTATAAAAAATATCATATGGATCATTCTGGTTGGAAATGGTCTGATTAACCAACTGTGCGCACAACCCTTCACTGAAGTCACTGTTCAAAGCCACATCAACCTCAGTCACTCCAATCAAGCTGATCTTCAAAGCGAACCCACTATTATTGGCGCTGGTGGTGCGGTTGCTGACTATGACTTTGATGGCTATCCAGACTTTTATTTATTGGGTGGTAGCAATCAACACAATGCCCTGTATCACAATCAAGGCAATGGCCAGTTCATTGATTTAGCTCAAACAGCACAGGTGGATGTATTTGACACCTTGGGTTCGGGGCCTGTTTTTGCTGATGTTGATGGCGATTTTGATTTAGATTTATTGGTCTTTTCGGTCAACAAAGAAGGTCAATCATCCAGCACAGGTAATACTCTTAATAATCGTCCTCGACTCTTTATCAATTTGGGCAATGGTTCTTTTATGGAATCCATGAATTCTGGGTTCACCTCTGGAATGTCTAGTTACATGGGCACTTTAGGCGACCTAGATAAAGACGGGGATTTGGATTTATTTATGAGTCACTGGAGTGCTGATGAAACCACCAGTAAACAACTGTTCTGGGCAAACGATGGCATGGGCCAATTTACTGATGTAACCATTGATTATTTAGGTTTATCACAGAATGCAAATTTTGATCGCTGGACATTCACACCCAACTTTACTGACATCAATGATGATGGATGGTTAGATGTGCTACTGACCTCTGATTTTGGAACCAGCAGAATTTTTTACAGTACAGGCTTTCCCCAAGGCCAGCCTGCCTACCAGATCTCTCAACCACCGTTTATTTCAGATGAAAATGGCATGGGAGCAGCTGTTGCTGATTATGACAACGATGGTGATATGGATTGGTTTGTAACCAGCATTTGGGATCCCAACGGAATTCCTGAAGCCAACTGGGGAGTCTCTGGTAATCGCCTCTATAGAAATATAGGCATGGGTGATTTTGAAGATGCCACTGATGAAGCCGGGTTAAGAGAAGGTTACTGGGGCTGGGGTGCTTGTTTTGCTGACTTTAATAACGATGGTCATCTCGACATCTATCATGAAAATGGTTTCTTATCTGAACGAGCTGATGAATTTATCAACGATCCGGCACGTTTATTTATGGCCAATGGAGATGGCACATTCAATGAGTCAGCAGTAGCTAATGGTTTAAATCACACCGATCAAGGTCGGGGCATCAGCTGTGTAGATTATGATTTAGATGGTGATCTTGATATTTTAATCATGCCTAATAATGCACCTTATCGACTGTATAAAAATCTAAATAACAACAACCATCATTATCTTGGTGTCAAATTATTTGATACCGGAAGTAACCCTTACGCCTATCATTCAAAAGTAACAGTCACCCATTCATCATCAACTCAGACACGCGAATTAACAGGCGGAAACAACTACGTCTCAAACAACCCGTTAACTCAACATTTTGGACTGGGTACTGATGATTCTATTTCTGTTATTCAAGTCACATGGCCTGATGGCACAGAACAAACTATCAATAATAATATTTCAACCAATCAGATCATCAGCATTGGTCGTTACTGTCATACCAAATTCATGACTCAAATCAATGACACCAATCTCACAAACACTGATATCAGCCTCTTTGTACAAAACCTGAACGGAAACCCTATTGCCAACCGCAATGTCACTCTTTACATTACCCAAGGTCCCAATGCCGGCTATACAGCATCTTTAAACACCGACTCTAATGGTTTAGCTCAATTTCCACTGAGTTTGAGCACATTTGGCACCGATCGCATCCGGTTTGATTTCACCGCAGCAGGTGAACCGCAAATTTGTCGTGCCTTGGTTAAATGGCATGCAGATTTAATTTTCAGCAATGGTTTTGAGTAATCAAATTTACACAATTTTCACTCAGTCTAAATTAACATACTTTTTTTACTAAACTTGATTGCTTCAATTAATATCTTTCATAAAACACTCAATGAGTATGGAAAGTAATTGGATTGATATCAATATACAGCACCCAGACTATTTACTATCAATTAACAACAAACATTAATTCATGAAACAATTATTCTCCTTATCACTGATCATGTTTACTTTTTGCTTACTGGCTGAACCTGGCCCTCAAACCTCTGCAACTGATCATAAATTACAAATAGGATTAGCAACGGTCAACAGTCAATCAATCTATCAAGGCGGCAAGAGCCAAACAAGGGTCTTTCCAGCGATAGATTATCAATACAAAAGATTTTATTTTCAAGCAGGAGATCTGGGATTTAAAGTTGTAGATGATGAAAACTGGGAAGTTGATTTTGGCCTAGGAGTGGATTTGATAGGGGATGTAGATCGTGGAGACAGTCCCTCATTACGAAACCTGCCAGAATTAAGTCTTCCATTAAACGCATTTACCTCCGCACAATACAAGTCATCGATTGGTTTATTTAAAATCAAGTACAACCATGAAATCAACAACAAACACAATGGTAACACTTCGAGTTTAAGTTATTCTGCACCTATTTTTGTAGGCAAGTGGTTGTTTTTACCTCAATTGAGTTATGAATACTACAGTGCTGAAGTCATTAATTATTTCTTTGGTGTAAACCCAACAGATGCTTCCCTTGAATTTCCAACTTATCAAGCCAATTCAGACACAGCTTTGAGCCTCAGCATACTCAGTCTCTATAAAATAAATGATAAATGGTCATTCGTTGGAAACTTGAAAAATGATTTTTTGGGTGATGAAATAACAGACAGCCCCATTGTAGAGGATGATCAGCGACTTTCTGTTTTTGCAGGCTTTTTATATAAGTTCTTTTAGTTCAGAGATTAGGCCTTACTCAACAAAGTAGTGAGGGCAGCTTTAATTTCTTGCTCGTGCACTTGAGTTAATGCCAATTCATTGTGGGACAACCAAAAAACATCTTCTGCTCGGTGACCAAAAGTAACAATTTTTGCCGCATGGATATCGATTTCTAAATCTACAAATATTTGGGTGATATTAACCAACAAACCAGCATAGTCAGCACATTTAATTTCAAAGCGAGTTTCACCCTCAACACGACCTGATGAAAAACGCAACTCTGGAGGTTCATCAAACAACTTTTCTCGACGACTGACCACCAATTCACGATTTTTTTCATGGTATTGTGGCGACTTCAAAACTTCATATATCGCCAGTTCTAAGATTTCCAATGATTGCACGTCATATTCACCTAAACAATGAAAACAGTCCAACACCTTACCATTACTGCCACTGTAAATTCGTGCATTGGCGACATTGATGTGAAATTCGGCAAACAATTCAACAACATGGTGAAATAAACCTGCTTGATCTTGACCGTACAACATAATTTCAAAACCATCTGCATGCAAATCAGTGATACAAACAGTGGTGTGATTGTTATTTTCGGTAATGGCCTGACTGATTTTTGCAATTTGCTCTGGAGCTGAATCATCAAAAAACCTGTCAGGTAAATGTTGCCATAGATCGTTCACTTCACAGTGATGTTGATCATCAAGCAAAGCCATGGCATCTACTTTGGTTTGTGCCATACAATCATTGACTTCAGTTAATAAATACTGACTGGTTCGCACATATAGTTCCTGTAACAAACTGTCTTTAAATGAATTCCATAACTTGGGGTCTGTACCAGATATATCAGCAACTGTCAGTATATATAAATAATCCAAATGACTTTGGTTGCTAACCAATTGAGCAAACTGCTGGATAACTTTCTGGTCACTGATGTCTTGTTTTTGAGCAACCACTGACATGATTAAATGGTATTTAACCAGCCAACTCACCAGCTCACCATGTTCCTTTGGTAAGCCGAATTTTTCAGCAAAGTCGATGACATCAACAGCACCTAATTCTGCATGATCGCCCCCCCGACCCTTTGCAATGTCATGAAAAAAACCCGCTAAATTTAGTACATATGGGTGTTCAATATTTTGTGCCACCGAATGTGCATGAGGATGTTTTTCAGGTTTAAGAAAAATGTTGCGAATATTTCGTACCACAAACAATGTATGCTGATCAACGGTGTACATGTGAAACAAATCATATTGCATACGACCAACAATGCGACCAAATACAGGTAAATATGCACCCAAAACACCCAACATATTCATCAACTCAAGTTGACCATAAACCAGGTTTTTATGCTTGAAAACCCCTATAAACAATTCTTTTATTGACTGGTTCTGCCTAAAGTCATCGTCAATCAAATACAGGCATTGACTTATATATCGCAAAGTGTTCGCCCTAATCCCATGAATTTGCGGATTTTGTTGGTAATGATAAAACACTTCGAATAACGCGGCTGGGCGCTTGACAAACACTTGGGGACCGTTCACTTCCAGATATTTGTTGATGATTTGAAAATCTGTATTGATTTCAGTTACCTGTTTGTCTTCGTTGTTTTGTAAAATATCTTCTTGAAACAACTGTAACAGCCGCATATTCAACTGCTCCAATAACATGGTGTTGCGATAATGAGCCTGCATTAACTTTTCCACTGCCAATGACTCATCATCATCTTTGAATGAATAAATTTGAGCCAATCTTTTCTGATACTCAAATAACAAACGATCCTCTTTGCGTCCTGCCAACAAATGAAGGGCGTAACGAATTTTCCAAAGCTTACGCATCCCTTTTTGTAATTGAATGTATTCTTTAGGATGTAAAAAACCCACATCAACTAATCCATGCATTGAACTGACATGAAAATGCCTTTGAGCCACCCAAGTAATCATCTGGATATCTCGCAAACCACCTTGTCCTTCTTTAATATTAGGTTCTAAATTATATGCAGTGCCACCACATTTTTCGTGGCGATTCAGTTGCTCTTGATACTTAGCTTGAAAAAACTCTCGACCAGACCACATATGGCGGTCATTGGTTTGTTCATACATGTCGTTATACAATTGATGTTCACCTTGCATGAAACGACTTTCCATTAAATTTGTGACCACCGTAATATCTTGTTTCGCCAGTATTACAGACTCTTCAACCGTGCGAACAGCATGCCCGACATCAAGTCCTAGATCCCACAAATCTTGAACAAACTCACTGACTGCACTTTCCGGTAGTTCATCATGATAAAGTATCAGGAGGTCTACATCTGAATGAGGTTGCAGGTCACCTCTACCAAAACCACCCACTGCCACCAAAGACAATTGCTTTCGATTCAAATCATTTCGCCGCCAAAGTTGTAAAATCAGTTGTTCAACAATCCAGGCACGGGTTTTAACCAATCGGGAAATATTCTGCCATTCATAAAACGCTTGATTTAATTTCTGATCTGAATTTTGTAAGAGCAGCTTGTATTGAGCTATGGGCTCATCTTTAATTGCCGCTAACTCTGTCAAATTAAAGTATTCGTCGGCATGATCTGGCGGGGCCAACAATGACATTTTTTACAACGGAAAGTTAGGGGATTCTGTTAACACATCAAAGCCATCTTTAGTCACCGCCAGGGTGTGCTCGAACTGTGCTGACAAGCTACGGTCTTTAGTAACCACTGTCCAACCGTCGCCCAATAACTTACTGTGACGTTTTCCTATATTTATCATTGGCTCAATAGTAAAAGTCATACCCTCTTCAAGTATGACTCCGGTTCCTTTTCGACCATAGTGTAAAACTTGCGGTTCTTCGTGAAATGTTTGACCAATACCATGACCGCAATATTCATAAACCACCGAATATCGGTTTTTGTATGCCACTGCCTGAATCGCAGCACCAATGTCACCTAACCTCACACCTGGCTTGACCATTTGTATACCTGTTTTCATGGCTTCATAGGTCACATCGACCAAGCGCTTTGCTCTTGTTTTGGGCTCTCCCACATAATACATACGTGAAGTGTCTCCATGCCAACCATCCTTAATCACTGTCACATCAATATTAACAATGTCTCCAGATTTCAGGATTTTACTTTCATCCGGAATACCATGACAAATAACTTGATTGACAGAAGTACATATAGATTTCGGAAAACCACGATAATTCAAAGGTGCAGGAATACATTTTTGTACTTCCACAATATGCCGATGACAAATCTCATCCAGCTCTAAAGTCGAAACACCCGGCTTCACATACTCGCCGATCAGATCCAAAACTTCGGCAGCGTTTCTTCCAGCTGCTCGCATTTTTTCTATTTGTTCAGGTGTTTTTATGACAATAGCCATGGTTGTTTTTTAATGAATATAAGTAATGGGTGAAATTTTAACTTATTTTATCTAAACTATCACCTATTCACAGCACTGTTAACCATTCACCATGCAATATCCATCAACCAGAAAGAGAAGACTGCGTTCATCTGCCGCTATTCGTAACTTGAGCCAAGAGCACTCAGTCACTGTTAATGACCTGATTTGGCCGGTTTTTGTTTTAGATGGCTTCAATCGAACTGAAGCCGTTGAATCGATGCCTGGTGTTAATCGCATGAGTGTAGATGTCTTATTAGACCTACTCAAACCGTTGTATGAGAATGGTTTGAATGCCATAGCTATTTTTCCAGTGGTTGATCGAGCACATAAATCTGATGATGCAGCTGAAGCTTGGAATCCCGAAGGCTTGGTTCAAAAAGCAATCAAAACCATCAAATCAACCTTGCCAGAAATTCTTGTTATCACTGACGTGGCTTTGGACCCCTATACATCGCATGGACAAGATGGCATCATCAATAAAAATGGTGACATACTTAATGATGTTACCATCAAAGCCTTGGTGATGCAGGCACTTTCTCATGCCAGAGCCGGTGCCGATATGGTGGCACCTTCAGATATGATGGATGGCCGTATAGGCGTCATTCGAGAAGCATTTGAAACAAAAAAACATCACAACACTGCCATCTTGGCTTATTCAGCCAAATATGCCTCGGTGTTTTACGGGCCATTCAGAGATGCGGTAGGTTCTGCTGCAAACCTGGGTAAAAGTTCAAAAGCCAGCTATCAAATGAATCCAGCCAATGCATTGGAAGCCATTGATGAAATCGCCTTGGATATAGAAGAAGGTGCTGATATGGTGATGATTAAACCAGGAATGCCTTACCTTGATGTCATCAAAATCGCCAAGGATCATTTCAATATACCTATTTGTGCCTACCAAGTCTCAGGTGAATATGCCATGTTGCAAAGTGCCATTGATCATGGCTTCCTGGAAGAAAAAGCCATCATGGAAGCACTGCTGTGTTTCAAGCGAGCAGGAGCTGATGCCATACTGACCTATTATGCCGATCGTGTGACTCAATGGCTGAATCCTTAAAAAAACATCAACTGGCTTTATTTGGCCATCCTGTTGCTCACAGTTTATCACCCAAGATTCATGCTGAATTTGCTGAGCAATTTGGTCTTCAATTAACATATCAATTAATCGATGCCACAACTACAGAATTACCAAATAAGTTCACAGCTTGGATACAAAACGCACATGGATGCAATATAACTGTACCGCATAAAAAAAGCATCATGCCTATGCTAGATCATTACACTGAAAAAGCTCATCTGGCACAAGCGGTTAACACAGTATATTGGCATCAAGGTGAATTGTGGGGTGATAACACAGATGGCGACGGCCTGGTTCTAGATCTAAAAAATAAAGGAGTTGAATTATCTGGTAAAAATATACTGATCATTGGAGCAGGAGGCGCAGCCCAAGGCATCATTCCAAGTTTAATCCAACAAGATGTATCCCACATAAATATCACGAATCGAAATAGAGAAAGGGCTGATTTGCTGGCAGTACAATTCAATTCTGCACGTATTTCAGCTGCAGGACTTAAAATGCCATATGAATATGACTTGATCATTCATGCCACATCAATGGGTCATATGGGTCTGGCCCCTGAATTGAATGTACATAACTTTCATGAAGATACGATTACTTATGATTTAAGCTACGGTTCTGCTGCCGAACCTTTCCTAGACGCTAGCAAATCTATGGGCGTCAAGCAGGCTTATGATGGCCTGGGTATGTTGTATGGACAAGCCGCATTGGCTTTTGACATATGGTTTGGTAAAAAACCAACTATAAAACTTTTTGATTAAACTCACACAGGTCTACTATTACACATTCACTGCATAACGGCTTTCTGGCCTTACAGACATAACGACCATGTAAAATTAGCCAGTGGTGTGCATCCACGATAAATTCTTTGGGTATCAATCGAACCAAACGTTTCTCTACCTCCAATACATTCTTTCCAGGTGCAATTTTTGTGCGATTTGATACTCGATAAATATGGGTATCAACAGCCATAGCCGGCTGACCAAAAGCAGTATTAAGAATCACATTGGCAGTTTTACGCCCCACGCCAGGTAAAGAAACTAAATCCTCACGATTATCTGGAACAACAGAATCAAATTTCTCAATCAGAATTTTACATGCTTGTATGATGTGCTTGGCTTTTGAGTTAAACAAGCCGATGGTTTTTATATAATCTTTT
>CALDFB010000015.1 GCA_937942365.1 uncultured Marinicella sp. | reverse complement strand
TATTATGAAAAAAATATTGTCATTAATAGCAGTAATGATAGCTGATGTGGCCAACACCCAAGATCAAATTTTTCTGAATGGGTTTGAAACTTGTTCAGCCACCTCAAGCAGGCCTCAAATAGCTGATGGGATGTCGCGAGTGTGCTGGTCAGCGTATTTGATGCCAGACGGCCAGCCTCCTGGGCCTGGTGACATGGTTACAGTTCCGGCAGATCAAAGAATGATACTTGATACGGATACAAATGTAGAAGGTTTGATAGTGATGGGCGAATTATATGTTCAGGATCGTGGAATGGATTCTGCCCCAATAGAGATGACTACAGGATGGATTGTTGTTTTGGGAGGAGGCAGTTTCAATGTCGGGTGGACACAATCTCTATTTGAAGGTGAGTTTGAACTAACCTTGTCAGGTGATGATCCTGAACAAGATATTGACTTGCAGGATTTTGGTGGACCCAATATGACCATCACTGATCAAGATGGTTTTCTGATGGTTATGGGTACAGGTTCTCAGCTGGAAGTTTTTGTTGATGATGCGCTTAAAAGATCATGGACTCAATTACGAAATACCGCAGAAGCTGATGGTCAGACCATTCAAGTTGAACATGGCACTGGCTGGGAAGTGGGCGATGTGATTGTCGTATCATCTACTGATTTTGACTTAAACCAAGCTGAGGTTCGAACGATTGATGGTATTTCCGCCGATGGGCGAGATATAGAACTTTCTGAGCCGCTTGAATACATGCATTATGGTTCTATTGATCGTTATGAAAATGATGAAAGGCATTGGGATTTGGATATGCGAGCTGAGGTGGGGTTGTTGAGTCGCGATGTGCGCTTTAGTGATAACGACATGGCTCAAGATACTCGCTATGGTGGTCATACCATGATCATGAATAATGCTTCAATGAGAATTTCTGGTGCGGAATTCACCCATATGGGGCAGGAGGGGTTGCTGGGCAAATATCCGCTACACTGGCATTTAATGGGAGATGTGTCGGGTCAATTTGTACGCCATTCATCGATTCATCATACTTTCAATAAAGGCATCACTATTCATGGTACCAGTAATGCCCACCTGACTGAAAATGTGATCTTCGAAACGATTGGTCACAGTTATTTTTTTGAAAATGGGCAAGAAACCGGTAATGTTTTGACAAACAATTTAGGTATAAATACCCGGAGATCTGACTCAGAGGAATTAGCCAGCGATATAGATGATTTCAAACATGTGTCGACATTCTGGGTAGAAAACGTTGACAATATATTGGTCGGTAACCATGCGGCTGGATCGGAAATGCATGGCTTTTTCTATGACGCCAAGGGTGAAACAGCAGGGCCTACTGAATTCATAGGTAACACGTCACACTCAAACAACAGGCGAGCCTTCTTTTTAAACCACGGTGGTTTCATTGCTGACCAAAATCCTACAGGATCAGCGGAAGAGCCACAAAAAGTGAAGCCATGGGAAGTGGTTGATTTAACTATTTATAAATCATCAACACGAGGGGTTTACGTGAGAGGTATCGAAGGAGATTTTCGCGAGCTTAAAATGGCCGAAGTGCATCATGAAACACGTTTACGGCTCAATCAAACTATTCATGACAGTTTGATTGTGGGAAGGAGTAATAACGTTGGTACACCAGTTAGAGATTGGGAAGTCATAGCCGGAAGGTCTTTACCATACAATGAAAATAATGATGATGCTCATGAAATAAGTCATAGGAAGATAACAGGCCACCTGATTTATGATGGTCCGCATGGACTCTCGAATGTACATTTATCAGGTTTTAATGAGGGCGAAGATGTGGCTATTGGATTAACCAATGCTGTACATAAATCCATGTCCAATTATTTAAAGCAACTCACTTTTGGTGCTGATACGCCATTTGAAAAACGGTTTTATATCGGTGGGACTGATGTGGTTTCGGTTGATAATATAGCCAAAGGAACAATTGATATAGATGGTGAGTTGACAGGTATAATCGGCAGCACCATAACGCATTTGATTGGTGATAACAATGACTTCAATACTTCACCGGGGTTTAGTCGCGAGCTTGAATGGGGTGCCAATATTAACCCTTCAGGCCATTTTGCTAGCTTACGTTTAGACCCATACGTTTCTGACGAAGATAATGATGGTGAAAATTATAACAATGATTCTATCGGAGAAGATGGTTTAACGATTAGACGCTCAGATGGATTTGTAGCTGCGGGATTTAAAAAGCAAACAAGTGTTCTTACGGATTCCCAATTTACTTACGAGCTTGATTTTGAGCGCTTAACCGACGAATTCAGAATGTGGTTGTCTGATGTGCCATGGGGTAGTTCAGCCATCATTCGATTAGATGCTGTGCCTGAAAATACCAGATTAACGACTGCACATCCCTACACACAAGAAAGATTACCTGTCAGAGAAGTCTCTACTTTTAATTTTTTAGAGCAATCCCCAGATACTGCTGCATACAGAGATGGTAGTTATGTGTGGCTTAAAGTGGTTGGACAAATGGCTCATGGTTATATGTGGCCACAACCAAGACATACGGTTGACGATGCACTATTATCAGGTGTGGTAGTTATGGTAAATACAGCAGACCCAGTTGACATGAGCAACTTAGTTTTTGATAACCCGTCTGTGGGAGATACCTTGGGTCCTGCACCTTATGCAGATGTAGTGGGTGAAATAGATTTGCGTTTGTTTTTAGTGGACGCACAATCTGGCCAGAGAATCCAACAGCTTCATAATGGAAGCGCTATCAATGGTGCAAATTTGCGCGATGGTTTCTATCGATTTGAAGTTGGATCTGCTGGTGGCATCCAGCGGGTGCGAATCGGTATAGAAGGCATGCAAGTTTCTGCAGATGACCAAAGGCCATTCTATGCCACTTTTGATCCCGAAGTTTTTCTCAGGCCAGTCTTGCCAACAGATGGAGAAATGTTAGTCAGTTTACAAGCTTATGCAGATGAAAACGATAACTCTATTTTAGGCAGTGAAGTTATTCATTTGTTAGTTGAATGATATATGAAATTAATTCAATGGCTTTTCTGACTGGATGTTTTGAATGACCTGGTTTGTATTGATAATACACGCCATCAAAAAGTTGATTTCCAATGACAGCATCTGTATGTGATTGGGATGCTGTCTTGGGGATCGCTCCTTTTAAATTTTTTAATATAGTTTAATTGTGGAGCATCATTTAATCACCATCAGATAGCTCCAGTAAATCCGCATTACCGCCTACTGCTGAAATGTTGTTGGTGATGGTTTTTTCTGTGAGAAACTGCCTTAAATAGCCAGGACCGCCTGCTTTGGGTCCGGTACCTGACAAACCCATACCTCCAAATGGCTGCACACCAACCACAGCGCCGGTCATGTTGCGATTGATATAACAGTTGCCAGCTTGGATTTTGGACATCACGTATTCAATGGTGTCATCAATCCTTGAGTGTATGCCAGTGGTTAAACCGTAGCCTGTACCGTTGATGGCATCAATGACTTGATCTAGTTCATTGGATTTGTATCTGATGACATGTAAAAAAGGACCGAATATTTCTTGCTCTAAAATTTCGATGTTTTCGATTTCAACGGCTTGTGGAGCAAAGTAGTGGCCTTTGATGTCTGGCACAGTTAATGATTTGATGGGCTTGGCAACTTGTTCCATTCGAGTTTTGTGGTTTTGTAAAATCCCCAGTGCTTTTTTGTCAATCACTGGGCCTAAATCTGTTGAGAATAATTGAGGGTTGCCTGTAGATAATTCATCCATGGCTCCTTTGAGCATGTGAATGACCTTGTCAGCCACATCATCTTGGATATATAAAACTCGCAGGGCCGAACAGCGTTGGCCGGCACTAAAAAAGGCTGAATTAATGACATCTTTGACCAGTTGTTCAGGCAAGCATGATGAGTCGGCAATCATGCAATTTTGTCCACCAGTTTCAGCAACCAATGTAGCGATTGTAGCGTGTTTTCGGTTAGCCAGATTCAAATTAATGATTTGTGCGGTTTGCGTAGAGCCTGTGAATACCACGCCTGCAATGCGGTTGTCTTGACACAGTTGGGTGCCAATTTGGCTGCCTGAACCCAATACCAGTTGAAATACATCTTCAGGGATGCCGGCTTGATGAATCAGTTGTGCTGTGAAGTAACCAATTAAACTGGTTTGTTCAGCGGGTTTGGCAATGACACAATTTCCAGTTACCAGGGCCGCGACTATTTGACCTGCATAAATCGCTAGAGGGAAATTCCATGGGCTGATACACACAAATACACCTTTGCCTTGATGGAACAGGTAATTACTCTCTCCTGTGGGCCCAGGCATTTTTTCTCCAGATGAGCACAACTCATTGGCTTGGTTGGCATAGTATCGACAAAAATCCACAGCTTCACGCAACTCGGCAATGCAGTCACCCAATGTCTTGCCGGCTTCATTTTGTAGAAGATAGATCAGCGTATGACTGTGCTGTTCCATTAAATCAGCCAGTTTCAATAAAGAGTTGGCTTTCATACTTACCTTTTCATCTCGCCAAGTCGGAAAAGCCTGTTGTGCATTGTGCATGGCTTGAGTTACGGTGGCTTCTGTGGCACGGTAATATGTGCCGATTAACAGCTCTAAATTGGCTGGAGAGTGGACTGAGAACGGCTCGCTATCTGTTGTTTCTGGAGAATGAGGGACCAATGAACTGGCGGTGACCTGGGAGGTAGACTGTGCACTTACTTCATCCAATAGTTGGTCCACAGTTGCTATATCACCGAGGTTAACACCCTTTGAATTGACGCGTTGCTGGCCATAAATTTCACTGGGTAAGGGCAGTTTAGGGTGTTTATGAGAGCGGTGTTTTCTGACTTTTTCTATGGGGTCTTGAGTGATGTCGCCAATATCCAAAGTCAGGTCTGTTAACCGATTGACAAAAGAAGTGTTGGCGCCGTTTTCAAGTAAGCGACGAACTAAATACGGCAGTAAGTCTTCGTGAGAGCCCACAGGTGCATATATGCGACAAGGTCGATTTAAGCCTTCTTTGCTGATGGTTTGGGCATGTAAGGCTTGCCCCATGCCGTGTAAGCGTTGAAATTCGTAGCCTCCTGTTTCACCACCCAAAACTTTAATCGCTGCCACTGTATTGGCATTGTGGGTGGCGAACTGGGGGTAAAACAGATCGCGGTTAGATAGTAAGTATTGGGCACAAGCCAAGTAGGATATATCGGTGTTCACTTTGCGAGTAAATACAGGGTAATGTGTTAAACCTTGCTCTTGACCCCGTTTAACTTCAGTGTCCCAATAAGCACCTTTGACCAGACGCAAAGGAATCAATCGTTGATGCTGATCATATAAATCAGCCAGCCATTCCAAAACTTTTAAAGCGCGTTTTTGATAAGCTTGTACCACCAGTCCAAAACCGTGATAATCTTCTAGCTGGGCATAAACAGTGGCAAAAATCTTCAGCGATATTTCAAGGCGATCTGCTTCTTCTGCATCAATGGTGACAGCAACATTTAATTTCTTTGCGAGGTTCGCAATCTGTAATACCTTAGGAGCCAATTCATCAATCACACGTTCAACATTGGCCACTTCATAACGTGGGTGTAAGGCTGAGAGTTTGATAGAAATGCTGGAGGCGTCATTGATGTGCCTTTTCTTGTTGGCATCAGCAATGCTGGCAATGGATGACATGTAGGCATCGAAATATCGATCAGCGTCTTCCTGCGTCAAGGCTGCTTCGCCCAACATATCATAAGAATATCGATAATCTCTGAAGCCTTTTTTGCCTGAGCGTTTAATGGCTTCCTTTATATTACGGCCCATAACAAACTGCTTGCCCATCACCTGCATGGCACGGTGTATGCCTTTGCGAATGACTGGTTCGCCCGTTTTGTTGATGAATTTATCCAAGGCCAGTTTCATGCCGCCTTTGCTTTCATCAATATCAATGATTTTGCCGGTTAACATCAAGCCCCAAGTGGATGCATTGACGAATAAGGATTCACTTTTACCTAAATGCGATTTCCAATCGGCTTCTAAAATCTTATCTTTAATTAATTTATCAGCCGTGTCTTTATCTGGAATTCGAAGCAAGGCTTCGGCCAGACACATCAATAAGATACCTTCTTTGGAAGACAAATCGTATTCTTTCATGAAAGCATCTACACCATCCATGTCATCAATTTGGGCGCGAACGTTTTCTACTAATTGAGTGGCTAATTGCTTAATTTCCAGACGTTTGCTTGCACCCGGATTGGCATGATCTAACAACTGGTTAACCCAAATTTCCTCATCAATTAAATAATGTGCAGAGAATGGCAAAGGGCTATGTGTCATGATGTTTTCCAAAGAAAGTTAATTAACTGTGCGAATTATAATGAATGTATGTCTAATTAGCCAAATAATGTTTACTGCATGTCATGAAACCAGAGTGCCCTGCTTTTTAACAAAAAAATAATATTGTTTGCGGATATTTTGGTTGGACAATGGTAGAATTGCGCCCGCTGGCCTGTGCGACATTTGGTCGCATTGATTGTAACTTAATCTTGGTACAGTTATAACTGGGGTTTATGATTGGAAGATCATTATTTGTAGATGTGTGTGGCATCACGCAAATAGGTAATCATTCCCACACGTTCAATGGTTTAGTTTTTCAGAAAATCGTTAAGGTATTAATTTATGAAAAAAGCACAAATGAAATTCATGATGCTAATAACAGGTTTATTGGCTTCGTCCATGGCCGCGGCAGAGTATGGATTGAATTTAAGAAAAGGCGTTACTGATTTCAGTGAAACCGCTTATGAGATGCATACGTTCACATTGTGGATTTGTATCGTGATTGGAGTTTTGGTGTTTGGCGCAATGATCGTTTCAATTTTTGCGCACCGAAAATCAAAAGGATATAAACCGGAACAATTCAGTCACAGTACAGTGGCCGAAGTGATTTGGACAGTTATACCTATTTTGATTTTGGTGGTAATAGCCATACCTGCCACTAAAGCATTAATTCAGATGGAAAATCCGACTGACGAGCAAGGTAAGCGCATGAAGATGGATATGACCATTAAGGTAACAGGTTACCAATGGAAGTGGAAATACGATTATATGGATGAAGGCATCAGCTTTTTAAGTACCTTGGCACAAGAACATAATATTGCCAGGCAGAAAGGATCTGGTATAGATGTCAATACCATTGAAAACTACTTATTAGAAGTGGATAAACCGCTGGTCATTCCGGTAGACACCAACATCAGATTTTTGTTAACAGCTGATGATGTGATTCATGCTTGGTGGGTACCTGATTTTGGTTGGAAACGAGATGCCATACCCGGTTACATCAATGAAGCTTGGACCAATGTGAAAACACCGGGTACTTACCGGGGTCAATGTGCCGAGTTGTGTGGTAAAGATCATGGCTTCATGCCCATAGTGGTTGAAGCGGTGAGTAAGGCTGAGTATGCTCGATGGGTTGCCGATCAAAAAGGTGAGCAAGCAGTCGAAGCTGAAATGGTTCAGACCGAATGGACCAAAGCGCAGTTAATGGATAAGGGTGAAGAGGTTTTCAATGCGCAATGTGCCACATGTCACCAGGCTACTGGTGCTGGTATGCCGCCGGCGTTCCCGGCGTTAGCAGGTAGTGAGTTCGTTAATGGACCAGCTGCGGATCAAATTAATTTAGTCCTCAATGGTAAAGCAGGAACTGCCATGCAAGCCTTCGGTAACATTTTGTCAGACACTGACATTGCTGCTGCCATCACATATACCAGAAACTCTTTTGGCAACACCGCCGGCGATGTCGTACAGCCAGCTACTGTCAAAAGCATGAAACAATAATTCGGGGATTTATTATGAGTCAAGATATCACACCCAATGAAATGAACCACGCTGAAGTAGCTCACGGCCATGACCACCATGATCATGATCATAAGCCCAAAGGTTTTGTTAAAAGATGGTTGATGACCACCAACCACAAAGACATTGGTACACTGTATTTAATATTTGCATTTGCCATGTTTATCATTGGTGGTGCCATGGCGATGATTATTCGTCTGGAATTATTTCAGCCTGGTTTACAATTTGTAGAGCCTGATTTCTTTAACCAAATGACGACCATGCATGCATTGATCATGGTATTTGGTGCAGTGATGCCGGCCTTTGTGGGTTTGGCTAATTGGATGATTCCATTAATGATTGGTGCACCAGATATGGCATTGCCAAGAATGAATAACTGGTCGTTTTGGATTCTACCATTTGCATTTACCATGCTGTTATCTACTTTGTTCATGCCTGGTGGAGCTCCTGCAGGTGGTTGGACCATGTATCCACCTTTGGTATTACAAGGTGGTCATAATGTAGGTTTCTTGGTGTTTGCAGTGCACATGATGGGGATCTCTTCTATCATGGGGGCCATCAATGTGATCGCGACCATCATGAACATGCGTGCACCTAATGTGGGCTACTTAAATATGCCATTATTCGTATGGACTTGGTTGATTACAGCATTTTTATTGATTGCAGTGATGCCTGTTCTGGCTGGTGCAGTTACCATGTTGTTAACTGATCGATATTTTGACACCAGTTTCTTCAGTGCGGCAGGTGGTGGTGATCCAGTGTTGTTTCAACACATTTTCTGGTTCTTTGGTCACCCTGAGGTATACATCATGATCTTGCCTGCTTTTGGTATTGTATCTGAGATCATCCCTACATTTGCTCGCAAGCCATTATTTGGTTATGTGTCTATGGTTTACGCCACAGCTGCGATTGCATTTTTGTCCTTCATCGTATGGGCGCATCATATGTTTTCGGTGGGCATGCCCTTGGGTGGCGAGTTGTACTTTATGTATGCGACCATGATGATTGCGGTACCTACTGGCGTAAAGATATTCAATTGGGTTGCGACCATGTGGAAGGGCTCGATGACATTTGAAACGCCCATGTTATTCTCTTTGGCATTTGTTATTTTATTTACTATCGGTGGATTTTCTGGGGTTATGATGGCCTTGGCACCGGTCGATTTGCAGTACCATGACACATACTTCATTGTGGCGCATTTCCACTATGTACTGGTAACCGGAGCGGTGTTCGGCATCATAGCAGGGGCTTATTACTGGTTGCCCAAGTGGTCGGGACATATGTACAACGAGCGACTTGGTAAAATTCATTTCTGGTGGTCAACCATATCAGTGAATGTCTTGTTCTTCCCGCAACACTTTCTAGGTCTAGCTGGTATGCCTCGCCGAATTCCAGATTATTCTACTCAGTTTGCTGAGTTTAATATGTGGTCTTCAATTGGTGGATTTGCCTTTGGTTTGGCACAAGTTTTCTTCATCTATGTGGTTTGGAAAACAGTCAAAGGTGGTGAGAAAGCAACGGCTGAAGTATGGCCTGGAGCGAAAGGTTTGGAATGGACAGTACCCTCTCCTGCACCACACCACACTTTTGAAGAGTTTGGTCCTGTAGATTTAGATAAAATGGCACATGGTAAAGACCATTGATTTGATTGCTTGTATATGAACCAAGAACCCATCAAAAGAGTACAGCCAGATTCAGTCACAGATAAGCAAACTGTGCAAAATCGAAAATCTGCTAAAAAAACCGCCCTCATATTAGGGGCGGTTGCGTTGGGCTTTTTTATTTGGTCAGTTTTTATTGTGATGAAACATGCAGCAGGATAATTCAAACAGAGACCAAGGTAGTCAAAAGGTGCTGAAAATCAGTATCGTTGTTTGTTTCTTGATGATCGGTTTTGTAGCTGCATTGGTGCCTTTGTACGACATCATATGTGACATCACTGGCCTCAATGGCAAAACAGGTGTGCTGGCGGCAGAGAATGTCAAAGAAGAAGCAATCGAACATACGGTGATTGTGCAGTTTGATGGCACCGTTAACAGTGATCTGCCATGGTCTTTTAAACCAGAACAATTTTCTATGGAAGTGACTCCTGGCAAACTGTATCAAACTGAATACATTGCTCAGAATATATCAACCACTGATATTACAGGTCATGCGGTGCCTAGTGTGGCGCCAAATGAAGCATCCATATATTTCAGTAAAACTGAATGTTTTTGTTTTACTGAACAACTGTTGACTGCAGGTGAGCAAAAAAATATGCCGGTCACCTTTATAGTCAGCTCAGATATACCCAAGGATATTGATGTATTGACTTTGTCATACACATTTTTTAATAAAAGTCGAATGACCGCAGCGCAGCAAGCAGCTGATAATTCGACCCATAAAGTAACAGAGATTTAGAGGCAATTAACATGTCAGAAGCTAGTAAAGATCAATATTATGTTCCTCATTTGGCTCAGTGGCCCATTGTTGGTTCAATTGGTTTAACCGTCACATTTTTAGGCGCCATTCAAGCACTCAACAGCGAAACTTCTATCACCCCGTGGATGATGTTCGTCGGTATAGGTATCTTGTTATGGATGATGTTCGGCTGGTTTGGAGATGTGATCAAAGAAAGTGAAGAAAAACTTTACAATACTCAAGTTGATACTTCTTTCCGCATGGGTATGATTTGGTTCATATTTTCTGAAGTGATGTTCTTTGCGGCATTCTTTGGTGCCTTATTCTATGCCAGAACATTTTCTGTGCCATGGTTGGGCGGAGAAGGCACTGGTCTGGCCACCAATGAGGTCTTGTACCCAGGTTATGAAGGTGTTTGGCCTACCAATGGACCTGGTGAATTGAATGGTCGTTTTGAAATCATCGATCCTTATCATTTACCTTTGGTCAACACCATGTTGTTGTTAGCCAGTTCTGTAACCATCACCATTGCACATCATGCCTTAAGGGCTAATCAAAGGTCGCAAACCATTTTTTGGTTGATCGCAACTGTTGTTTTGGGTGCTGTGTTTATATTCTTCCAAGCTGAAGAGTATGTATTGGCTTATCAAGAATTCAATTTAAAATTGAACTCTGGAATTTATGGGTCTACTTTCTTTATGCTCACAGGTTTCCATGGGTTTCATGTGACCCTGGGAGCAATCATGATTGCCATCATCACTGTGAGAGTGATCAAAGGTCACTTTAAACCCGAAAGCCATTTTGGTTTTGAGGCGGTGGCATGGTATTGGCATTTTGTTGACGTGGTCTGGCTTGGGTTATTTATCTTTGTTTATATCCTTTAATTAGATCTGTTAATTAATAACACCAAAAGCCCATCACTTTGATGGGCTTTTGCGTTGATATCTATTAAAATAGCCTGCAATATTTATTGGCCTATTCATTTATGAAATACCTCATCGTCATCATCTTGTTATTCATTATTTTCAGTTTGGGATCGGCCATGTTTTATCTGGTTAAGGGGCAAGGTAAAAGTCAGAATACAGTTCGGTTTTTAACTGTTCGGGTTGCTTTGAGTGTGGTGTTGTTCCTATTTATCATATTAGCAGCCAAAATGGGTTGGATTGAACCCAATCAGCCGGTATTCATGAAACCCTGATATGGTCCATTGATTATGGCTATTGAGAAGCATAGGTTTCCATGGATATTCACTGCCTTGTGGTTGGTGATTTTAACGGTCATGGTCGTAGCTGGTTTTTGGCAATTAGGTCGAGCGAGTGAAAAAGCACAGATTAAAAATAGATTGATGTCTTCGGAAGATTTCTCACCACGCGGTATTGAAGATTGGCAGCAGTTGAATGCTTTTGATCAGGTAGAAGTAACGGGTCAATACTTAGATACACATTTTTTATTAGACAATCAAATTATGAACGGCCAAGTTGGATTCTTTGTCTTTACAGCTTTCAGAACAGTTGACGGAATTTTATTGTTAGTGAACCGCGGCTGGAGTAATGATGACACTCAAAACTTTTCGGTCAATGATGATTTCCCTCAAGTAAAAGCCTTGGTAGCAGATTGGCCACGACCAGGAATTAAGCTGGGTCAACAGCCGATTAAAGAACAAGCAATTCAGCACCTGACTTACATAGAAGAAAAGCCTGCCAATGAACTTCTGAAACAACGGCACTGTAGAATCAATCATGAAGAGAACTGTATATTCATATCACAGGTTTTAAAATTAAATGCCGATATGAATCATGGTTTTAAACGCCAATGGCAACTGCCTCGAATGACGGTTGAAAAACATCGCGCCTATGCATTTCAATGGTTTACGATGTCTTTGGCTTTGTGCTTGGTTTATATGATATTCCTGAAAAAAACATATTTCAAACAGATTGAAGATTAAACATTTATGCGAACAAAAACTAAAAACAGATTAACCATTATAATAACCATTTTGTTATTTACGTCTCCAGTTGTCGTGGCATATTTATTGAGCTCAGGGGTGATTGATTATCAGCCAGAGAAAACTAAAAACAATGGACATTTTATTTCACCATTGGTAAAGGTTGCGAATTATTCTGACGCACCTTGGGTGGCTGACTTAGACGGTCACTGGACTCTGATAAGAAGAGTTCCACAGAGTTGTAGCACCCAGTGTCAAACCATTGAAAATGATTTGCATAAATATCGATTAAGTTTAGGTCATCGAGCTGAAAAATTAAATTTAATGTTGATGGCAAACGGTTTTGATACTGAGATGCCAGATCCATTTCCTCATATCAAAAAAGTATCCATTGCAGATAACGTTGGCTTAAGCAAAGTTTTTGAACAACTTTCTGAGGTATCATTAAAACAGGGTCATGGAATGTATGTGGTTTCTCCAGAGGGATTTATGATGATGTCATTCACCCCTGAAAACACATCAACTGAAATTATTCGCGATTTATCACTGTTGGTAAAACGCAAAGGAGAATAGTATGAAATACAGGCATTTGGCATGGTTTGCCGTCGTTCTAACATTATTTGTAATTGTCTTGGGTGCCTATGTACGTTTATCTGATGCAGGTTTGGGGTGTCCTGACTGGCCTGGTTGCTATGGTCATTTGGCTTGGCCTAGTGAAGCACAAGAAATAGAACAAGCCAATAAAGACTATGCTGAGCGGGCTGTTGAAGTCAGTAAGGCATGGAAAGAAATGGTCCACCGTTATTTGGCAGGTATACTTTCATTGGTTGTGCTGGCCTTGTTTATTTGGGCTTATAGGCAAAGAAAATTTCAGTCATACACCTTACCCTTGGTGATTTGTTTTGTGATTTTATTTCAAGCAGCCTTGGGCATGTGGACCGTTACACTTAAACTACACCCAAGTATAGTGATGAGTCATTTAATGGGGGGGTTAACCACCCTGGCTTTGTTGGTGTGGTTGGCATGTTCCCGAACCTCTGGTATCACCCCCTACCGTTACGCCGGCCATGTGAAGCAATGGATGATGGTGGTTGGTTTAGTTCTACTCTTGATGCAAATCGCTTTGGGTGGTTGGACCAGTGCCAACTATGCAGCCTTGGCATGTGTCGGTTTTCCACAATGTAATGGTCTTTGGTGGCCCCAAATGGATTTTGTACAAGCTTTAGATATTTTCAAGCAGTATGGCCCTAATTACGAATTTGGTGTTAAAGATGGCCCTGCCAGAATGGCGATACAAATGATGCACCGCATAGGTGCTGTGGTGGTGACCTTGTATTTCATTTGGTTGATATCAAAATTGACCCGTAATCGAGAGTTGATGCCTTTGGGTTTGAGTTTGTTGGTGTTATTAATTATGCAAATTGCACTGGGTATCATCAATGTCACTTACTCATTGCCTTTACCCGTGGCAACATTACATAATGGGGTGGCAGCGTTACTATTGGCTAACTTAATGGTATTGTTATACAAAACCAGAAAAAGTGAAATCAGGTAAATGATCATATGAGTCAGTTTAAGCAGTATTTAGAGTTAACCAAGCCGAAGGTGGTGTTATTAATCCTATTCACGGCATTGGTTGGTATGTTGTTATCAATGCGTAATTTCCCCAGTTCAGAGTGGGTGTTGGTTTTTTGGGGTATGCTGGGTATTGGCTTATCTTCTGGAGCTGCAGCAGCGATTAATCATTGGGCGGATCAAAAATCCGATGCCATCATGCTCAGAACAAAGCACCGGCCTTTACCCAGTGGCGGCCTCAGCGCAGGTAAGGTGTTATTGTTTGCGGGTTTGTTAACTGTTACTGGTATGGCAATACTGGTGTATTTTGTTAATGTATTAACGGCTGTATTAACCTTTCTTTCATTAATTGGATACGCCTTTATTTATACCTTTTATTTGAAAAGAGCGACACCACAGAATATAGTTATTGGTGGTGCAGCTGGTGCTACGCCACCAGTATTAGGTTGGTCTACCATGACAGGTCATGTCACAGCTGATGCCCTGATTTTATTTGGCATTATTTTTGCATGGACTCCTCCGCATTTTTGGGCATTGGCCATTTACCGCAAAGAAGATTATGCCAAAGCAGATATACCTATGTTGCCGGTAACACATGGTGTCGAATTCACACAGTTGCATATCATTCTTTACACAATAATATTAATAATAGTCACGATTTTTCCATTTCTAACAGGGATGAGCGGCTTAATTTATTTCACAGGTGCTTTGGTTCTTGGTGGTAAATTCTTATGGATGACTTTACAGTTGAAAAAAACACAGTCACCATTACTGGCTTGGGAGACATTTAAATACTCTATTTGGTATTTGATGTTGTTGTTTGCGTTTTTATTGTTAGACCATTACATTCATTGGGGTGATGTGATGCCCAGAATGTTTGTAGAGCCAGTGATCTGATGGAACTCATCGATTCTCATATTCACCTTGATGATGATCGCTTCAATTCTGATCGGGCTGAATTGGTTAAATCTGCACAAACGGCAGGTATCAGTCGTTTCATTGTTCCAGCGGTCTCCGTCAATCGATTCCCTGCTGTGTTAAAGACAGCAAAAGAGTATGACTCAGTGTCATACACTTTGGGTTTACACCCTTATTATATCAATGAACACAGTGGTACAGACTTAGAGTTCTTAGCTCAATCCTTACATGGTTCAGGAGCGGTTGGTGTGGGCGAATGTGGTTTAGATTACTATTTGAAAGACTTAGATCGAGATAAGCAAAAGCTGGTGTTTGAAGCACAGGTCGTTTTAGCCAAACATTTTAATTTACCGTTGGTTCTTCATGTTCGTGGTGCCATAGACGAAGTGTTTAAGACCTTAAAAAAACATAATTACTTCAATGCAATGATGCACAGTTTCAATGGATCTGTTGAGCAGGCTAAACAGATCATTGCTAAAGGGGTTTATTTAGGTTTCGGCCCTGCAGTGTGTAATCCGAATGCGCATAAACTAAAAAAATTGATTGAGTATGTACCCATAGAATGTATGGTTTTAGAAACCGATGCGCCCGATCAGCCATTTTTTGATAAAAGTGGACAGCGTAATTTGCCGATAGATTTACTGCGGGTTAATCAAGACATTGCAGCGATTAAAAAAGTTAAACCTATGATTTTGGCTGAACAAACCACCACCAATGTAAATCAGCTTTTTAATTTATGAGTAAGTCAGTTAAACAACGATTCGGCGGTATAGAGCGTTTGTTCGGTTTGACAAGTTTATCGCAGTTACAAAAAAGCCATGTAGCTGTTGTTGGTGTGGGTGGCGTGGGGTGTTGGGCAGCTGAAATGTTGGCCAGGTCAGGGGTAGGGAAAATTACTTTGATCGATGCCGATGAACTTTGCGTAACTAATATTAACCGCCAAATTCATGCTTTGGACAGTACGGTAGGAAAGCCTAAAGTCCAGGTGATGGCTCAACGTATTGCAGACATTAACCCAGCTTGTGAAGTGGTTTGTCATGAATCATTTTTTATGGCCAATAATGCTGATGAACTGTTGATTCAATATGATTTTCTGATTGATGCGATCGATTCGATCAAGCATAAAGTATTATTATTGAATGAATGTGTCAAGCAACAGATTCCAGTGATAACTTGTGGCGGTGCGGGAGGTAAAACCGATCCTGCGCGAATACAAACAGCTGATTTGGCGAAAACCAGTGGTGATCGTTTACTTAAAAAAGTTCGTTATGAGTTGCGCAAGCATCATGGCTTTAAAAATAAAAAAAAATTTAAAATCCAAGCCATCTATTCAGATCAAGAAATGGTGCTGCCCCAAATTGATCATGACTCAATAAGCAGTAAAAAATTGGATTGCGATTCAGGCTATGGGACCAGCCCGATGGTTATCAGTAGTTTTGGTGTAAGGGCAGCTGATTGGGTGATTAGAGGGTTGCTTGAAAAATCAGGCGCATAATAATCTGAAAGTTTGTACGAATATCAGAAGTTAGGTGTTTATAAATTAAGAATGGAGCGTGTTATGTTGAAAATAGTAGAAACCGCATGTATTGATGAAACTCCAGAAAAGGTTTGGGATGTGTTATCAGACATTAAAAACATTTCCCAATGGTCAGAAGCTGTATTGTCAGTAAAAATTCCAAGTGATAAAAACAGAGGCACTGG
>CALDFB010000014.1 GCA_937942365.1 uncultured Marinicella sp. | reverse complement strand
TAACAAAGGAATTTGTTTTCTGTCACCACCAAATGATGCTTCAGACAACTCAAGTTCCATATTCTGGATGGTTTGTTGCAGAAATTTAATATTTGGATCATTGTTAGATTGCAAGTCTTTGTTAGGTTGCATAGCAGATTTTTAAATTTATACTGATTGGGTAGATTATATATTGAATTTTGTACAATTGGTTATTTATGATCTAAATTTTTTATAGTTTTCACCAGTTTTAACAACTGTTTATTAATATTATTTTCATGGTTAACAATGACATGTTGGTCGCCAAAATATTGCATACCCAGGTAGTCAGCTGTCAACTCAAAAGGAAGACCAAAGTTGTTATGGCGGACGTCATTACTGACACTGACTAAGGACATGCTCATACCGCGGAATTTCCGACCGGTTTCTTTTTCAATGCGTAAACAATCGGAAATGCGATCAATAAATCGTTTCATGATGGCACTCATCGAATACCAATAGACGGGGGTTAGCCAAATGACATGATCGTGAATATCGACGATGTGTCTTATGGTTGGAAGAAAATCGTCATTGATATTCTTGGATTGATAATCATAATCACTGAATTCAATGGTATTTAAATCTAAAAACTTAAACCCGGTTAAATCAGTCAGTTCCATAGCGACAGCTGCCGTATCGCCATCGCTGCGTGCGGAACCCATAATAATGATGCCTTTCAAGGTTGTTTTTTGACTTTTTTTAGTTTGAGGTGTTGTTTCAATTGATTTGGTGTCATATAGCCACGTATCAATGTGCCATCACTCAATACCATATAAGGTGTACCATTAACACCAGCGCTGAGGGCTAAATTAAATTGTGTCTCAATTGGGTTAGGACACATCAATGGTTCCAGTTCTATGCCACTTTTGGCTTGGTTTAAAGCTTGTTGTTGATCTGTTGCGCACCAAACATTGGTGGCTTTTTGATGAGATGCCGAACCAATGCCTGCTCTGGGAAAAAATAAATATGAGATGCCAATGCCTGCATCATTAAAAGCACTGATATTTTCATGAAATTTTCTACATACGCCACAATCAATGTCAGTAAAAACTGTCACCATATCGGTCATTTGTTCGGGCAAGAAATCAATGCCCTTATGGCTCTTTCTGAATTCACTCATCAGTTCAAGGCGCATGCTGTCTTTGGCCATTTCAGTTAAGTTTTTCTTGTTCTTTAGGTTTAATAATTGGCCGTTAAAAAGAAACTGCCCGTCTTCACTGAGGTAAATGATTTCTTTGGTGTTACCGCCAGCAAGAGTGATTTCTTTGATGCCTTTAACAGGTGTGTCATTGATGGATTCAATGGTGACTTTTTGATTGGACAGTTGTTGAATGGCTTGTTGGTATTTTGATTTGTCATTGTCAGCATGGCTGGTTCCGATAAAAGCAGAAAATGCGATGATTGATATAGGCCATTTAGATTGATTCATGAAAGACTCTCTTTATATGTTTTTGGAATAATTATGACCACAGCTCAATGTTATTGTTCATTGTATTTGGGTTGATTCTAAAATTTTATGGGTCACATCATTAATTGTCGGTTGAAAAGGTGGTATAGATAGTTGAAAATAAAAGACCAATTTACCTAAACTGTGAGAAAGTATTTTGACTACTGAATCTAAAACCCCTCAAACCACCCATGAGCCCAAAGGTTGGTTTTCTAAATTTTTAGCCACAGTAGAATGGTTAGGGAACTTATTGCCTCATCCAATTACCTTATTCGCACTGTTTTGCGTATTCATCGTTTTGTTCAGTGGCTTTGCTGAATGGTTGGGTATGAGTGTAGCCGACCCGCGTCCAGAAGGATCATCCAAACGTGAAATTGACGGTTTGATTGAAGTTAATTCGCTGATGTCAGCAGAAGGTTTGCGGTGGATAGTACAAAACTTGGTCACTAATTTCACAGGGTTTACACCTTTGGGGACCGTGTTGGTGGCTTTGCTGGGAGTGTCAGTTGCTGAGCATTCAGGGATGTTATCGGCTTTGATGCGCTCTTTGGTCATCGGTGCTTCCAAGCGCATGGTGACAGTGATGATCGTGTTTGCTGGGGTGGTTTCCAATACAGCTTCAGAGCTGGGTTATGTGGTGTTGATTCCGATGGCGGCATTGATTTTTCACTCTTTAGGCAGGCACCCTTTGGCTGGATTGGCTGCTGCTTTTGCGGGCGTGTCGGCCGGTTACAGCGCCAATTTGTTGATTGGTACTGTGGATCCATTGCTCTCAGGCATCACGCAAGAAGCGGCTCAGATGCTGGACCCAACCTATCTGGTGGGTGCAGAGGTTAATTGGTATTTCATGATGATCAGCACCGTACTGATTGTATTTATGGGTGCTTTTGTGACTGAAAAAATTGTCGAACCTAGGTTGGGCCCCTACAACAGTGATGAGGCCAGCATCGAACTGGGTAATCAATCGGTTGATGAAGTCACCGCTGCTGAAAAGAAAGGTTTGCGCATGGCCGGCCTCACTTTTTTGATCATTTGTGGGATCTTGGCTTTAACTGTAGTTCCTGAATGGGGCGTGCTGCGCCACCCAGAAACCGGCGCTGTGAAAAACTCGCCGTTCCTTAAAGGCATTGTGGTCTATATTTTTCTGACCTTTGCGATTCCGGGCTTTGTCTATGGGAAGGTAGCTGGCACCATGAAGACAGACCGTGATGTGATTGATGCCATGAGTAAGGGTATGAGCAGCATGGGCATGTATATTGTGCTGGTGTTTTTTGCTGCACAATTTGTGGCCTTTTTTAAGTGGACCAATTTGGGTACTGTGATGGCTGTTAAGGGGGCCGCCATGCTACAAATGATGGGCTTGGATGGCCCCATGATTTTTGTGTTCTTTATCATGGTTTGTGGCATGGTGAATCTCTCATTGGGCAGTGCCTCAGCTCAATGGGCAGTGACTGCACCGATCTTTGTACCGATGTTGATGTTGATAGGTTTTGCACCTGAAACCATTCAAGCGGCGTATCGAATTGGTGATTCGGTGACCAATGTCATCACCCCAATGATGAGTTATTTTGGTTTGATTCTGGCTGTTGCCACACAGTATAAGAAAGATTTAGGTATTGGTACCTTGATTGCCACCATGTTGCCCTACAGTATGGTGTTTATGGTCGGATGGACCTTGTTGTTTTATTTATGGGTCTTTGTGTTTAACATGCCGGTAGGGCCCGGTGCGGCGACTTATTATAATCCTTGATTCCTTAATAAGTATTCAACACCGAGGAGAGTGTCTTTCTCTCTTTGGTGTTTCCTCACACGTAAAAGAAGGCTTGTAATAAAGGAAGTTATATCAGTCTGGTATTTCTTGGTGTCCATAAAAAATTCACTCAAAAAAATGAATTGAAATATATAAGCATGACCCGTGGTGCATTTGGAGCCACTTAACTTCAATTAAGCTTGAATAGAGTTAGATTTTCATATTTCTAACTACGTTCGAGCTCGCTTCACGTCCTACGGCATTCCAATATCGCTTATTGTGCTTCGGCCAAATCGGAATATCTCAAATACCTGGCCTATGGATTACCCGGTCAATGACGGTGGTTTTTGGTGTTTTTTCAATAAAAATCACTCCAAATGTTCCGCGGGTAAGCATGGCTAATTTATACCGCTAAATCAAAACTTGTGAACTCTGATTTTTTGCATTCAATTTTACTCATTTTACCAAGATGTCGTTTGGCTGAAAAAAAACGTCGTTCATTGAAAACCAGAATACTATCTTTTTCCTAGAATTAAAAACGTCTTAACCAGAAAAGTCTGGTTAAGCCACAAGGTCAAGTTCTGAATTGAACATGGCAATAAGAATTCAACTACAGGAAAAATATTATGAAATTTCACCTTAAAAAGAAAATGACTAAATCAATGATAGCACTATCGTTTGTTGCTATTTCTCAATTGTCTATTGGAGACAATACAGCGTTCAATATAGATGCTAACCTTCAAAATAGGATGAAAGCAGCTAATACTCCTATCACTGTACCGAATCAATATATAGTCGTATTAAATGACAATGCGGTAAATTTAAAATCTCAAACTTATCTGAAAAGCAACTTTTCTGAGAAACAAGCAAAGGTGGAAGCAGTTAAACAAATGAGTATCGACATCGCCTCACGTTCTGCAGGTTCTATTGGTCATATTTATACCAGTGCTTTAAATGGTTTTGTTTTGAATTCATCTGCGAAAAGTGAAATTGCGGAGCTCAAAAAAGATAAGCGTATAGCACATATATCTCCTGATTCTATTATTTCAATCAATTCTTCACAATCACAACTTAACCCCCCATGGAATTTAGACAGAATTGACCAAGACTTTAGACCTCTTGATAATTTTTATAGCTCACAATTTGATGGCACTGGAGTTAATGCTTATGTAATTGATTCAGGGGTGCGCATCAGTCACAGTGAATTTGGTAACCGCGCACATTCATTTTATGATGCTGTAAGGGATGGAAATGGCACCAACGATTGTAATGGCCATGGAACTCATGTAGCTGGTATTTTAGGAGGTTCAACATACGGTGTCGCTAAAAATGTCAATATCCATGCTGTAAGAGTTCTTGGGTGTGATGGAACTGGGTTAAGGTCTGATGTGATAGATGGAATTAATGAGGTTATAGACGAGCACATCAAACCAGCGGTGGCTAATTTGTCATTAGAAGGTCCAGCAAATGTAGATGTTGATATGGCGATTAATGCTGCTATAGCCAATGGCATAACAGTTGTGGTGGCTGCTGGTAACCAAGGATCTAATGCATGTAACTACTCCCCAGCAAGGGTTCCCAATGCGATTACAGTAGGTTCAACATCTAACATTGATTTTTGGTCTGATTGGAGGTCCCCATTTTCAAATTTTGGGAGTTGTCTTGATCTTTTTGCGCCGGGTTCAGATATCACTTCAGCTTGGTCCACTAGTGACTTGTCTATCAATACCATCAGTGGAACTTCAATGGCGGCACCTCATGTTGCTGGTGTTGTTGCTTTGTATTTAGATAATGCTCCAGCAACCACCCCTGCACAAGTCAGTGGTCGAATCAGAAATTCTGCAACATTTCGGACAGTTGTCGATGAAAAATTTGGCACACCTAATTTATTTTTAAACTCTAATTTTGGTGCGCTGCCAGCTCAAGTGATCGGAAACTTAAGTCATTCTGTTCAGTGGTCATACAAGTCACAATATGGGCGTGTGATGCCTGAAATGGTAATCAATTATAGCTTGAATGTAATTAATGCCAGCCTTCCAGTTAACCCCTTTTCGTGGAAAATAAACCCTGCCAGTCATCCACAAGTTTTGTCAGTTGACAGAACACATGCGCCTAATGGTTCACACACTGGCCTTATTCGCATGGTTATAGATGATTCTACCGGAACTTTGAATCTGGGTTTTGGTTTGGAAGCCAATCTTAATGATGGTAGACGGGTTATTGGTGGCGCCAATATTTCTACTGATATTGCGGCATCTAGACCCATAGGTCCAGGACTGGGTTAATAACCAGTAGTTATTAAGTGCAATTGAGCTGACCTTTTGGTCGGCTCATTTTCTTTTGGTTAAATCACCATTCAGCAAGCCAAAGTCCTAAGATAAAGTCCATTTTGTCGCTCCATTATCAAAACATGTCGTTTATTGAAAATCAAAACATTGTTTTTTTCCTAGAATTAAAAGTGTCTTAATTAATAAGGCTATTAAAACATTCAGGTCAATTACTTATTTTTAATTGGCAAACTCAATAAACAAAACTACAGGAAAAAATTATGAAATATATCTTTATTATTATAATGGCAATATCATTAACAGTTGTGTCTACAAATTCATTAGCTCTGGCGGAAGGTGATGTAGTGACATGTTCCTGCCCACCAGAATCTAATTGTTGGGACTGGGAAGTAGAAGCATCTGCTGAGTTCCCAGTAGGTGGATTAGTTGATGACTGTCTATCTGAAGGTGGTACTGCTACAGTTTCGAGGCCCTCATTGGCTGGACCAGGTTGATTAAAAAATTTGTTTTTTAGTTTTTTAAAGTCAAATTATTGATTCATAAAAAAGGGTAAGATTTTTGCTTACCCTTTTTAATATGTATCTAATACAAAATTTCATTACCAATCTTTTCAGTATTAGGTAAAACCATCAGCAAAATCAAATTAATGAATAATCGTGTGAAAATTTTAAATTTATTAAAAAATTTGGTGTATGTCGTTTCATTACCTAAACATGTCGTTCATTGAACATCAAAACCTCTTTTTTTTCCTAGAATTTAAAGCGTCTTTATTTTTAAAGATAAATTAACAATCTAATTTAAATAGATAAATAGTATAGGAGCAAATCATGAAAAATATAAAAACAATTGTAACAACAAGCGCTCAGTCCTCGGCTTGGGCTTGTCCAGGTGTGCCCTTTGGTTATAACTTAATAGGTCGAACTTGTGGTGATGATGAACTATATATGGATTGAAGCATGGGTTTTTTGAAAGGAGATTTCGACAGTAATGATCTCTATGGTGAATCTGGTGATGACACCTTACGTGGAGATTCGGCAAACGATAACCTGGACGGTGGCACAGGAAATGATGACTGCGACGGAGGCAGTGGTGGCGATGACTCAATATTAAATTGTGGAAGTTCTGGCGGGGGCATTGACCTACCAGTTGATAATTGTCAAGAGGAACAAATTGCTGGTGTTGAACCAAGCGAAAATTGTCCAGCTTGATATCGTAGAAGGATCACTTTTAATTAAGTCTTCAAAAATATTAATTTGGAGGCTTTATTCAAGGCATGGCTGAGTTTATGTTGTATCTTTATATTAACTGACCTGAAGTTTTGAACAATTTTTAACTTCACGGTACTAATGTAATAAGTGTTTGTACTGAAATGTCGCTTATTTATCAATATTTGTCGCTTAATGAAAATTATTTTTATTAGGAAATTTTAGGATTGAAGTATCGAAAATGTAACTTGAATCACACAGGAGAATAAGAATGAAGAAAATTATATTTTTAAGTTTAACAATTTCAACTACATCTGTTTTTGCTAATGGTGTAGAGCAGGGTCCTGTATTAGAAGGTGCGGATGGCACACATTTAACCATGGTTAAAGAATGTTTTAGGCATGAAGTTTTGTATGAAACTCATCCCTATGTAGACGGTGGATCATATGCCCCTTGTAGTTTTCCTTTGGACTTTACACCAGGTTTGATGCATAGGCATGTGCCAGATGATCCGCAATGTTTTAGTGAACATGTGATCCCAGTGCCCATACAATAGTTTACGAATAAATAGATTAAAGTGCCATAGTCAGAACATGTTGAAAATATTGCATTTTGAGATTGTTTGAATGCTCAGAGTCATCAAATAAGAACCGCTGATTTAATGTAGCTTAATATGTTTTATTCAAATAATGTATGGTTGTTCTGTTTTTTGAAATATAGAGCTGAGCTGGCAAATGACGAATATATTCTAGGTGGTTGAAATTATAACCAGCAAGTTACCGGTTTTTATGCCAATCTTTTTAAGGGTTCTACGGGTGTTTAGT
>CALDFB010000013.1 GCA_937942365.1 uncultured Marinicella sp. | reverse complement strand
CATTATATCCGATGGAATATATAATCCACTTGTCCATTCATGATGAGCTTCTTGGTCATTTATATATACAAAATTTTCTAAGGTATTTGAATCTTCTGCTGAAATTTCCCTTTCCCAAACCCTGAATATTTGTTCTTCCTGAGTGACCAGATAAAGCGCCAATCCGTTTTTATCGTTTGTATAAGGATATGCATCTGGGTCTTCTAACTCTACCTGCCAATCTTCATATACCTGCTTATCATACTCAATAATAAATTCCATAATATCAGCATTTGAGTGTGTTCTCTCATCCACATAATTCATATATTCAGAAACTATTCTTGATATATCACGATTCACTTTTAAAAATTCTAGAAATGAAATATTCTCCTCTAAGTCCCCGTTCCACTCAGACAAAACATTGCTGAGTTCATCAGAAATTGATACAACACCATTTTCTGTTTTTATGTGCTGTTTTTCTGTTTGCCTTTCAATCGCTTTCACATCATTTATTCCAAAAAATAAATACACGACGATTATTAATACCATTGATTTATTCATTTTTTAGCTCCTACTTTAAACCGCCTTACATTTATAAAACCTATGGCTCCACAATGTCATGCATTGAAATAATTATTAATATCATGCTTATCTATCCAAGCCTTAACTGTCATTTTTTTCATTTTGGTTTCCTCATTTAATTTTTATTAGTCTTAATTTTAGTAAGACTCCATGTCCCCACAAATCATAAAAAAGGGATGAACATATAGTATTTCTAATATCATATAAGTGGTTGATACAAAATGGAAAATAATGGAATTTACCACTTTTTTCCAAACTAAATTCTTACTGTTAATGAAAAATTGATGAGAGAATTAAATATCAGATCTATAAGAAGCCGACAAAAAAAACGACTTTCCAAATTTTTTAATTCAAGATCAGCGTTTTAACTCCTTCAGTCGACTGATGGTTTGGGTCTGTGTCATGGCTTTGGCCAAGTCGGCTTGGAATATAGCAAGATCTTATTTCTTAATAAAATTTAAACTTTCAGTCATCCATACGCATTAACACGCTGGAGCATGGAAACGAGATCAGCCACCACATATTCTGCTGTCTATCCAGATACATATCATCCTATGTTACTGAATTTTTCCTTGGCTAATAATTCGAAAACCTTAAATAAATTGTAAAAATTTAGTTATTCCAATTTCAGTGAATTTATGGCAAAATAAAATACGACAGACTGCATACGTATATATTAGTACGTATAATTTACACTTATTTAGGTTTAAAAATAATTTTATGAAAATACCTTCTATTTCACTTACATTTATTCTCAGTATTGTGGCTTTTAGCTCACAATCATCAAACCAGAAAATCACTCCTACATCTAAAAACGTGGTCAGCAGTCAACAATTATCCAACAACAACATAAGAGCGAACGATAACTTTGGAAGTTCTACAGCTATCTTTGGTGACCGTGCTATTGTTGGAGCTAGCGGTGACAACTTAAGCCAAGGAAGTGCCAACGTTTTTGAATTTGATGGTGATAACTGGGTATTTACTGATCAGCTACGTGCGAGTTCACCCAGCGATTCAGGGGACCTTTTAGGCAGTCAGGTTTCACTGAAAGAAAACCGTGCGCTTATCAGTGGTTTTGGGTATAACAATGGTTCTGGAATTGCTTATATTTTTGATTTTGATGGTAACAGTTGGAATCAAACTGCTGCCTTGTTGCCAAACGTACCTCAAGAGCAGGCATTTTTTGGTAATTCTGTCAGCCTTTCAGGTAACAGAGCAGTAATTGGGGCTGTTAGAAATAATGCTGCTGGTACCGATGCTGGTATTGTTTATGTTTTTGAGTTAGACGGGAACAATTGGAATCAGTCTGCAACTTTGCTAAGTAGTGATATATCAGCTGAGGATAATTTTGGTAGTGCCGTGAGTATAGAAGGTGATCGAATTGTTGTTGGTGCTGAAAGTAAAGGCTCAGGAGCTGCTTATGTTTTTGAGTTCAATGGCAGCAGCTGGGATCAAACTGCGAAGTTGTCCCCAGAAGGTGGTGAGATAAGAGACATGTTTGGTTTTTCAGTGGCACTTAACAACGACCAAATTATAGTGGGCTCTCCCACAAGTACTGGTAATACAAGCAACTCTGGATCAAGCTATATTTTTGAGTTTGATGGAAATTCTTGGGTCCAGACTAGTCAACTCACCGCAAATGATGGCGCTTTTGGAGATCAGTTTGGTATTTCTGTCAAAATTAATGGTGACAGAGCTCTTGTGACTGCACCCAGTCAAAATGGTAATAACCAAGATACTGGTGCAGCTTACCTATTTCAAAAACGTGAAAATGAATGGGTACAAACTGAACAAATTTCCATACCAGATAGTCAGCTATTTGATCGATTAGGTGCAGATTCAGACTTATCACAAACCAGAGCAATAGTAGGTGCTCCAAATGTAAGCATTGAAGGTAACAATGCAGCTGGCACTGCTTTTGTTTATGAACTGGAACAGTTTAACAACAATACTTTTAATATTAATTCGGGCCTAAATGGCGTCTGGTTTAATATAGAGACATCTGGGCAAGGCTTTTTCATGGAAGTTCTTCCTGACCTACAAAAAGCTTTTATTGGTTGGTTTACTTTTGACACAGGACTACCAGACTCTTCAATCAGCACTCAAATTGGTGCCACTGGTAACAGATGGATGACATCTTTGGGGGACTTTGGCATCAATAACAACCACACCATTAATTTTGATCTGGTAGTTACCACTGGTGGCATATTTGATGACCCAAGAAATGTGACAAACTCCGAACCGCAAAGCATAGGTAACTTGCAAATAGAATTCATTAATTGTTTTACAGGTATTGTTACATATGAGTTATTTTTACCACAAATTTCACGGTCGTTCGAAATAACCCGTATTGCTGCTGATAATATCCCTTTGTGTGAGTCATTGGCAGAATGAAATCACTTACCAACAAATATAGCCATATCAAATTTCTGGTAAAAAATCAATTTCACTTTTATGAGCCCACTGGGTTTCCTCAATCTATCATTGAAGTAACACCATGATAATATGCCTTGTGACCTGATTTCTTATTTAATTATAACAAAACACATGTCATTACGAAGAAAGCACAAGGGGCTGCCCTTTGGGTACTGCGGTAATCTACAACAACAAACGTGATTTCAATTAATATACCCTGCCCTGGTAGGTAAAGTTAAATTGCTACAGCATGCACTCAACTTGATAGGGTGTCGCCAAGGCCCCTCGCAATGACCATCTATATTTTAAAACACCCCTATTTATTCTCTTGCTTGTGCGTGGCTGCTAATACCAATCCATTAACTACCCCCGTCGTCCCAGCCGAGCCCGAGGTCGAGAGCAGGGATTCATATTTATGAGGTATGTCAGGTTTAATGTAAAGAAAAATTAAACCATGACTTGAACATCCTATTTTCTGTATTCCTATGCATTACCAAGCAGGAGGTAACGAACTTAGATCCCCGCCTACGCGGGGATGACTGTTCAGTTATGGTCTTGAACATCTTACAAGCTCTGTTTAAAAACCACCGTCATTCCAGCCGAGCTTTAGCGAGTGCAGGAATCTCGATACATGAGAGTTCAGCAAAATATTTACATAACCAACACACAACAGTCTAGGTTTGAGGCGGTCTCTAAACATTGGGGTTTTATACCAAGTAATTTTTAGAGTAAAAATATCATCCACATCAAATAAGATTACGACAGGTGCTATGTTGATATTTTCGAAGTGTTCAGTCACCTGCAAATATACTTTAATCATCCCTATGCATTACCAAGCAGGAGCTTGGGAACGAGCATAAATTAAACCATGACTTGAACATCCTATTTTCTGTATTCCTATGCATTACCACGCTGGAGCGTGGGAACGAGCAAAAATATATACTTATTCAAAACACCATAGTTAACTCTTATGCCTGACCAAACTGTAAGTATAAAAATATTGGAGTAGGTTTTGATTCTGTTTACACAGGGTACTCAGTGGTGTTCAGTAATCTGCAAAATCTTCAAGCTGATTTAAGGCTCTGACAAGATCAATCACCTATTTAATCAAGAAATATTAATTGTGATACAAACGTGATAATTAACTCGTACTAATATGTTAGTATAATTGATCCATTCATTTCAATTCAGGAGCAAACCATGAAACTTAGATTAATCACACTTTTAGCCACCTCTTTACTCGCAACTACACCGGCTTTTGCCGGCAATGTGTTCTTCTGCGACAACAGCAGCAACGAAAACCAAAGTTGGGCCACAGTACCTGGCGATAACGACAGCGCAAGCTGGACAAGGGCGAGAGCTGCCTGCTCAGCTCAAGGCGGCTCTGTTTATATCATCAACCCACCGATGCTTTAAATATTCAATAAGACAGCAAGTACTTATCAATTCATTACAGTCATATTGACTCAAACAACCAGATCAGGAGAAAATCCATGAAACTTAAATTCAACTCATTTTTAACTTTGTTGTTATTGTTACTAACGTCAAGCCATTCATTTGCTGAATCCTACTTCTATTGCAGTAACAGCAACAATGAAAATCAAGATTGGGCAACCGTGCCAGGAAATAGCGAAGGCTGGGCCAATGCCAGATCCGCTTGTGCCAGTCAAGGTGGCACTGGCTTCACCGCAAGCTTCCCAAACGAATAAATTAAACTTCACTGAGAACGAGGTTGATACTTCGTTCTCACATGTAGACCTCATGTTATTTAACGATACTAACCCATTGAGATAGAACCACCGCCATTCCAACCGAGCTCTAGCGAGTGCAGGAATCTCGAGACTTGAGATTTCAAACTGACTCCTTGAATTTATAATTGTTGGTGCCAAGAGCAATTCCTATACCACCAACCTTGTACTTTATTCACCAAAACGAAAACTACGTCATTGCGAAGGAGGCACGACTGAAGCAATCTAAAGCTGAGTTTCTGATCTAAAAAAGATATATCTCTACAGCTTAAGGAGGTTGCCACAGCCTGCACTCAACTTGATTGGTTTTTTAAATCTCCTGGCTATAATGCATTACCAAGCAGGAGCTTAGGAACGAGCATAAAAATATATACTTTTAATCACCCCTATACATTAACAATGCATAGCTTGGGAACGAGTTCAAATCTCTATTAAAAAAACAACCGTCATTCCAGACGAGCTTTAGCGAGTGCAGGAATCTCGACACGTGAGAGTTCAGCAAACTATTCACATTATCAGAACACAACACGCTAAGTAGCTGAGGCCTTCACTAATAGCATTGCTTAAAGGTACCCACATGTTTATTTCTAAAACATTGAGATACCGAACATAAGCGTTCAATGGTTTAAAATTCTATTTATATTTATTCTGAATCCAATGCTTCTGCCAAATCTTCATCAAAAGCAATATCTTCGATCAGCTTATTAACAGCAATACTCATAACTGTTCTCCACGTCTTCTGACCGCCTCCACCTTTTTTCACAGCGTGTGATCCAGTATATGTGGACTCATAAATAGTTTCTTCTGAATCTTTATCAGAGAAGATTAAATGTGCCGTAACTTCACCCATGAACTCAACTGTCCAAAAATTAATATCTGTCTCAAACCAAAAACGGTCAATTCTTCCTGATATTTCAATACTAGATTCATCTTCAGAGATAAGGTGTCCATTTGATTTAAGACCCTGTGATATGGCATTTGCTATGATGTCAACAACTGGTTGTTCAGTGGTTATATCTGCAGTATTCATTCCATAACCGTTCTTTTTCCAACCTATTCTGACTTTGTCCTCACGATTATCTTTAAGAACTGGGGCTGCAAATGACAATTTATCTATTTCACTAAGAGGTCCATTGAACTGGGCATCTTCAGTGTGTGAAATTTTTAACTGTGAATCCTTAAAGGCACATGCTTGAGTTAATAATATTACGAATATAACACTTAATTTTTTCATTTTAATTCCTTTTTATGATAGATGATTTTATTGGCTAATCTTTTTCCAGCTTTTTCAAGTACGCCATCAATATGCTGTTTTATTGAGTCAGAATTTTCTAGCAATTCTGAAAAAAGATAATGTTTTTTTGATTTTATCATGAACGATTCATCCAACAATAGTTTTTTAGAACCATGTTCTTTCAATTTGGCTTTAAAAGAAACAAATGCGGCTAATTCACCACTTTCTTGATTCGCTAATTTGTACCCACAATCCTTGATATTCAATGTTAAAGTCATTCGATGTTTATAATTTTCTGAATTTTCTTCATCAGAAATTTGATATAGCTGTTCTTTTTTATTTAGTTTTATCTTAAATGATTCAATCAAAAGTTCATGACAGTTTATTGCACCTGTATGTTCAATCAATGTTTTTTCCATCTCTGTATCTTTTGATTTATCAACTCCCATTTCAATACCAGCACCAATCAAACCTCCAAAAATTGCGCCTGTAGTTGTAGATTGACTGCGGTGAAAAAAAACATCAAAATCACCCTTATTCGTCAGTTTGATTTTGATTTCTTTGGGTTGACTTAAGGCCATGGAACTGGCCAGTAATATTGACAATAATATGAATATCTTCATGAAAATTTCTAACTCCATTTATCTAGATTTATATCAAAAAGCCGACTTTGAGGTCGGCTTTCTTATCAAACTTTTAATCCATAAAAATCAGCGTTTCAAATTCTTTTTCAATCGACTGATGGCTTGGATCTGTGCCATGGCTTTGGCCAGATCGGCTTGGACCATGGCGAGGTCTTGTTTCTTGTCGTTGTTCTTTAACAAGTTTTCGGCCTCTTCTTTGGCTTTGATCGCGGCGGCTTCGTCGATGTCATCAGCACGAACAGCGGTGTCGGCCAGAACCGATACCATATATGGCTGAACCTCTAAGATGCCACCAGAGACGTAAAAGTCTTCTTCTGTGCCATCGGCCAGTAGCACACGGACTTGACCGGGTTTAAGCAGGGTAATCAGTGGGGCGTGTCTTGGGGCGATACCCAATTCGCCGGATATACCACTGGCCACGACCATACTCACTTCGCCCGAGTAAATCGAACTTTCTGCACTGACGATATCACATTGAATGGTTGACATGTTTATTTACCTCAAGCTGCCTTTTCTTTTTCGGCCATTTTCTTGGCTTTTTCCAGAACTTCATCGATGGTACCTGCCATGTAGAAAGCTTGCTCTGGAACGTGGTCGTATTCACCTTCGATGATGCCTTTGAAACCACGGATGGTTTCGGCCAATGATACGTATGTACCTGGTGTACCAGTAAATACTTCAGCCACGTAGAAAGGTTGTGAGAAGAATTTCTCAACTTTTCGTGCTCGGTATACGACTTGTCTGTCTTCTTCTGACAACTCGTCCATACCCAAAATCGCGATGATGTCTTTCAACTCTTTGTAACGTTGTAAAGTACCTTGTACCGCACGGGCTGTGTTGTAATGCTCTTCACCCACCATCAATGGATCTAACTGACGTGAAGTTGAATCCAATGGATCAACCGCTGGGTAAATACCCAACTCAGCAATAGAACGAGACAATACAACGGTCGCATCCAAATGCGCGAAAGTGGTCGCTGGTGATGGATCGGTCAAATCATCTGCAGGTACGTATACCGCTTGAATCGATGTAATAGATCCTTTCTTAGTTGAAGTAATACGCTCTTGTAATTTACCCATTTCTTCAGCCAATGTAGGCTGATAACCAACCGCTGAAGGCATACGACCCAACAGTGCAGATACCTCAGTACCAGCCAATGTATATCGGTAGATGTTATCGATGAATAACAGTACGTCACGACCTTCGTCACGGAAGTACTCAGCGATGGTCAAACCAGTCAAAGCAACACGCAATCTGTTTCCTGGAGGCTCATTCATCTGACCGTAAACCATGGCCACTTTTGAGTCTTCAAATTTGTCTACGTTAACAACGCCAGCTTCTTGCATCTCGTAGTAAAAGTCATTACCTTCACGAGTTCGCTCACCCACACCAGCGAATACTGACAAACCTGAGTGTTTGGTTGCTATGTTGTTAATTAATTCCATCATGTTTACAGTTTTACCAACACCGGCGCCACCGAACAGACCAATTTTACCACCCTTAGCAAATGGACAAACCAAGTCGATCACTTTAATACCAGTTTCTAACACTTCATCCGAAGCGGCTTGTTGGTCATATGTTGGTGCTTCGCGATGAATTTCCCAATGCTCTTCAGCATCGACATCACCACACATATCAATAGGCTCACCCAAAACGTTCATGATGCGACCCAAAGTTTTACTGCCTACAGGTACTGATATCGCAGCGCCAGTATTGGTCACTTCTAAACCACGTTTTAAACCGTCAGTAGAACCCAAAGCAATGGTTCTGACTACACCGTCACCCAACTGTTGTTGAACTTCTAAAGTGGTGTTGGTTGCGGCAATTTTTAATGCGTCATACAATTTAGGCACTGAATCACGAGCGAACTCAACGTCCACTACGGCACCAATGATTTGTACTATGTTTCCTGAACTCATATCTGGATTCTCCTATACTGCGGCTGCGCCGCCGACAATTTCTGAAATTTCTTGGGTAATGGCTGCTTGTCTTGCTTTGTTGTATATCAACTGCAAATCATTGATCAGGTCTGATGCATTATCAGAAGCTGATTTCATCGCCACCATTCTGGCCGCATGCTCGGAGGCCAAATTTTCTAATACACCTTGATAAACCAATGATTCAATGTAACGGTTCATCAATTGATCCAATACATCTTTGGCTTCTGGCTCATACAGGTAATCCCAATTATTTGAGATTTCCTCTTCTTCTGTAGGCGGTAAAGGCAACAGCTGTTCAATGGTAGGTTTTTGGGTCATGGTGTTAACGAAATCATTAAACACCAAATAAACATGACTTAATTCACCATTGGCATAAGCATCTAACATCACTTTTACCACACCAATTAATTTAGCCAATTCAGGTTTATCACCCAGTGCTGAAATATTGGCTTTCAAGTTAACATTGGTGCTTTTAAATGTACTCGCTGCTTTGTTACCGATGGTAACCACGTCTATACCAGCACCCTTGCTTTCCCAATCACGCATGTGCATCACTGCGTTTTTGAATAAACCTGAGTTCAATCCACCACACAATCCACGATCTGTAGAAATAATGATGTAACCCACACGCTCACCTGATTGCTCATGCATGAATGGATGTTTGTACTCGGGTGTTGCTTTGGCCAAGTGACCAATCATCTGTTTAATTTTACGCGTGTAAGGTCTTGAGGCATTCATTTGATCTTGTGCCTTTTTGATCTTACTTGCTGAAACCATTTCTAAAGCGGTGGTCACCTTACGTGTAGACTTTACGCTTTTTATTTTAGTTACAATTTCACTGCCGACTGCCATAGTTATTACCTATAATTTGGCCTTTAATTGGGCCTTATAATATGCTTAATTTACCAGCTGCCTGTTTTTTTGAAGTCTTCAACGCCAGCTTGCAGCTTGCTTTCAATGTCTTCGTTAAAATCACCTGAAGCGTTCAACTCATTCATGAAGTCTGCTTGGGTGCTGTTCATGTGATCAATCAAGGCTGATTCAAAATCACCAATTTTGTTCATATCAACATCATCCATATAACCGCGATCAATGGCATACAGCGACAAAGCCATTTCAGCCACACTCATCGGTGCATATTGTTTTTGTTTCATTAACTCGGTGACACGCTGACCACGCTCTAACTGAGCACGGGTGGCATCATCCAGGTCCGATGCGAACTGTGCAAATGCTGCCAACTCACGGTATTGAGCCAGTGCCAAACGAACACCACCACCTAATTTTTTAACCGCTTTGGTTTGAGCTGCACCACCCACACGAGAAACCGATAAACCGGCATCAATCGCAGGACGAATACCTGAGTTAAATAAGTCAGTTCCTAAGAAGATCTAACCATCTGTAATAGAAATCACGTTGGTTGGTACGAATGCTGATACGTCACCCGCTTGTGTTTCAATGATCGGCAATGCAGTCAAAGAACCTGTTTTACCTTTAACTTTACCTTCAGTAAATCTTTCAACGTAATCTGCGTTGACTCGAGCAGCACGCTCAAGTAAACGTGAATGTAAGTAGAATACATCACCAGGATAAGCTTCTCGACCTGGAGGACGTTTCAACAACAATGAAACCTGTCGGTAAGCAACCGCTTGCTTAGACAAATCATCGTAAATGATTAAAGCATCTTCACCACGGTCTCGGTAGTACTCACCCATGGCACAACCTGAGTAAGGTGCAATGTATTGCATGGCTGCTGATTCTGAAGCAGTCGCCGCCACAATGACGGTATGACCCATGGCATCGTGCTCTTCCAATTTACGAACCAAGGCAGCAACGGATGAACGTTTTTGACCGATCGCCACGTAGACACATTTAACACCAGTGCCTTTTTGATTGATGATCGCATCAATGGCGACAGCAGTTTTACCCGTTTGTCTGTCACCAATAATCAATTCACGCTGGCCACGTCCAATGGGCACCATGGCATCAATTGATTTCAAACCTGTTTGTACAGGCTGATCAACCGATTTACGATCAATTACACCTGGTGCAATTTTTTCAATCGGTGAAGTTATTTTCGCTTCAATCGGACCATTGCCATCAATGGGTATACCTAAAGAATCAACCACACGGCCAATCAATTCTGGGCCAACTGGTACTTCAAGAATACGACCGGTACATTTGGCTTTATCGCCTTCTGAAATGTGGCCATAATCTCCCAGGATTACTGCACCAACCGAATCTCTTTCTAGATTCAATGCCAAAGCATAGGTGTCGCCAGGTAATTCAATCATTTCGCCTTGCATCGCATCGGCCAAACCGTGGATACGTACGATGCCGTCAGATGTACTTACTACAGTACCTTCTGTACGGGCTTCTGACTGAACTTTAAAGTCTTTAATTCGATCTTTAATCAGTTCACTGATTTCTGATGGATTCAATGTCGTTTGCATTGCATTTCCTCGTATTCTCTTAAGTCTGCTGACTTAAATTAATTAAAAAGTTGTGTTTTCAAGCGATCTACTTTACCGCGCAATGTACCATCTATCACCAAGTCTCCACAGTGAATTCTGGCACCGCCCATCATGTCATTATCGATGTGCGTTTGTAAGCTGATCTGTTTACCGGTTCTCTTGCTGAGTGCTGCAGTCATGGCTTGTTTTTGTGCATCGGTTAATTCAACAGCAGAAAACACATCCACAGTGAGTGATTGCGAATCTTGCTCTAAATAATACTGATACAGCTCGGCCACTTCAGGCAACAAGCTTAAACGGTCATTTTCCGCCAACAACCGAATAAAGTTTTTGTACTCATCGCTGGCATCATTACCACTGACCAATTGAACCAAATCTTCAACTTGAACATTGGGTTGGCTGAAATAATTAAGGATTTGATCGTCTTGTGCTAATCCGGCAGCAACCACCAGGTTTTTAGACCACTGATCTACAGCAGACTCTCCTTTGGCGAACTCAAATGCCGCTTTGGCATAAGGTCTTGCTAATGTGATTAATTCACTCATCTTTAAATCTCTTTGATTAAGTCATCCAGCAAATCGGCATGTTTACCGGCATCTACTTCCTTAGAAAGCAGTTGTTCAGTACCTGCAATAGCTAAAGCTGAGACTTGCTGACGCAAGGCTTCTTTGGCTCGATTTGCCTCTTGTTCAATTTCTGCCTTGGCCGCATTTAACTGACGCTCTTTCTCTGCAAGTGCATCTGATTTAGCTTCATCTTTAATCTTGGTGGCCATTTGAGTTGCCTGATCTTTAATGTGACTGGCTTGCTCTTTGGCTTCGGTGATCAATGTATCTACTTTGGCTTTGGCTTGATTCAATTCTTTTTCAGCACGATCGCCAGCGGCTAAGCCGTCAGCAATCTTTTTCTCACGCTCTTCCATAGCGCCCAAGATTTGCGGCCAGATATACTTCATGGTGATGATAATCACAACAAAGAACACCAGTGCTTGAATGATTAGTGTTGCATTAATATTCATGTTTGTACTCCGCCTTAATCTGTTGGAAAGTGCTAAAAATTAAACTGTAAGAGCTGCTAAGAATGGGTTGTTGAAAGTAAAGAACAAAGCAATACCAACACCAATCATCGCTACCGCATCAACCAGACCCATTAACAAGAAGTATTTACCTTGTAACATTGGGGCCAATTCAGGTTGACGAGCAGAAGCTTCTAATAACTTACCACCCAAGATACCCAAACCGATACCAGTACCAATCGCACTTAAGCCCAAAATCAATGCCACTGCAATGGCTGTCATGCCTTGAATATCAGCTACTAATGCTAAATTTTCCATCGTTTTCTCCGATTTACCTTTTGGTTAAAATATTAAAATAAAAAAATTAATGTGAGTCATGCGTCTCATGCGACATATTTAAATACACCACACTCAACATCATGAAAATATAAGCTTGCAAAGTAATGATCAATATATGGAACAAAGCCCATGCCAATGCAAGTAAAAATTGTACGAAGCCCATGGTGGCGCCTGAGAAACTCATTACGTCTGACCAACCATAGTTTAGGGTCAATACTGCGATCAAAATAAAGATCAGCTCGCCTGCATACATGTTACCGAACAATCGCAGACCCAATGAAACAGGTTTGGCGATGGTTTCTACTATATTCAGAAAGATATTTGGAATGGCCAAAATAGATTGAACCAAAAAGTTGGGGCTTTCAAATGGGTGCGTGGCAAACTCTTTCAAGTAACCCAAGACAGCTGGCTTTTTAACTGTAAAACTGTAATAAAAAACAATCAACATCACACCAAAAGACATGCCAAAGGTGATGTTTAAATCTGTTGAAGGAACTACTTTCATGTAGTCGATACCTACCAAAGTACCTAACCATGGCAACAGATCAACTGGAATGAGATCCATGAAGTTCATCAGGAAAACCCAAATAAAGATACTCAAAGCCAGAGGTGCGACCACTTTGCTGTTGCCGTGGAAGATGTCCTTGGCTTGCTGATCAATAAACCCTATGATTAATTCAATAAAGTTTTGTGTTTTACTGGGCACGCCAGCCGAAGCTTTTTTAGCCACCCTGCGGAAAAACCACAGATAGATAACTGCCAATAAAATGGTGTAGAAAACACTGTCTGTGTTAATGGTCCAAAATGAGTTGCCTTCAACCAATTCTGTTGTGTGATTCACTAAATGGTGACTGATGTATTCACCAGCGCCGCCTTCGCCACTTGCCATTGCTACTTTCTCACTTAAAAGATGTTAATAACGCCACCCAAAACGCCAAAAGGGTGGCAATAAATCCAATCAATAAAGGCATCAATTGGAAGGTGTAATTGGTGATTGCTACGTAAAACAAGATACCAATCACTATAAATTTCATGATTTCGCCTTTAAACATTCGCCCAACCAATGACTGGGTGTCACCAAAAGGCCAAGTGACTATGACCGCAAAAGCCAATGACCCCAAAGCACTGATTAAAGCACCTGAACTTGCTGATATGGCAGCTGACTGGCCTTGGAAAAAATAAAAAATGGTGGCAATCAACAACCCAATAATCACTTGATATATGGGTATTTTAACGACTGTTTTTTTCACTTCTGCGAAGGTCATGTGTTCGGTCATTCTTGGCTTGAAGTCAATCTACAATATGACTGACGAAAACGAGTCAATCAGATTGGCTCAACTAAAAAGCGGGTGCATTATAATAGTTAAAGTATGGCAAAGCAACGATTTTAGAGCAAAAACAAGCGGGTTTTTATAGATATTTTTACCACTCCTATCATGGCAGATCAAATGTCTTTTGTAGCATGTATATTTCAACCCAACCCACCGCGATGCTTTTGTATCAACTGTGAGGAAAGTAAACTTTCCTGTTCGTGGGGTTTGAGCGATAAATGGCCACTTAAACCCTTATTTTTTCATCACGACACTGCCTTGAGTTTCATTTTGAAGTTTTTGGTGCGAAAAGTAGGTCGCTAAGATTTGTGACAGCTTTTGCAATAAATCACTGGATGAGTTTGGGTGAAACTTCTCTTCGTCCCTGCTGGCAAAGGCCAATAAACCAAACTCTGCTGCAGTTCCTATTGGAAATACAATGGCAGACTTAATGTCTTCAACACCGGTAAAAATACTCATGATTTTTTCTTGTTTCAACCTGCCTGATAAAGGCTCAGACTTGGCTTGAAAAACTGAGAACTGGGTCATTTGAGTTGTAGTCAGTATTTCAATGTCTTTATGATCCGGACTATTTTCATCTTCTTTAGTCACCAACAACTTAAAATATTCAACCGGAAAATGCACCTCAACTAAATCAGCAAAAACTGATAAATAATTGCCTTTTGGGGCTACGGACAACTCGGTTAGCATCTTAAACAAACGATCCATCATCGACTCACTGAGCTTTGCATTTTTAATCAATTGTGATATCTGTGTTTTAAGCTTTCCATTTTCCTGCTTTAAAGCGCGCATTTGATGCGTGGTTAAATCCGTTAGTTTTCCTTCCGTTGTCACCACTTCAAGTGCTGTAACCAAATCAGGGTTTTCGCTGAAATAACTGGGGTGCTTTAATAAATAATTTTTGATGGCTTGTTGAATTTTTACGTCATCACTCGCACTTTTATTATTGTTTACATCACTCATGAGTTTCAATGATTCCTTGATAAATTGAACGAGCAGGGCCTGTGAGCGTGATTTTATCACAAGCCAAATCATAACTGACTTTAACATCACCACCTTGCATAGAGACCGTTAAAGGTGTAGTGGTGCCTAATAAGGTTGCACTGGCTATTGCTGCAGCGCAAGCACCACTACCACAAGCCTGTGTTTCACCCACGCCTCGCTCAATAACCCGCAGCTGTATATGCTGGTCATTGATTTTCTTGACCGCCTCAAAATTCACTCCTGAAGTAAAATGGTTGGTTACAATGTGACTTAATGGCAATAAGTCTTGGTGAGTTAGTTCTGGTTCATGATAAATCCAATGTGGGTTTCCTATTTCAACAAAAAAACCATCCACTCCAGCTATGGACTGCTCTTCAACTTTAGCTGTTTGATTAAAAGTCACTGAAATATGGTCTTGATCTTTGTAATTTAACAGCACATCGCCACCACCCCCTTTGATACACAAATCTTTGACCTCTATACCCTGGCGGTGTAAGTAATGCGCAATCGCTCGCTGACCATTCCCACATTGTTCAGCCTCTGAGCCATCTGCATTGAAAAAGCGGTAACCCAAATCCTTCCCACTTTGTTCTATCACCAATAACTGATCAAAACCAACGCCTGTTCGTCGATTGGCCCATTCAGCGATGGTTACTGCCTCTAATTCAAAAGGTTGTTCGCGACAATCCAATAACATGAAGTCATTACCCAAACCATGCATCTTTTCGAAATTCAATCTTTTAATGCTGACACTCCTTCATTATGTTTGACCTGGTTTTGTTGTTTGTGATGACTGTTGCTTGGCCTCATTTTTATCTGGCAGATACAAGTCACCTTTGTTACCACACCCACTCAAAAAAACTGCAGCCAACAAACACAAAACAAGCTTCAAGTTTAATAACGCACCAGAAATAGACCTATTTGCATGGTTGGAATTTTTTCTTGCAGATAAATGGGTGTGCATAATTTGTATGGTGATCTTTTTAAAAACGTTATAATAAAACGCTTTTCAGCAGATAACAAGTCACAAACCCCATGTTAGATTTTATCAGTCAAAAAACAGGCAACAATCCCGAACTATTGGTCATTTGGCTACACGGCTTGGGAGCTGATGGCCATGATTTTGAACCCGTGGTGCCACAATTTGTCAACCCTGACAAAGCCATCCACTTTATTTTTCCCCATGCACCCATTCAACCGGTCACCATCAATGGTGGTATGGAAATGCGCTCTTGGTATGACATCAAAATGATGGATATTGGTAAAATGCCAGACGAAACTGGGATACGCGAGTCAGAAAAGAAAGTTTTAGAGCTCATTGAATCACAAATTAAAGCTGGCTATCAACCAGAGCAAATCGTATTGGCTGGATTTTCACAAGGCGGCGCCATTGCTTTACACACTTCAACACGAACTCAATACAAACTGGCAGGAGTGGTTGCATTAAGTTGTTACCTACCGGTTCCTGAAAAATTAGTCGCCGAACAATCAGGCAAAAATCTGTCAACCCCTTGTTTTATGGGTCATGGCAACCTCGACCCAGTGGTGCCTTTTGATTTGGGCCTAAGCTCATGTAAAACACTTGAAAGTACTGGTTATCAAATCAGTTGGAATGAATACCCTTTACAACATGGTGTATCCATGGATGAGATAGCAGACATCAAGCGCTTTGTTTTGAATTTGTGAGCTTGATTATTATGGACCATACCGCAAAATCTAACGCCCTAGAATTAATACAGGAAAGTTTGCCCTATGGATACAACTGTCATTGGGTCGAATCTGTTGAATCCACCCAGTCACAAGTAAAACCCAATAGTTTATTAATCACCGAGCACCAAAGTTCAGGAGTTGGGAGAAGAGGCAAGCCTTGGTTAACTCCACAAGGACGCAGCATTTGTTTGTCATACCGATTTGAACTACCTGCTCCCACCACCCAAATGACGGGTTATCAAATGACTTCTGCCCTGGCCATTCTTAAAACGATTCACAATTTCGAAGCTGACGCTCAAGTTCAGCTGAAATGGCCCAATGATTTGTACCATGAGGGTCAAAAGTTTGCTGGTATTTTAATTAACCTGATTCCTCAACAAAATTGTACTGAGGTCATCGTAGGTATTGGGATCAATTGGCGGCTTACCCCCCATCAACTGGCATCGGTTGACCAGCCTGTTTGTAACATACCTTTATTAAATGTTACATCAGAAAGAACGCCTCATCGCCACCAGTTCATTGCTCAACTGATGCAAAATATTGATGCTTTCAACCAGAAATTCATCCAACATGGCTTATCCTTTTTTTTACCCTTGTGGCACAAGTATGACTTTTTATTAGGTCAAGCTATTAATGTCAATTCTGAAAAACAACGCATGACAGGTCAATATCATGGAATTAACCAGCAGGGTGAACTGATGATGGAACACAAGGGCAGAATCAAAACGTTCTCCAGTGGCGAAGTCAGCGTCAAGACCGTATAATTCGCAACTTAATTCTTTGAACATTTGACCTGTTTGATTTAATGCGCTATTTATTCATCATATTCTTGTTAGCCAACATTGCATTTTTTGTTTGGGCTCAACGCTTGACCCCGCAAACCCAAAGTGACTTCAAAGTGGTTGATGAAGGCATCACTAAGTTACAATTAATCAGTGAAGTTGAACCCAGTAAAATCAACAACTCAACAAACACATTGAACACAGATAACAACAACGCACTCAATGACAATTTACAGCAGCTGTGCTATTCAGCTGGGCCATTCGATATAGAGGCCAATGTTCATGCTGCCCAAGAAAGGCTCGATCAAATCGTCCTCAAAACCCAGATTCGTAAATTAACCACCACTCAAGAAGCTGGATACTGGGTTTATTTGCCTGCACTGGCCAGTCGCGCAGAAGCTTTGAAAAAAGGCCGAGAACTGGCTGCTGCATTCGTTAAAGACTATTATGTGGTAACCTCTGGTGACAATGAAAACTCCATTTCCTTAGGTCTTTATCGCGAACCCTATAATGCCGACAGCAGAATCGTCGAACTATCCACCAAAGGTTTCCAGGTCAAAAAAGAGGTTCGCATCGAACAATGGCCTGAGTTCTGGCTGGACTTCAGCATCACAGAAACTCAAACCACTTTGTTACCTGACCTCAAAGACAATTACCCCAACATCAGCCAAAATGAAGTCAGCTGCAAAACCAACTGACTCGATCAAGCCACATGACTCACATCCTGTTTGCTGATACCACTCACCCAAAACCTTATGACTTTGATGATTTGGTTACCCAAGCCATGGGGGGTACTGAGTCAAGTTTATTGAGAACTGCCAAAATCCTCAGCTCAAGAAACCACCAAGTGACCCTCTTTCAGCAACACCGAACAGCCACCAAAAAACAACACAACATTTTATTTATAGGCCCAGGTGAAATAACGCCATCTTTGATGCCAGATCACGTGGTTATATTGCGAAAATTTCCACAACTGACTCAATTCAAACAGCACTTTCCTGATGCCAAATACCACCTTTGGATTCATACGTACAAAAATTGGGAATACGTACTTAAACGCAGTATTCGGTTTAAACCTGCTTGGCAATTGATTACCAACTCACACACCCATGCCAAGCACTGCAGTGACATTTTAAACCAGGGGATTTTCGGGCGAATTTATAACCTGTTCAAATCTAAAATCAGTATCAAAACCTGTTACAACCCCATCCCCGCCGAACTGGCTGAATTTCCTACACAAACACGTGATCACAATAAATTACTGTTCTTATCTGCACCTAACAAAGGTTTGGCTCAAGTATTAAAAACATTTCAACAAATCAACCAACATTTGAAAGACTTGCAACTTTACATCGCCAACCCTGGTTACCGTCAAGACCATCCCAAAGACATACCCAATGTTCATTACCTGGGCGCATTACCTGCTGCAGAAGTTAAACATCACATCGCCACCAGTCTTTGCGTGTTTTATCCACAAAACAGCTTCGCTGAAACCTTTGGTTTAATCTATGCAGAAGCCAATGCCTTAGGCACCCCGGTCATGGCACATGACATCGGCGCTGCCAGGGAAATTCTGCATCCCAACAATGCCTTAATTGATGCCGAGGATAACTACCAAATCACCAAAACATTAGCACAATGGCAACGCCAGTTACCCGCAGTAAGTTATCGCTCAGAATTCGATGATCCAGCCATTTATCAACAGTGGGTTGAAGCATTGAAAATGTGAAATTACAACATACCATCCGTCATGCAAAACGAAATGGTCATTAATGCCCTCGACATTAAAGCATCAGATTATCTGACCAGATCACGAAGGAAAGACATGCTTTTCAGTGAAGCAAGTCACATTTAGAGATCCAAATTAATTCATACAATATTAATCAATCCTATATATAATGCTTTTCGACATTTCATTTAACATTTTTTAAGAGGGTAAAAACATGGGATATATTGGTATCATTATTTCACTGGTTGGTGGTATTTTGGCTGCAGCATCATTGATCATTAAATTCAAAGCTGAATCAAAAGATTTGATAGAAAAAATCACACCTTTTCAAGGCATAGTTGGTTTGGTGTTATTGGGTTGGGGTGTTTGGGGATTGATTCAATTGATTCGTGCTATGACTCATGGTGTAGTACTGGTTGTGCCAACAATTTTTGTGGCCGCCCAATTAGTGGTTGGGTTTCTATTAAGCTTTGGATTACTCAGTCAGTTTCTGTTTTCAAAATCTGAAGCAGCCAAGGAAAAAGGTGAAAACATAAGAGCAAAATTAGCAGGTTATCAAGGTATACTGGGTTTGGTTTTAATTGGTTTAAGCATATTGTCTTTAATTCAATCTTTCTAAAACCATCTCAACTCATTTAAAAGTATCAAAAGGCTTCAAATTGAAGCCTTTTTGTTATCATAAATAATGGCTGAATCAATCACGGATTTTATTGTATTTATCAGCTGGTGTTTCAACATGGGATTTACCTTGGTTGGTATGGAAATCTTGGTTGAAGACTATTCTGGTTAAATCAGTTCATTTTGAAACCCACCTATATTAGGACATAAAGTGAACGCCTTGACAGTAAGGCTGAACAATGACAGTCAGAATGAAGACATGATTCATGAATGCATGACCGAAACAAAAGACTCAATCTCATTTCATCACAGTTACAATCAGTTGTAATAATGTTTGAACCTCGTTAGACCCTCATTTTAAATTTGCTCATTGATCAACCTCACCACACAATTCTCATTTGAACAAGTTATGTGCTGAGTCAAAGCTGTCTACCCGGCCATTCGTCAAAGGACATTTGAAAACCCTGTGTTTGAGTAAAATCTGCTATCAACATGAAGGATCAATGCCATTTTCATTTTAAACTAAAAACTTTAAAACCAGCGGATGATTATAAACTGAAAGCCAGATAAAAATAATTCAGAATTCAAGCATTATATGCAACCATATTGTTGCATATAATATTAAAGTGTGTTTAAATCTCATCAAATTACTCGGAGCTTACAACATGCAAAACATCATTAAACGTGAAATAACCATCAACGCAACACAAGAACAAATATATGAAGCCATCACCAATCCAAACCAATTAATTAAATGGTTTCCAGAGACCACAGAAGGTGATTTCCAGCCTGGTAGTCAACCCATTTTTGGCTTTGGTGAACATGGTAAAAATCAGTTATTGATTGTCGCGGCTGAACCACATCAATATTTTGCTTACCGATGGGTGCCGGGCGCCAATCACTTTTTAGGTGATGTCAATGGTGTTCCCAACACTCTGGTAGAATTTCAAATTTCAGCTCAATCAAACGGCAGTTGTAAAATTACACTAACAGAGTCGGGTTTCGCTGACTTACCACCAGAAATGATGGAAGCAGCATTTAAACAAAATTCTGGCGGTTGGGACTTTATGTTAGATCGCCTCACACAATATTTAAATACCTGATCATGATAGAGGCAAAAATATACAAAGCGCTGGGTGACCCAATTCGACTCAAAATAGTCACACGACTGACCAAACAACGATCTTCTACTATTGGTGAATTATCAAAAAATCTGGGAGTTTCACGTCAAGGAGCGAGAAAACAACTACAGGTTCTGGTCTCCGCCAAGCTGGTACAGCTCAGGCCAAAAGGTCGTCAAACTGAAGTGGTATTGGACACAAACCAGTTAAAAATAGCCCGTCAGTTTATTGCTAGACTCGAACAACAATGGGATCAACGATTATTGGCACTGAAAAATTTTGTTGAAGACAACTCAAATTAAATAAGCTTTACACACTTGCTTTTAGCCTTACTTTTGGTTTTACATGATTCATGACTTATACGGAGGCCTTACTTTAACATTAAATACAATGCTAATATCAAAAGGGGAATGACTATAATTAACAACCACTTGGCTTTATCTTGTAATGCACTGGCTTTTGCTTGAATTTTTGCTGCCTTTTCGTTGATTTTTTCTGCTCGTTTGAATTGAACCTCACTCATCTCAAAGATCTTCTGCTGGATTTCAAGCGATTGTTTTTGCATGTTTATTTGTTTTTCTTGGTTATCCAAAAGCTGTTGAATTATCTTTTTCATGGTTTATTTTCCCTAAGTGTTGATCATGCTATGAAAAGTGGTGATTTTATTTGACCCCAAGTTAATCACCTTTAAAAATTTCTGCAAGTCTGGCAAACAAACCTTTGGTGTCTTGTTTAACTGGTTTGCCTGGAACATAATGCGCTAAATTACTTTTGAAGTTCTCAAGCTCTTTTTTTCTCTGTTGTGGGTCTTGCCATTGCTCATATTCATCAGTAGCTGCGGTTAAACCGGCAGAGCGAAGTTTGGTGGAAATGGGTGCACCAACCATCATTAACGTTGAGCATATGACTTGAGCAGCTATTCTTTGGGTTTGGGTGTCGTGCGACTGTTGGAGTAGTGCGAACAAGGACTTTTGACACTTCTCAGCGCTTGCAGCCTTTTTGGCCGCTGATCATTGTTCGATCCATATCTTCTGGATCAAGATCTTCCACGCCTAGTATTTCCTCAATGTCAGACAAAACATCCAGTGCATCATCACTGCCAAAAATATCTTCACTCCAAGCACCCATGGTATTTCTCCAGATTGGTTAAGGTCGCGAATCTGGTCACCATGAAACCTAGGGTGACCTATCAAAACGACGCTTTTCAGTTTAATTCAGTATTTACGTTTTTATCACGCAATTTCAAAGCTTGGTCCCGTGCATCAAACGGGTCACCGTCATAAGTTAAAAGTTTCTTTTTGACATATTTCAAGAGTGTCGATTCAAACTCGTCAACATCCACTTGGGGTGCCAAGGATACCTCATACCACCTATCAGAACCATCAGCTAAAACACAATCGTATTCATCAATCGCTGTCAGGATTTCAACTAATTCAGTTTCGCTGGCGTGGTCTTCAATGATAAATCCGGTTTCAAAACGATGACTCTTGGCAACCACTTCTAAAACTTTGTACATTCCTCGTACCGGATCCCACTGAACAGCAACCAAGTCTCCGTACTGATATCTATGAGTACAAAATGGTATGGTATGGTATGGATACAAAATAAATCCTCATCCATCGGTATGGCCCATAAGCGCTGTATTTCAACAGCCACAAACTCGTTTTCATCAAGTTCAATATAAATTTCTTCGTGAGTGTTCACTTGGGGTATGAACTCTCAATAGACATACAGAACAGATTGTGTGGTAACTTTGTATTGATAATTGAATAGCGCCTTTAAGCTTCTGCCAGTACTTCTTGTAACCTGCGCATGTTGTTTTTGTATTCATCAGAGCCATTGGTTATCATTGAGAATGTTAGCTGTCGTTTCAATGCCCTATCAATATATGGCTTAACGTCTTCATCCATAGCACCTTCATCTGCCAGTTGGCCAAAACCAGTAGCAATGATTGAGATGTCCACGCTATAGATATAATACTCATCATCAAAATCGGGATCTTCTAACTGTTTACGAATGTAACTCTCAGTAATTATTTCATCGGTATAACGATCAATACTTTGTTCAGAAAGCTCCTCAATCACCCAAGTAACACATTTTAATAAAGGTGCTTTGGGGTTTTCCTTTCGCCACTGTCGATATTCGTCCAGAGCGGTATCACCTTCATCAGAACCAAATGGCCCTAATTCATCAGCACAATTCCAAAAGAAATCATCTGAGATCAACTCAAGTGCTCTGGGATGTCCGTTTGCTTCATCTATTCCATATATTTCATCATCATCTGACATATTTTTATTTAACCTATTGAGGTGTATTAATCTTGAATTTTATCATGATTTTCATTTTTTGATTAACACCAGTTTATCTTGATTGATGCCTGTTTAGTTTGAAACTGCCTATCAATGCTTTGCAAAGATGATGGTTTTGTATTCTAATTGATGTGGTTTTCCATTTTTCATCTTGAATTTCACTATATCTCCGGTGTTAGGCAAAAACTCAACCCTGACACTTTCCGGTTCTGTATATGTAAAGTCACTTAAGAATCTACCGGGAGATTTCTATAACAACTTTCTAACAGTTCATTCCGTGTCAGAGTGTAAATTATGGATTGGCACTGGATTGAGTGACCAGCTTTTGCTTGCTTTTATTGTTTATTCGTTTGATCTATTCGAACTGGACTTTGATAACTTAATCATTTTTCAACGTCGAAGTACAGCCTATTAAAAAAAACATTAAAAATAAAACTTTCATCATACACTTGCGTCAGATACTCAATCATTAATTTTTTCGACCTCAATTCAGACTTTAAGTTCATACGGATGCTTAACCGTCTTCATAAGTTGCTACAGTTAAATCAACAGCCCTTCGCCAAGTAAATTGTTTACTGTGAACCATTCCTTGCTTTTGAGCTTGTAACAACCAATCTTCATCTGCCAATGCTTTACTGATGCCTTCTTTGATATGCTCAACATCCAAAGGATCACACAACATGGCATGACCTCCCGCCACTTCTTGCATCGCTGAATGGTCACTGGTTAATACAGCCGTACCTGAAGCCATCGATTCAATGATGGGTAGCCCGAACCCTTCATACAGGGATGGAAATGCAGTGAGTTTAGCTCCGGCATATAAGTGCTGCAGCTGTTGTTGATCAATGAAACCCAAACTGATAATTTGACCTTGATTAACCAATGATTTGATCTTTTGATTCAAATCTTTATTAAGCCACCCTTTTGAACCAACCAACACCAATGGATAGGCCTTCCTTAGCATTTCTGGTAACAAAGCATAAGCCTCCATTAAACGCATTAAGTTTTTTCTGGGTTCGGTTGTGGCCACTGAAAGAATGAATTTTTTGTAGTTCAGTTGATGTATATTCAGTGTTTGTCTGGTTTCATTTTGAGTATATGCTTTAAATCCGCTGTTGACGCCTAAATGAGTGACGTGTATTTGCTTGGCTGGGTAGTTGAAATGTTCAACAATTTCTTGTTTGATAAATTCTGAGGGTGTGATGATCGCATCAGCTTGAGCCAGGCTTTTAGGGATTTCACGATCCAAGAACTGTAAACGGTAGTTCGGCTGTGTTTCTCTATAATGAATGAATGACAGGTCATGGAACGTTGTAATTGATCGACCTTCAAATGGCATCAATACAAAGTTAGGACTATGAAACACATGATCAGTCAAACCTGCTGTTAATCGTTTAAAGTGTTTGTTTCTGCGTTTGGAATAAGCATTTAATGCCAGTCCTTTAAAAGGAACCCACTGTCGAAAACGACTGAGCCATTGGTTATCATCAACCGTCTGATTGATGTCGTCAACCCAATGATCAGAAGCAAAGTATTTAATGGTTTCAACACTTTGATGCACTGCTAACTGCTGCCCCAGTTGCCAGCTATATTGCCCGATTCCCGTGAGGGGGTGGGTGATGGCATCAACATTTAAAATGACTTTCAAAAGATTAGACTTCCTGGTTACAATAGTACATGTCCACATTCTAACAAATTTAACTCATGTCTAATCCAATACATGCTCCATTTCATTTGGCCATACCTGTAAGGGACCTGGATGAATCCAAAAATTTTTACCAGAACATATTGGGGTGTCAAGCTGGGCGCAGTTCAGATTGCTGGGTTGATTTGAATTTATATGGCCATCAACTGGTGTGTCATTTAGATCAATCTCTGGGTAAAGACGGTCAAGTTCGATTGATCAATAATGATGTTGATGATCATGGCGTACCGGTACCTCATTTTGGCGTGGTATTGAACATGGCCAAATGGCATGTTTTAGCTGACAAACTCAAGACTGCTGGAATGAATTTTATTCTTGAGCCTTATATCAGGTTTGAAGGTTTACCCGGAGAACAAGCCACCATGTTTTTTCTTGACCCATCGGGCAATGCCTTAGAGTTTAAAGCATTTAAAGACCTGTCTCAGCTTTTTGCTGTGGATTAATTTGTAACTCTAGATCCATCTGACGCCATTGTTTTTGTTCATCCTTCAGATCTGCCTGAATCAATGAGTGATTGATCAACCAATCTTTTTCTATCCGCAGTTCAATGCAGTTATCGTTCCAACTGATGTGTTCAATGGGTACTGGCTCAAAATGACGATTTCTGGCAAACACCACCGATAATCGTAAAATCACCAACAGCTTAACCACCACTTCATATTGTCTTTCAGTCAAATCAGCCAGAACAGATTGGTTGATTTTACGTCGATGGAAACGAATCAAAGTGGCCATCACCAGTTTTTGTTGGTTTGAAAACCCTGGCATATCAGCATGCAATACCACATATGAACCAATTTTATGGTAACTGCTGTGAGCTATTGAAAGGCCCAGTTCGTGTAATTTAATGGCACCTTCAAGCAACATAAAAATACGCTTACCAATTTTGATGTTGATTTTAGCCAGTATGTCTTCCGCATAGCGACGAACATGTTCAGCTTGAACATGATCGGTGGTGAATTGTTCGCTGAGCTTTCTGATACTGCGTTGGGTCACTGAAATGGTCTTTGGCCCATCAGACATTTCATAGATTAATCCTTCACGTAAAGCACCCTTAGAAACGTCTAACTGCTCAATTGAGAACGCCTTAATCAAAGCATATACAATCACCAAGCCACCAATAAATACTGGCCTGCGGTCTTCACTCAATCCAGCCAATTTGTGCAATTGCTCAACATCACTCAGTTCAAAACACCTTCGTTTTAACTGCTTCAATCCAGCTAAAGTAATTCCACTTGGTGACCATTTATTGACTTCTAAAATAGCTGCCGTTGCTCGCATGGTTCCAGATGCACCCACTGCACTTTCCCAGCCACGTTTTTTAAAACCTTGTAAATAAGGATTCAGTTGTTGTAAGGCATTAATAACCGCATTTTTCCAGTTTTGTTTGTTGATCTTACCGCCTTTGAAATACTTCTTGGTATAGCTAACACAACCCATGTATAAACTTTCACGAGCCATTGCTTGCATACCATCACCAATGATTAACTCTGTACTGCCGCCACCAATATCCATCACTAGTTTTCTGGATGGGTTGCCACTGGTTGATTGCGCCACGCCAAGATATAGCATACGAGCTTCTTCACGACCTGAAATAATTTCAATTTCATGGCCTAAAATTAACTCTGCTTGATGGATAAATTCAGCTGAATTTTTAGCCACACGTAACGTATTGGTACCTACGATTCGGACATGATTTTTAGGAATGTTTTGAATACGCTCTGCTATTGATCGTAATGAATCATAGGCTTTCTCTAAGTATTCTGGAGAAATTAACTTATCATCATCCAAGCCAGCAGCCATTCGCACCATATGTTTTACGGAATCAATCGGATGAATTTGCCCTGACTTGAAAGTGGCCACCAACAAATGAAATGAGTTGGAGCCTAAATCAATGGCAGCATAATTATGACGTTGTGAAATCGGCATCGGTTAATTGTAACCAATGCCAATTCACTTTTGGTCAGATTTATCGCTTCATTGAAGTGAAAAACTCTTCGTTGGTTTTGGTGTCTTTTAACTTTTCCAATAAAAACTCAATCGCCTGCAAATCATCCATAGGGTTTAATATCTTGCGCAAGATATGTGCTTTTTGTAAAAACTCAGGATCAACAATCAAATCCTCACGACGTGTGCCCGACTTATTGATGTTCAATGCTGGCCAAATACGTTTTTCAGCCGCACGTCGATCCAAGTGAACCTCCATATTACCAGTGCCTTTGAACTCTTCAAAAATAACTTCATCCATCTTAGAACCGGTTTCTACCAATCCAGTTGCGATGATGGTTAAACTGCCACCTTCTTCTACATTTCTGGCTGCACCAAAGAATTTTTTTGGTCTGTGCAAGGCATTGGCATCAACACCACCTGTCAAAATTTTACCGGAAGCAGGAGTCACTGTGTTATACGCCCGTGCCAGTCTGGTGATGGAATCCAATAAAATAATCACATCTTGCTTGTGCTCAACCAAACGTTTGGCACGCTCAATCACCATATCAGCCACCTGAACATGACGTGTTGCTGGCTCATCAAATGTGGACGCAATCACTTCGCCTTTAACTGTGCGTTGCATATCTGTGACTTCTTCAGGGCGTTCGTCGATCAACAATACAAACAACTTCGCTTCAGGATTATTTAAAGCAATAGAGGTGGCAATGTTTTGCAGAATCATGGTCTTACCCGCTTTGGGTGGAGACACAATTAAACCACGCTGGCCTTTGCCTATCGGCGAAACCAAATCAATAATTCGAGTGGTTAAATCTTCACGTGAACCATCACCTCTTTCCATTTTAAGTTGTTCGGTAGCAAAAAGCGGGGTGAGATTTTCAAAGATAATTTTGCCTTTCGTGTTCTCAGGAGGCTCATAGTTAATGGTACTGATTTGTAACAAAGCAAAATAACGCTCTGAATCTTTAGGTGGTCGGATTTTGCCAACAATGGTATCACCTGTTTGTAAGCCAAAACGTCTGATCTGACTTGGGGATACATAAATGTCATCCGGGCCAGCTTGATAAGAACCCTCTGGCGCACGCAAAAAACCAAAACCATCAGGCAATACTTCCAAAACACCATCACCAAAAATGTCTTCTCCTTTTTTGGCATGCTTTTTCAGTATAGAAAAAATCATTTGTTGTTTGTGAACGCGTGAGCGAGTCTCAACGCCTGTTTCTTTGGCAATTTGAGTCAACTTGGTGGTTGACATTTGTTTCAGTTCAGATAAATTCATAGATTGTGTTATTAAGGCAGAATGCCGATTTGATGATTGTGAATGATTAAAGTTTAATTTCCCTTGTTAAGCCAAATCATGATATGCAGGATTGGCTAAAAGTTTACATTTTAAGATTGAATTATATTCGACAAAAGGCTTGTCTGAATTGGTACTGCATAAACTACCATGTATGTCCGCCGCTGTCCAGCTTGAAATAAAAAAACGCCCGAATTTTATGAAAATTCAAGCGTTTAACTTAATTTAGGTTCGGTATTAAGCGGTATGTTTCCCTAATATGTCTAACAGCTGGCCTTTTGAAACAGCACCCACATGCTGATCAATGACTTCCCCATTTTTGAATACCATTAAAGTCGGGATACCACGAATCGCCATTTTAACAGCCGTTTCTTTGTTGTCCTCGATGTTCAATTTAGCCACTTTAACTTGGCCTTCTAGTTCATCAGCAACTTCTTCTAATATGGGCGCTATCATACGGCAAGGTCCACACCACTCTGCCCAATAATCAACTAAAACAGGTACGTCTGAATTGGTGATGTCTTCAAATGTAGCATCAGTGGCTTCGATAATATTTTCGCTCATGCGTGTTCTCCATAAATACCTTGGAACCAAGGTTGGGTTTTAATATTTGTAATCAGTGTGGATAATGGGGCCAAATAATCATAATTCAATTAAAATTTTGTAAGCCTTCATTACAAAACTCAAGAAAACCCTGACTTCCACAAATAACATTCATCACAACTTGATCGGGGTTTTTCCATTAAATTTCACTTAAATTAAGCTTTTATCATTCAACAACTCGCTGTTTCATCCATCAGCATATAATTTATGTCGGTTTGTTCATATAATCTTTGAACTTTGTTAAGGTTTTGTAACTCAAATATAAAATGCGTGTCAAAAGCATAACTTTTGACACTGTTCGATCAACATACAAATAATTATTATAAATCATCACAAATGGGGACAACATTCAGG
>CALDFB010000012.1 GCA_937942365.1 uncultured Marinicella sp. | reverse complement strand
AACTTTGGTTCATTTAACGTTTGCAAATAATCAAACTGATTATTTTATTTCCACACCAAATTCCCCTATGAATCCAAATAACAATTCAATAGTAAATTTATCACATTCAATATTATTCAATACATATCAAGCATTTGTTCGTACTTTTGATGGACCATCATCTGTCGTTGATATTGATTGCAGTATCACTGATTTTAATAATTTTCAAGACCCCGGTATTACTTCTGTATCACGGTCAACGGAGGTTCTTGATCCTTTATTTGTTGATCAAGTAAATGGTGATTATCACCTAAGACCTGGGTCGATGGCTATTGATTATTGTACTGAGTATTTAGGTGATGTAGGGTTCGATATGGATGGTGATATCACTGGGATTGATTCTGATAACCTGAATATTTTTGGAACCTATGACATTGGTGCTGATGAATTAGACGACCTGATATTCAGAGATGGCTTTGAATAATATATGGTCCATATAATTTAACAGCCTCCTACCACCAATAAATATTATGTTCAAAACTTACACTAAATTAGGTTGGTGGTATTGATAAAAATGGCTAGGGAGGTAGTACTCAAGGGATTTACACAACAATTTAAACGGATAGAGTTATGAGCTTTAACTTCGTCAGTTTGCTTTTTTTGATCGAATGTTACAGAACGGATTTTAAACATTAGGCTGTTTTGTTCTGACCTTGTGCGATGGAGTGCTCGCTCTAATCGAGTAATTTATGTTTTGTAGCTGATATTATTAACATTCAAACATAATACCGTTTTTTTTAGCTATTATGGTTAAGAAAAAAATATTTTAACCATAATAACTACCTACATTTTTCAGGCCTTACCAAACGCAGGTGATTATAAGTATATTTTTAATAACTGTATCGAAAAATGTTCGGTTTTTTCTTAACAGCCATTTATATATCAAAGAAATAATTAATATGGGGTTTTTATTCATCCCATAATTTTTAAAGCTAAATGAATGGTGGTGTTAATCATGTTTTTTAAAAATAAAATCAGTCAAAGTCTATTAATCACAGTGACATTTGTATCAGTCACTTTTATATCTGGTACGACGGATTCAGCAAAATCAGCTGATGCTTTTAACAAAGGCATTGTGTTAGGCCATCAAGTCGCTAATAAAACCAATACAGACTATCCTTTTTTAGAACTGCCGCCAGCGGAGTTGGAACCATCGACCCCAGTGGGTGTGTTAGCAGGTGCTTTAAATGTTGGTTTAACCAATGGGGCTGCCAGTTATCGTGTACCGTTCGATTTGCCTTTGGGCTTTAATGGTTTCACTGTCGGTCTGGGTATGAGTTATTCAGCAGGGCGTTGGGGTCTATCAGGGGTTCATGCTGTTTCATCTATCACTCGTTGTAGTAAGAGTCATTATTTTGATGGTCATGCAGATAGTTATCACTTCACTAATGATGATAAGTTCTGTTTGGATGGTGTGGCTTTATTAAGGAAAGATGAATATCCTGGTTTTACAATTCAGGTTCCACCAAATACAGCTCCTGTGAATTGGGCTCCTGTGATGGAATTTACCACCCGTTATGAGCGCTTCAGTAAAATCATTGCTTTTACCAATACCTCAGCCAATACCGATCCAGATGCCTGGGGGGTGTATTTACCGAATGGCGATGTTCACTGGTATGGAATTGGTGCCAATTCGGTGATGAATGGTATTCCTTATGACTCTGAGAACGAAGGGGGGACAGATGTAGATGATCTTAAGGATTATGGTTGGCTTCGGACCCAAATCAAAAATAAACATCAGAATGAATTGATTCGCTGGAATTATGAGCCAGTGATGGTGCCGGCACAATACAGTGCCTACAGTTCACAAATTGTCTCCAGACAACTGGCCAGCATAGAGTATGCTGATGATGGTGCCTTGATTGAGTTTGTTTATGACAAAGCAGACTATACTTCAGGCGCGACAAGATGGAAAAATGGTTTGCTGCACCTAAGAAGTGAAGTACTTTGGGCAGTTAATGTGGAGGGTCGGGATCTTGACCAGATAAAAAAACTGGTTAAATCATATCGCATGAGTTATGGCGTTGCTGGAACCGAATCCTCAGATAATAATTACAATGTGATGGGTACCTTATTGCTAGAAAGGATATCGATGTGTGATACCCAGAATGTCTGTATTAAAACAGATTTTGAATATACTGGGCCTGACTATGGCCAGCAAATCACTTATGGAGAGGTTGCAGATGTGAAATTACCCTTGATTGATCTGCCAACCATGAATGACATCACCGTTGCTGATTTTGATAACGATGGTATAGATGAGATTATCCGCAATAAACCCCATTTGATTTTAGACTTATTAAGCTTTCCAGCAGATCAGGTACCCTCACATGATCTACAAATGCATAAGATGGGCAGTGACTTAACATTATCTGGTGAAACAGATTTGAGTTATTTGTTTCCTTTATCAGCTCCCGATGAGCTCTACACTGACACAGACACCTACCGAAGTTATTCAACCACACACTTTGATATGGATGGAGATGGTCGTGACGAGTTGGGTTTGATTTTTTATAAAGCCGATCCAGTTATTCTCGGCCAATTTATTTCAACCTTTCAGATTTACGAATACAACAGCGCAGGTCAGTTTGTAAAAGTTGGAAATGAGATCCCGGTACAAAAGTATTTAGGTGCCAATCCATTGGTTCTCGATTTTAATGGAGATGGAATGGATGATCTGGCGGTAGCCAAGGAACAGGGCATAATGGTGCAATGGGATATTTATACCTATGATCGCAGCAGCAATCAAATGGTTAAAGATATAACCATGAGTGGCGGCACTACGACGATACGAGAGCTGAATTATTCAGTGCATGACCATGATGGTAATGGAACTGATGACATCATCATGAGTTGTACCCGAAATGGGTCTTCGGTAAATATAGGCTCATGTAACACGGAAGGAGATTACTTGGTAATAGGTTGGCAAGTCAGTGGTCTTTATGTAGGAACCTCGATTATTCCCGATGGTCACT
>CALDFB010000011.1 GCA_937942365.1 uncultured Marinicella sp. | reverse complement strand
TATGATGTCTCAAATATTTTAAACTACTAAAAACTGAAACATCGCGCACCTGGATACCGGCCTTCGCCGGCACGACGATTTAGGTGCTTACTGCAGAATAATTAATTAGTATCAAATAACATCACTTTCAATTAACTATAACAGAGCCCTCCTACAATCATTCCTGACAAGACCCAGGAACCCTATTAGAAGTCACGTTACTGCGGCACTGCCAGTCAAAATAACCATCGCTGATTTCAGGATTAAGGGTGATTTTATCTCCAGATTGAAACACGGGAGAAAGACCTGAAAGATCAAGTGTAATGGCACCAGTTTTCGGGTTAATTGATTGGTTCTCATCCAACCCACTGGTTTGAAACCCTGAAAAACCATCATGCTTTCGCCAATGATTTTCCAGTTGCCTTTTCAATCCATGCGTTTTCATGATTTCATCGATCACCAAGCCACGAATTTCATAAGCCTTATAAGCTTTTTGGGTTGATGTAACCATTTGACTGCCTTGAACTACATCTTGAGAGTCACAAGCAACTATCAACCAACATAAAATCAAACAAAATAAAGTATTTTTATATTGTATATTCATTAACGACAATTACTAGGTAAGTAGCCTTGTTTGATGTCACTGTTACAAAACCAGTCTATGAAACCATCTTCTATGATGGGTTCCAAATAAATGACATCATCAGCATAAAACATCGAATCAACGCCTTCTAATTCAATTATGATCGTACCTGTTTCAACATCAACAAAATGATCCGTTACAACACCGTCCAAAGTCTTTTCAAGCCCTTCAAAAGACTCATTGGTGTACCAATGTTGATCAATCATCATTTTAATAGATTCAGCCTGAGCCAATTGTTCTGAAACCTTAGACCGAACCACATAATCTCGATAAGCAGGAATGGCTGTTGCTGCCAATATGCCCACAACAGCTATTGTCGCCAGACCACCTTCCCCTGATAAAATAGGCTCCAACATTGAATATTCATAACCAAATCTTAAACTGACTTTTTCTGCATCCGAAGACAACACCAAATTAATCCTTCCAGCCTCGGGCAAATTCAACTGCTCAGCTGTAGGCAAGGCAAATAAATCCACTTCAACTTGAGCTAAATCGCCCAACCCTTGTAGCAATAACAGGTAATAATGGTACAAATCTTGAGGCATGTGTTTAACATCCTTACCGTATGCCAAGACAGCTGAATTCCAATCGCCACCTTGGTTTCGCTTCAACCAAGATTCCAATGAGAGTTGGTTGGGATGCTGCTTTTTCATCGCTAAAACTTGTGGAACCTGACTCATGTAAATGACATCATCTTCCTCATACCAATAGGCATGTTCTTTAAAGATAGCCAAAAATTTTTGTATTTGTTCAGCATCTTCAGGCATGTCTTTCTGTGTAGCAAAGAGTTTTTCATAAATTGAAAAATGCGCTTGCATGATTTCGACTCCATCAAGTTTTTTGCTTGTGGTTTTAATCTTGAAATAATCATTCAAGCTTTTTTCCAAATCAGTACGCAATTTTTTATCTTTGGTTTTCATAGCAAACCATGAACCTGATTGGTCTTTGACCATGATGAATTGTTGATGATAGGCATTCAAGATATCATAAAAATCAAAACCGACTTCAGCACCAATCTCTTTCCAGACTTTCATGTCTTCTTTATCGCTGTCAGTTAATTTATCTGCTAAATTGTATTTTTCGATCACTTGTTTAACTTGTTCAGCCGTGGGTAAAGTCATCTGAATCACAGAACGAGGTTCGCCTGCCATTTTGACATCAAACCAATCTGTTGCTCTTGGTATCATCAAACGCCAGCCCGTCTCTGGCATCAACACATGCATCGCTAAAGCAGATTGTCCTTGATTGGACTCAAAACCAAGCCAAATATAATCCATTTGATCCAAGCCAAATTCGGTGACCATTTGTTGTTGTTCTGGTGGTAAAAATGCTTGACCCATTTGATACATCTTGGCAGCGGCAATCCACATTTTCATATTCAAACCACTGGGATCAGCTTGTAGGCTCATGGTTTGGATTTTGGCCAATTGATCACCACTTTTCTGATTCCATAACTCTTCCATTTTTTGTTGGTTGGCACCCATCCCGCCATAGACCAACAATTGGCCATTAGACTCATCATATTGTAAGAAAGCAGGAAATTGATTCACTTTAAAGGACCATAAAGGGGTTTTATCAACCTGCTCCAATACCATTCCAGGATCCACTTGACTTAATAAATCATTCAATTGTTCAATCAATTCTGTTCGGGTTAAGTTTGACAAACGAGTACCCGCAGCAAATGTCGGCAATAAGGCTGAAGGTGAATTATTGATCACCGCAAACTCCACTGAAGTTTGAGTATGCTCGAACAACAAAGAGACCAGGCCTTGATATTCGGCTGGAATGTATTGAAAATAACTGTCTTTCGCGCCTTGCTTGATTTTTTCAACTTGCTCAATATGTGCTGGTAAACTTTGTACGGCATGCATGGCATCCGCTTTGGCATCAAATAAATAATTCCATGGTGTTGGAAAGTTTATATAGGCAACTGTGTTATCAGGCAAATGGTTTCGTAACCAAGCCGTGCGCTTGGTTTCCAATTCAAAATCTGCAACCTCTCGTAACACTGGCTTCGCATCACTATGGGAACTGTTATCACAACCGCTGATAAATACAACTACAAACACCGCAATGACTAAAAAACTTTTGATTCCATACATTTGAACCCTTCCTAAAATTTTAAAAATCCAAATTATAAGGCTGCTATCTAACCAAACCCACTACTTTATTAATTAAAAACACCTTAAAAATAATGCTTTAGAACATACAGCTCCGAAATTATTTAAACCCATGGTGCATTTAGGGCTCTAAAACTCTAATAGGATTAACAATCCTTTCACTTATGTATCATTATTAATGAACTGAGGCTTTTAAACACTCAGTTCAAAATGGACCCTGATCAAACTGATCAGTTACGCACCTGGATTCCAGCCACAGGACTATCGGCTCGACTGGAACGACGTAGTTTGATAACTTTATTAGTAACCAATACGCCAACTGCAACACGGGTTATTTAATTGCCATAATATCTAACCAAGCCCACCGTTGCATAATGCATCATTATTTAATATAATTGCATTATTAGTTACATGGGAAAAATTATGGCTACCACTGCATCACAACAAACCAACGACAACCAACTGGTTGCTGACTCACTTTCAAAAGCTGCTAAGTTTATGGAAATCTCTCATGTTGAGTTGGCTAACATGATGGGTATCAGTGCCAGTGCTTTCTCAAGGGCTATCCAAAAAGGCTTTGCGCCACAATCTTTAAAAGGCCAAGTCGCCTTAATGATCATAAGAATCTATCGATCTTTGTCTGCGTTGTCAGGACAAAACCATGGATTCATGAGTCATTTTTTACGCACAACAAACAAATACTTCAATCAAGCACCTATAGAAGCCATGGATACCTTAGAAGGTTTGGTGATGGTTAACCACTACCTTGATGCCATGCGTGGTAAAGTTTGATGCAGGACTTTGGTGCCCTGTTCAATGAACAAACACCTCAAAGCGAAATCAATGCCAAGGTTTATCGAATTGTAGAGTCTGATCTTGAAGTGGCTACATTAAGCATCACCAGCAGCCTTGCAGAGCAATCACGCTTAGAAGAATTGTTAGAGGATATCAAGCCCATATCTCATGCATCTAAAAAACACTATTTATTAACCACCCCCTTTAGATACCCGCCGCTCAAATATGGATCTCGTTATGGCACATCAAACATGAAGAGTTTTTTTTATGCATCAAAAGAACCCATCACATGTTTGTATGAGTGTGCCTATTACAGGTTTTTATTCTTGAATGACATTGAAACTCGGTTTGATGAGCCAATACAAACCAATCATTTGCTTTTCTCTTGTTCAATTTCTGCTAAAAAATCTTTAGAGTTAACTCATGATAGGTTTCAAAACATCAGAAAAATCATCACACATCCCAGTGATTACTCATTCACACAAAAAATTGGTCAATGGACAGTTGAAAATAATTTTGAGGTTATTAAATTCCCGAGCGCTCGATACGAAACAGGTATCAATTATGCCATAGCATCCATCAACAACATTAAATCAAGAATGCCAAAAAACATAGCAAGGTTGCCTTGTACATCGACTCAAGACCGAATTGTTTTCAAATACAATTCAAACTGGGTTTCTATCAGATCTCAGGAGTTTTGATTTAAGCGTTTTGCGTTTATTTTTAAACATGATCAAATCAGCTTCAGACATTAAATCGTTGATTGATCGATGTTTATTGGAGTTGAATCTTGCTACACCATAAGAAAAACCAATGTCATATACGTTATTCGCTTCTTGATTATAAGCCATAACAGAATGTTGGAGTTTATTGATAAATTTCTGTGTTTGATCCCGAGAACTGTTGGACAAAAAAACTATAAATTCATCGCCACCAAATCGGGCAATGATATCTGAATCACTACATGATTGCTTTAAACAATCAGCAAAAGCCATTAAAACTTTATCACCCTCTTCGTGCCCATAATCATCATTAACTGATTTAAAGTCGTCTAAATCTAAAAAGACCAATGAACCAGATAAATTATTCCGAATGATATGATTTAAACATCGTTTAGCTAACATCAAAAAGCCTCGCCGATTAGACAAATCGGTGAGTTCATCCATAGTAGCCATTTGTACCGCTGATAATTCATTTTCAACCATTTGAGCAAGATCAGCTAAAATAATTTCATCAGCTTTACTGAACTTTCTTACTTCTCTGTCAATCAAACATAAAGTACCAACTTTTGAACCATTGTGCGTATTTAAAGGACACCCCGCGTAGAACCTGATTTTGGGGTCTTCTGTTACCAGTGGATTATCTTTGAATCTATTGTCTTGTAAAGTATCTGGAATAACCAAAATATCTTTACCCAGAATAGTATGGCCACAAAAAGATACCTCTCTTGAAGTCTCATTGGTTTCAAGCCCAACATTAGATTTAAACCATTGACGATTG
>CALDFB010000010.1 GCA_937942365.1 uncultured Marinicella sp. | reverse complement strand
GGTCTTTAATGGTGGCCATAGATGTATATTATTAATTTAATTGGTTTGGGTGTATTGTATGAGACACCAAGAGATAAGAGAAGTTTATTTCTTAGGTTTAGGTGATACATACATAGGTATTTTTGCATGAGCTACCAATTGTCCTTCGGTATCATGAACATTCACCATTAATTCAACATCTTGGGTCGTTTGCCATTCTATGTCGTCAATTTCGCATGTGGCTGTCACATCAGTCTGGGCTTTTGCCAGGTATTTGATGTCCATGCCTTTGGGAATCCAACGCATGTTTTTCGCGATGGAGACCTCCATTAAAGTCCCTCCAACAAACTCACATAAATTGGCCATTGCAATGGCATGAACTGTACTGATGTGATTGTGTACACGGCGTTTCTTTTTAATGGTCGCTTGCGCATAACCTGGTTTAATTGCTGTAAATACAGGTTTAATTGAACCAAAATAGGGTGCTTTGAAACAGATGGCTTTCGAAAATAGCCATAAGCCTGCAGGGTAAGATTCAAATTTTTTCAGTAAGTCATGCGTTTTGTTTCTGGTTTTCATGATTCTGTATGATTCTCAATGTATTGATCAATGATTTCTTCAAGTACCTTTAAAGGCACTGAGCCGCTGCTTAATAGTGTGTCATGAAAGGTGCGAATATCAAATTTTTCGCCCAAAGAATTTTCTGCCTTACGGCGCAGTTCCCAGATTTTTATTTCACCCAGCTTGTATGACAATGCCTGTGCTGGCCAAGCGATGTAACGATCTATTTCAGTGCGAACATTGTGCTTGGATAAAGCTGTGTTATCTTCCATTAATTTGATCGCTTCTTCCCGACTCATACCCATGGCATGCATGCCAGTATCAACCACTAAACGCATGGCCCTCCACATCTCGTAGGTTAAACGACCAAAGTCAGAGTAAGGGTCTTGATAGAAGCCTACTTCTTTGGCCAGTTTTTCGCAATAAAGTCCCCAGCCTTCACCAAATGCAGAAATATAAGCATTCTGTCTGAACTGAGGTAAGTCAGTTAACTCTTTGGTCAAGGCGCTTTGTAGGTGATGGCCAGGAACGGCCTCATGAAACGTCAGTGCTTCTAAATTGTATAAGGGACGTTTATCTAAACCATAGGTATTAACCCAATATTGTCCTGGACGAGTAGAGTCCAGTGGAGCAGGAACATACCGGCCAGTGGTGTAATTGGGGGCGATTCCAGCAGGTACTGGATTCACTGCATAGGGTTGGCGTGGTAAACGGGTAAATAGCTCAGGGAGTTTACCATCCATGCGTTTGGATATGTCTCTGGCAACTTTGAGCAGTTCATCAGCACTTTCGGCATAAAATTGATCATCAGTTCTGAGGAAGTTTAAGAAATCAGCAAAGCTACCCTTGAAACCTAAGTTTGTGATGATTTGTTCCATTTCAGCCCTGATGCGTTTAACTTCATCCAAACCAATTTGGTGAATTTCTTCGGCTGTTAAATCTAGTGTGGTGTACTCCTTAATTTGTTGTTGGTAATAAGCTTTGCCATTAGGTAGGTCATAGGCACCAATGTTTTTACGTGCCCCAGGTATATAAGTATGCTGCATGAATGTTTTAAACTTTTTATAACTGGGATTAATGCTTCCAGTTATGACCTTTTTAGCCTGTTCTTGAAATTCTGCAAATTCATTGGCGTTGATATGCTTAGGTTGTTCTAAAAACGGTTGGTAAAATGATGAGTCTTCAGGGTTGTCTTGGATGTAGGTTTGAATGAATTCAGGGTAGTGCTGAATAATCGCTTTGGGTTGTGTGAAACCACGGTTTAAGCCAGTTTGCATATTATTCATGTGTTGTTGCATAACGCGCTCAACTTGCTGCATTCTGCTTATATAGTTTTTATAATCGTCGCTGTTTTTGAAACTCGCGTAACGATGCATAGAAGCCAAATTAACATGGAAAGAGCCTTCTGCTGTGATCGGCATTTCATATTCTTTGAATTGGTTGTCAGCAATGGTCTCTTGTAAAAAACTTTTTTGCATTTGTAAAGAGACTCGATCTTGAAAGTCTAACTTATTTTGTTTTATCTTATTGAGCTGATCCAACAAAGGTTGTAGCTTCTCATTTTCCCTGATGTAGTGAGCTGCTGAAACATCATCCAATTGATCTGCTTTACTTTTATCGCCCTGAAAATAACTTCTTTGAGGACTGAGTTCAGATTGTGTTTGGCTGACCAGATCCAGAAGTTTATGGAGTTTTTTACTTTCTCTATTGGCGTTGGCCACCATTACAAAGAGCATTAAGCAAACTGTTGAGGTGGTTTTCAAGTATTTATTCATGGCAATTTTGGCCTCCAATTGATATTTAAATTCAGTGTAGTATGCGGACTCGAATGGTGCCTTCTATGCCATTCAGCTTTTGTACAATGGTTTCTGATGACTCACAGTTTACATCCATGATGACATAGCCTACATCACCAGAAGTTTGTAAATACATGGCAGCGATGTTGATCGACTGACTAGAAAATGCGTGGTTGATGCGCTCTAAGATGCCTGGTTTGTTTTGATGAATATGCATCACACGTGTTAAATCTGAGTGCAAAGTGGGTAATGAAACTTCTGGGAAATTAACAGCTGATGAGGTAGAGCCATTATTTGAATATTTAATGAGTTTATCAGCGACTTCGTTGGCAATATTGACCTGAGCTTCTTGGGTACTCCCACCAATATGAGGAGTGAGTATAACATTGTCAAATTCAAGCAAAGGAGACTCGAATGGATCTTCATTACTGGCCGGTTCAATAGGAAATACATCCAATGCAGCGCCATGCAAATGTTCTTTTATCAGGGCGTCGACCAAATCTTCAATCACCACAATATGCCCCCGTGCTGCATTCACCAAAAACGACCCTTTAGGTAATAACGCCATTTCTTTGGCACCGATCATATTTTGAGTTAATTCAGTGTCTGGCACATGTAAAGACAACACATCTATTTGAGGTAATAACTCATTTAATGAAGCCACTGCTTCACTATTACCAAGGGGAAGTTTGTTTACGATGTCAAAATATTTGACTTTCATGCCCATGGCTTCAGCCAAAATGCATAATTGAGAGCCTATGTGGCCAAATCCAACTATGCCCAATGTTTTTCCTCGAGTTTCATTGGAATTAAGGGCTGATTTAAACCATTGTCCGCGATGTGCTTTGGCATTTTTTTCAGGGATGCCACGTAATAAAAGAATGATTTCGGCCATAACTAATTCGGCCACGCTGCGGGTATTAGAAAAAGGGGCATTAAAGACCGGAATACCTTGGGATTTGCAACCTTCTAAGTCAACTTGGTTGGTACCAATACAAAATGTACCAACAGCCATGAGTTTTTCACAAACTGCCAGATTACATCCTTTCAACTGGGTTCTTGAACGAATGCCAAGAATATGGGTATCGCTCAAAATCTCTTGTAATTCATGATCATCGGGTGTGCTGTGGTAAATGTGGATGTTGTTATAACCATCTTGTCTGAATAAGGTTTCGGCATCTGGATGAACACCTTCTAATAAAACTACTTTGATTTTTTCTTTACTTAGCGATAGTTTGGTCATATTCTGATCGATTTTAAAGGTCTCTTTCGAGAATAAAATAGGATTTTAACAGATATGAAAGCAGATGAATTGTCTTCTTTATTAGAAAATGAACTGCCCGGTTTGGCTTGGTCAACCCAAGCCAGCGACCTGGTTAAATTTGGTCAAGACTGGACTCGTTTCCATGAGCCTCATGCAGCCGTAATCTTCTTTCCGAACGACATTGTGGAAATTCAAAAGATCATACAGGTGGCCAATCGATACCAACAAGTGGTGATTCCATCCGGTGGCAGAACTGGCTACAGTGCCGGTGCTGTAGCCACCCAAGGGGAGTGGGTCATCTCAATGGTACGTTTCAATGAAATTACTGAGTTCAATCCGATTGACCAAACCGTAAAAGTGGGTGCCGGGGTCATCACTGAACAACTACAAAATTTTGCTGAAGAACAAGGCTTATTTTACCCAGTAGACTTCGCTTCATCTGGCTCCAGTCACATTGCTGGGAATATTGCTACGAATGCTGGAGGAATTAGGGTGTTGCGTTATGGTTTAACTCGGGATTATGTATTGGGTTTGACTGTTGTGACTGGTGTTGGTGAAGTTTTGTACCTCAATAAAGGCTTGGTTAAAAATGCCAGTGGTTTAGACTTAAGGCATTTATTTATTGGCTCTGAAGGGATTTTAGGTGTGGTGGTTGAGGCAGAAATTAAATTGGTACAAAACCCTCCAGTTCAATCAGTGATGCTATTGGCTTTGTCATCTTTGGAAGCAGTGATGTCGGTGTTTGCTTTGGCCAGAAAAACCTTAACGTTATCTTCTTTTGAATTTTTCTCTGACCGTTCTTTGCACCATGTGATGCATCACCGCGGATTTGATAATCCGTTTGAAGCGTTCCATCCTTTTTATGTGTTATTGGAGTTTGATGAAGATGAAGATGGCGCCATGAATGTGTTCGAAGCAGGCATGGAATCTGCATGGGTCAATGATGGCATCATAGCTCAAAGCATGGATCAAGCGCAGCAGTTGTGGCAGTATCGTGAGGGTATTTCAGAGTCAATTGCACACTTTACCCCATATAAAAATGACATTTCGGTGAAAATATCTAGGGTACCTGAATTCATGCAACAACTGGAAGATGTCTTGACAGCTGAATACCCTGGTTTTGAAACCATTTGGTTTGGTCATATTGGTGATGGTAATTTGCATTTAAATATACTCAAACCTGATCACATGGATACCTCAGAGTTTAAACAACAATGTGAAGCGGTTAATGAGCATGTTTATGGTTTGATCGCTCAATTTGAGGGCAGTATCTCTGCTGAACATGGTGTGGGTTTGATCAAAAAACCATTTTTATCCTATTCCAAATCTCAAGCTGAAATTGAATTGATGCAAAATATTAAACAAGTCTTTGACCCCAATGGTGTTTTGAATATAGGAAAAGTAATCGATTGTGAGTGACATTGAGTTAATCAGAAAAGCCAACGGAAAATTGTTTAGGAATTCTGACAATAGAGTAGTTGTGGTTAAAAATGGTGTGAATTTTTCGCTGAATAATGACGAAATGGAACAGTTAAGATCAGTTCTTGAAGGTGTTTTAGATGGCAGCTTACAACAAATAGATATGGAGGGAAGAAAAGTAATTAAAGGTGATTGATTTAAAGGTCTTTTCATAGTTTGATTGCCACTTCGGCTCCGCTCAGTGAGCGGTTAAAACCTTCCGCTTCCTTCTGTGTGCGGGTAAAGACTTTGGCTCCACTCAGTGAGTGGTTGTTTCTCGCAGGCTGAGCGGAGTCGAAGCCTTGGTATCACCTTTGTTTAATTGTCAATGACCTTTAACTGGCTCAGGAGGTGAAGGAGGTGTTTTGGGCGCTGCAATGAAAGGCACTGTCGGAATAGCTTTTTGATCTGTAACATATGTTGGTGCTGGTTGTGGAACTGGAACAGCGCTAGGCTTTGGTACTGTTTTCGAACCTAACAGGGTAGGTGCTGGGTCATTTTTGTCTAGATAGTTATCTATCGCTTCGATTTCTGGGTCGGTATTGTCACTAATTGTGGGCCTTATGCTGACATCATAATAAGTTTCTTCATCATCAAATTGAAAAGAAGCCCATTCTTTGTTTTTACTTAAGATGCCTGGATTAGCAACTTCGGATTTAATGCCGTTGTTAATTTCACTGATGATGATATCTGTATAAATTAACTCAGAATCAGTTTCTGACGTTTGCACAATAAAGCCGAAGTCTGTTTCAAAACTTGAGATGTTAACCATTTCACCTTGTTTAGCGATGATAGAAAACTCACCGGGTTCACCGTTGTTTGTTTTAAATATAAAATCTAGAGTGATCAATTTTTTTTCTGTATCGGATGGTTTTAATTCATTGCCTATTGATATTAAGGATATTGAGCTCATTGATACAATGGATAAAATGATGAGTGTCAGTTGAGTTTTATTTTTGTTATTCATACTGTTTTCCTGTGTTAGTTGTTTTACTCTGTGAATATTGAAGTTTTGATTGTGATTAATTTGGTTGTTCATTAATGAATGATTCTTTCGATTGTTGTTGATAAATAATTCAGCCAAATGTGATCGGTATTGTTCTTGCCCTAATTTGTTTTTACAATCTTCATCACAACGCAGTTCTATGCTTTGTCTGGTCTTTTGGCATAAATAGTGGGTTAGAGGGTTAAACCAAAATAAACGTTGTATTAAGGTAATTGAAAACAACCAAAACTGATCATGGTTCTTGATATGTTGTTGCTCGTGGGCAATAACAGTTGTCAGTGTTTTGTTGAGTTGTAATTGTTCATCGATCCAAATTATAGGGTTAAAATAGCCGGAAACAAAAGCCCCATTGATTCCTTTGGTGAGACGAATATTCTTATGATTATTAAATGTTTTTGAATTAAGTTTTAATTGATTAATCAGTTTTGTTGAAGTGATTAAGTCAAAGCAAAATCGAACGAATCCCAATAATATCATGGTATAAAATATAGTTAGCCAATCTATCATTATTTTGTTTTCGGGTAATACATAACTTTGCGTTGTATCGATCTGAATGGTATGAATTGGAAGCATTTCAATGGTTTGTTTTGATATTTCTATAGATAACATTCCAAATGGAATTAACCAAGCAGTCATCGCTCCCATTAATACATAAAACCTCATTCGGTGTGGAATGTGCATCAAATGGTTGATTAACAGTGCGCCGCAAGTGAGCATCACGTTGATGAATAGGTATTGGGTCATGAGGTCTCCTTGTCATCTTGATTGATGACATCTTTCAAGTAGGCTAAATCTTCTTGACTCAAGTTTTCATTATCGATCAAATGATTCATTAATAACCGTGAGTTTCCACCAAATACTTTGTTGATAAAACTGTCCAGCAAAGGTTTTCTCATGCTATTCGCTGATGCCGAAGCGGCATATAATATGGTGCGGCCTTGTTGCGCTATTCTTTGAATAGCACCTTTGTTTTCTAATCTATCGATGATGGTTTTTACTGTAGAGTAGGTGACATCTTTCGACTTGAGTATAACTTTATGTACTTGAGGAGCGGATGCTTGTTTGTGCTGCCAAAACACTTGCAATACTTCTGTTTCAAAATCTGATAATTTCATATCTACATTTGTAGTGATAAAATTCAAGTGTACCTTTATCTCTACAAATGTCAATATATAAAATTATGTTTTTATGAATTTCTATTTATAAGGCTGGTCATGTGGATTTATGCTGGTGATTAATTTAAAATTATTTTTTGTTTTAAAACTGAATGTTATGCTTCCTGTAGGCTATGAAAAAAAGAACTTTTTGCGATTCAATACAGAAATTGATGTGGGTAAAATCAGGGAGGAATACAACTCAATTTCTTCTGATGAATGGTTAACATCATATTGGGGAAACATCCACTGTTCGATTGGTATGCTTTTACTCAGAGGAGGAAATAAAGGGAATTCTGAGGACTTTTTAAGCGATGAGGTTTTTGATAAACCGATACTTAAAAAGTTGCCATATATGAAGAGTTTGATTGACGAATCAGGCCCCTTCGGCCCAGCAATTTATGCCTTCATATTCAAAACAAAACCCAAAGGCGTCACATTAAGGCACCAAGATACCATTGAAAAATGGCAAGACATGTACCGGATTCATATTCCGATTTACACCAATTCAGGTGCTTTTCTTATAGCAGCAGAACATTCACAGCATTTTTCAGCTGGCCATGCCTGGTCTTTCAACAATCAAACAGATCATGGTGTAGTCAATGGTGATGAGGAAAGAGCTCATTTGATTTTTGATGTTATCTACAGCGAAAAAATGAAACAGCAGTACGATCAAGCTCAGTTGTTTAAAGGCAAAGTAATCGATAAGCATTTAAAATTAATTACCAATAAAACCAAAGAGGTTAAATCATATCTAGGTGATGTAGAAATGATTGGTGCAATTAAGACTTTACGCTCCCGTGGTATCAACGATCAAGACATTGCCAACTTTTTCAACTCCAAAGAAATTCCAACTAAAAGCCACCCTGTTTCGAGGTGGGATGCATCCATGGTCGAAAAGTTAGTCCCGCACTGATTTTTTTCTTAAAAACGCCATAGGCGCAAAAGTGATCAGGTGTTTTTCTTGCAGTCGATCAACTTCAAACTCCTGATTAGTTTTCATAAAATCTCTGACTGCAGTGGCAGGCCCGGGACCATACTCTGGCCATGCTGGATAATAGTCAAAAGCTGAATCTTCTGCAATCATGTAGTTTCCTGGAGTTACAAATCCTCGATATGCATTCAATTCTTTCAATTTATAGTCTGCTTTATGATCAGAATCCAAAATAACCATGGTGGATTTTGCTTGATCACTGAATCCTCGTATTTCATCCAAAACCAACTGATCAGTAGAAGAGCCGTTGATGTAATGTATTCTGGGGTGTTTGGGTAGGTTTTTTTGTTTAACCAGATCCACTGTGACCACTTTTCCATGGCCTAAAACATCAAACATGTGAGCAAAAAATAATGCGGAACCACCCATCAGTGTTCCAGTTTCTATCAATAAGTCAGTATTCATTGTGTGCATTAACTCTTGATAGACCCACATATCCATGGGGCATTTGGCTGCTTGCACTCCCATCCATTGGGTTTTCTCATAAGATCCATATTTGAAATAAAGAATGTTGGCCAATCTGAAAATTTCTTGGGCTTCTTGGTTGGATATGTTTTTGTTTGTCATTTTTAGTATGTGATTTGATTGGCGATAAACAC
>CALDFB010000009.1 GCA_937942365.1 uncultured Marinicella sp. | reverse complement strand
ACCACAAGCATCAAACCTAAATGAAGCTACACGGGTAGACCAATTTCCAGATACGTTGTATTGTGCTGTGTACCAGAACGTACACTCATCAACAGGGTCAACACTCAATGAAGTGTAATCACCATAACGAAACGAAGAGTTCGATGCTGAGCCTTCTATGATTGAGTTCTCTCCACGAGGCATCGTACCTGCTGGGTCCGAAGCCAATCGACCCGCATAACGCATTCCCGCATAAACATCACTGGCAGCGTTGTTGTTACCAGTAACAGCAGATGTGTTGTAACCAATAGCAAGGTTACCTGAACCATCCATTGCAGCACTGCCCATCCAACGATGCACACCATCACCTGTAGTTATACCATCTCCAGACGTATAAGTTCCCTCATCAGATAAAACCCAACCACCGGCTACAGTGGCTGAAGGACGTTCAAGAACCCACCAACGAACACCGTGATAATCATTACCATTAACATCAGTAGTCATGTTACCAATCAATAACTGCTTACCATCTATGGTTCTGTGTTGTACTCGCCACATCAGCGGTTGTTTCAACGGAAATAAGTTAGTTGCACCATCTGGTTGAGGTACCGATAAATCGGCAAAATTGGTACCACCCAAATTGGTATCAAATTCAGATACAACAACATTAATTGGGCCTGTAATGGCACTGTTAGCTGGGGTATCAAAGTCAGTGGTAAACTCCCAAATTTCCAATACATCATCACCACCCGGATCAGCATGATACTCTGAATCTCTGTGACGCATAAATATGCCAGGTGCTCCAGCTGGTGGCATGATTTCACCATCGGCATCAGCAGGCATCAAATGTTGAAAGCCAAAACCTGGTAAACCAACTGTTTGAAAAACTTGAAACCCACGTGCTGGGTCACCATTGATCATGTTCTCTCTGTCAAAAGCATATTGACGGTTGTCTTCATTGGCACCCATGTAATATGCATCACCCCAAACCCCAAATTTAGGGTAATCAGGCAAACCACCAGAGGCAGAAATAAACTCATATATATGCCAAGTACTGTCATCAGTTGGCCCAATTGGACTGGATGTTTGTGATACATATATACACAATGAATTACCCGTAAATTCGGTCAAAACCCAACGACCTTTAGGGTTTCCTGGACCATTATCAACAAATTGATCATATAAGATCACTGGATCACCGTTACCTGCACCACAACCTGTTCCAGAACCAGTAGCAATGTCACTTAACACAAACTGAGCTGCTGTGGTCCCATCTGCTTTATTCAAGATTAAAATACCTGAACTGGCACCATTGTTGATGGATTGAATATAATGATCAATACCGACATCACCATTGGTGTCTGACGGGTTCACACCCGTGAAACCTAAACCGTCAACATTAACGATGGTGTCATCAAACTGTGCTCCACCACCAAAATTTTGCTCTCCGGCTGCATCCCATTGTTTTATTGCCAATGGATCCACGCCATAACCACGTGGTAAAGCCTCAGGACGTTCCCAACCTTTTGGGCGTCTAAAGCGCATAGGAATTTCTTTAACTGGATCCCCTGGTTTCCACTGCGTTGGCTTGGTAGCATCTTTTAAATTTATCGTGACAGATACAGGGTGAACGACTTCACCCACGAAATCCGCGCCGAATCGTGTTTCTGTAGCCACTGCAGCTTGGCTGCCTAGCAAGCAGGTTAATCCTGCTAGAGTGGTTCTTAGATAGTTTTTTGCTTTCACAACTTCCTCCTTTTATTAATGAGTAATTATTGAGCCAAATCAATCATACTGATTAGACCCGTATCGGTTTTAACACTAATGTGGCGATTATCTTCTTGGTCACCATAAAAAACAGCTCGCCCCTGTTTTTTTAAACTTTGCAACATGGGTGCAGAGTTACTGGTAATAAAATTACCAGCAATGGCTTTGAAATGAGGCGTGCCTCCGTAATATGAAACCATAACAGAACCTGAGTAAGTTTTCACTTCGTTTTGTATTTTATTGTCCGATGATTTTATGCTTAAATCTATGGAGCCGGACTTTGTAAACAAGTCAACTGCTTTGGAGGTTTTCAATTGAATGTCAGACTGATTACTACGAACTTTCACTGCATTTTTAAGCCCTTTTGAAGTCAATTTTCCACCTTCGATTTCTATGTCCAAGGTAACCAGTTCTGGAACAACCAATGCCAAGTCAAAACGCTCTAGGTTGGTTGCTTTTTCACGATCGCTCAATTTGACTATTGCTGTAATCTGATTACCTTCATACTGATAATCTAGAGTCATTTCTTGACCTTGACTGAATTGCGCCACGCCATGATAAATAAATACATCGTCATCAGCTTTTCTGATTCTGATGTCTCCAAAATGATTAACAATTTTAATATGTGTTGGTTTCACAATAGAAACCGTTTTGTTAAAACGTTCCATTGAATGAGTTGACTCGGAAGCGTTACTGCTGTTCGCCAGTAAAACCAATGACAGAAATAGATATATTTTCATTTTATTCATGCTAACTCTTTGGATAATTTCTTTAAAGCCAATTTACGTTTCAAAATAGATAAGTGGTCGAGAAAAACAATACCTTTTAAATGATCAAGTTCATGTTGGATACAAACGGCCAATAAACCATCCGCTGTCAATTCTTGGTGGGTACCATCTATGTCTTGGTATTTAACCACTACTTGGTCAGCCCTTTTAACTTTGGCATATATGCCTGGAACTGATAAGCAACCTTCTTCATGGGTTTGTAAACCAGCCTGTTCAATGATTTCAGGGTTGATCAACACCAATGGTCGGTTTTTTTCTTCTGACACATCTAGCACCACCAATTGAATGTGATGGTCCACTTGGGTGGCAGCCAAGCCTATGCCTGGTGCCGCATACATGGTTTCCAGCATATCAGTTGCCAGTTGTTTGATGTCATCATTGATTTCTATGATGGGCTGGGCGACAGTTTTTAACCTTGAATCTGGTAAGGTTAAAATGTTAAGTTGACTCATTTATTGTGTGGTTGATAATCTGTTGTTTACTTAATTGGGCATACATCTTATAGTTTTGTATGACTTGATGCCAACAATAAGTGATGAATTTCTCCCATTATTATCAATTTTTTGGCAAAGTTAAGTAAACCAATAAAGATTAAATTGTTTTAAAATCCAATAAAATCAGCTTTTTTTCAGCAATTTGCAGTTTGATTCACATTTTTTGTTTAATTTTATTCTTAAAATGGATAAACTAAAGTTTTAGGAAAATCAAGGGTTTGCCGACGATGTTTAAAAAACAACATTTAATTATAGCGTTACTTATTGGATTTATTTTCTCAGCGTACGCTCAAGAAGTGGAGCTTAATCCAAGCCATCCAGATACCTACGTGGTTCAAACAGGAGACACTTTGTGGGATATCTCTGCCGTGTTTTTAAAGTCGCCTTGGTTGTGGCCTGAGATTTGGCATGCCAATCCACAAATAAACAATCCTCACCTTATCTACCCAGGGGATCAAATTAATTTGGTTTACATTGATGGTAAGCCTGCACTCACACTTAATCGCAGTCATCCTACGGTCAAATTAGGACCTAAGGTGCGAGACATTGATCACAATGATGCCATTCAAACCATTCCTTTAAAGGACATAGAACCATTCTTAAGAAGGTTACGCGTCCTCAATGAAGAAGACATTGATCTAGCCCCTTATGTGGTGGCCGAGGAAGAAGACAGAAATGTTGCTGTGACAGGTCATTTAATTTATGTCAGGAATTTAAAGAATGCCCGCCAAGGAGATCGTTTAGCGATTGTTCGTCCAACCGTTATATATCGGGAAGTACCAACCACCTATCCATGGGAAACATCTGATGGCCATGAAGTTGAATCCATAGAGTGGCAAAAATCATCTGCTTATACCACCACTGCCGTCATGTCGAGATTTTGGAAAAAGTATATTGACAGAACTTACTGGGAAAACGTTAAAATCTTGGGTTATGAGGTAGCTGATACTGGAATCGCAGAAGTGGTCAGAGTGGGTGCTGACGATGAAGTCACTACGCTAAAAATTGTTGATGTTGATACTGAAGTCAAACAAGGAGATCTGATTTTACCTTTAGACTCATTCAGCTTTGACCCCTACTTTCAACCAAAAGCAGCTGAAGTTGATGATGAAAATATCCGTGTTGTGGCGCTGAACAACGCCTTATTTGGCAGTGGCCGCAGACAGATTGTTGCCATCAGTAATGGCTCTGATCAAGGTGTCAAAGTCGGTGATGTTTTCTCCGTATTCAGCCCTGAACGCGTCATCAGAGATGAAGTGATGCACCCAAAAGAAGATTTAAAAACCCTATTCAGGCCATCGAAAGCTAAGGTCACATTACCCATGGAGCTTAATGGCCATATTATGGTATTCAAAACTTTTGACAACATCAGTTACGCCATCATCAGAGGTGGCAACCGACCTGTCAAGCTATACGATTACGTGAAGCTGCCCTAATCGTATCGATTCAGACTCTTAAGGATTAATAAACACAGGACGTGTCAAAGCCAGCCAACAAATCATCCTGGTTGCATTTACTCAATGCACCAGGACTTGGTTTTACCAGAATCTCTCATTTAATGGCACACTTGGGTGATGCGGATGAAATCATCAAACAAAATAAATTCCCATCTGACTTTAAAATACCCCAGAAAGCAGTCAACTATTTATCAAAAGCAACTGATGATCAGATTAAATCTGAGCTTGATTGGTTACTAAAACCCGATAATGATATATTGACCTTGGATGACCCCTTGTATCCTCCCCAACTGAAACAAATCAGTGACCCACCGATTTTATTATTCATTAAAGGTGATCCAAATGCATTGTTACTTCCACAGTTGGCTGTGGTCGGAAGCCGTAATGCCAGCCAAAGTGGGCTGAACAATGCCCATGCATTTTGTTTTGATCTGGCCAAACGTGGACTGGTGATTACCAGCGGATTGGCCGCTGGTATCGATACCCAAGCGCACCAAGGGGCTATTGATGCCCAAGGGCAAACCGTTGCCGTTATGGGCACTGGCATAAACTCTATTTACCCAAAAAAGAACCAAGCTCTGGCCAAAACAATCCCCAGTTATGGCGCCGTCATTTCTGAATTTCCGTTTAATACGCCACCCAATGCACATAATTTCCCTCGAAGAAATCGAGTGATTGCAGGCTTGGCTATGGGGACTTTGGTGATAGAGGCAGCGCAAAAAAGCGGCACTTTGATCACCGCAAGATTTTCAATGGAAAATAATCGGCCTGTAATGGCCATTCCTGGCAGTATTCACAACCCGCTGGCCAAAGGATGCCATCAACTGATAAAACAAGGTGCTCAATTGGTTGAGTCAGCCCAAGACATTTTACAAGAGTTGGCTCCAGGGATTGTGATGTTAACTGATCAGTTAAAAACATCAATAAATGATATGAATGATCAGGTTCTTGATAACCACACATCTGAACCCAATATAGAACTTTCTGATTCTCAAAAAGACATTTACAAACATTTAGACTTTAATCCAATCGCATTTGATGATATCGTGTTGTTAACTGATTTATCCAGTAGTGATGTGGCATCAGATTTGTTGATCATGGAATTATCGGGATTGATTGAAAAGTTACCAGGTGCAAAATATCAAAAAATATGAATGAAAACATCATTGACGTGTTGGTTTATTTGTTTGAAAACTATTTATCTGAACAGACCAACCTAAAAGAACAGTACACAAAAAACAACATTTACAATGGCCTTGAACAAGCTGGTTTTGAAAAATCAACCATAGATCATGCCATTGATTGGTTACTCAACATTAATGACAAAGAGCACCATTTAGTTAACCAATCGGTTGACGGAATCAGATGTTATACCTCATTTGAAATTGAGCTTTTAGGCCAAGATGGTGTAGACTTCATTTGCTATCTAGAGTCCACTCAGATCCTTACTCCCACCACCCGTGAATTACTACTGAATGGTTTGCTTAATCTAAATACTGACAATATTGACGTGGATGATTTACAATGGCTTGCTTTGATTATTTTATTTTCACAACCGGATCAGGAACAAGCCTTTGCATCAATGGAAAGTTTGATGTTTGATCCTCCGGTCGATCATGAACACTAAACCATGGCTGAAAACTTACTGATTGTAGAATCACCCGCAAAAGCAAAAACCATTGAAAAATACCTTGGCAAAGGTCATAAAGTACTGGCATCATATGGTCATGTCCGTGATCTTTTGGCCAAAACTGGTGCCGTCATTCCTGAAAATGATTTTGAATTGAAATATGTGGATGTTGAAAAAAACAAAAAACATATAGAAGCCATAGTTAAAGCAGCCAAAAAAGCCAATACCATCTATCTGGCGACGGATTTGGACAGAGAAGGAGAAGCCATTTCATGGCATGTGGTTGAAATTCTTAGAAACCGAAAACTGCTTAAAGACAAACACATTAAGCGTGTGGTTTTTTCTGAGATCACCAAATCAGCCATTCAAGAAGCGGTGGCCAACCCAAGAGAAATATCGAATGAAATGGTTGATGCACAACAGGCCAGGCGCGCATTAGATTATTTAGTTGGGTTTAATTTATCACCATTGCTTTGGAAAAAAGTCCGCAGGGGTTTGTCGGCAGGCCGGGTTCAGTCTCCAGCTCTGCGATTAATCGTACAAAGAGAAGATGAAATTGGCGCCTTCATTAAAGAAGAATATTGGACCATTCATGGTCAAATGGCATCAGGAAAAGAAGCTTTTGAATCAAATCTAAATATCTATGCCGGTAATAAGCTGAAAAAATTTGATATCAACAACCAAGAATTGGCTGACCAGGCTTTGGCACAACTGCGCAGCCAAGCGGGTAAACAGTTGACCGTTACTGAACTCACTCAACGAGAACGCAAAAGAAAGCCTGCAGCCCCATTCATCACCTCAACATTACAACAGGAGGCAGCTCGAAAATTAGGTTTTACAGCCAGAAAAACCATGCAAATCGCACAACAGCTGTATGAGGGTATGGAGATCAATGGTCAGTCGCAGGGTTTAATCACTTACATGCGAACCGACTCACTTAACTTAGCCAATGACGCCATCAATGAAATCAGAAGTGTCATTCAAAATAAGTTTGGTGCCAAACAAGTACCCGATGAGCCCAATTTTTATAAAAGTAAATCTAAAAATGCACAAGAAGCTCACGAAGCAGTCCGGGCCGTTTCTGCGCAATTGATTCCTACTGAGATCAAAAAATATTTAGACAATGATCAATTTCGCTTATACGACTTGATATGGAAACGAACTTTAGCCAGTCAAATGATCAATGCCACCATTGGAACGGTATCTGCTGACTTTACTTTTGGTGATGGACATAACCTCCGTGCTTCTGGTTCAACCATTCTGGTCAAAGGCTTTTTAGCCGTTTATGAAGAAGGGCTGGATGACACCAAAAAGGATAAAAACAAAGAAAAACACCTGCCTAATTTGAAAAAAGGCGATGTGGTAGACATCAGTGAAATCAACGGTGTCCAACATTTCACCGAACCACCACCTAGATATACTGAAGCCTCCCTGGTGAAAGCACTTGAAGAGTTTGGGATTGGCCGACCTTCTACTTATGCCAGTATTATTTCTACTTTACTCAACAGGGATTATGTTGAACTTGAAAGCAAACGCTTTACCCCTACTGACGTTGGAAAAGTGGTCGCCCGATTTTTAGAAGCTCATTTTAAAGATTATGTTGATTATGAGTTCACAGCTCGGCTTGAAGACTCTTTAGATGCGGTCTCGCGTGGAGAAAAATCCTGGAAACCTTTGATGAAAGAGTTTTGGGAACCCTTTATCTCTCTGGTGGAAGAAAAAGAAGAGTCTGTTTCGCGTGATGAAGCCCAATATAAGCGTGAGTTAGGCACCGACCCGAAAACTGGAAAACCCATGTCGGTACGAATTGGGAAATACGGTACATTCGTGCAAATCGGTACGCGTGATGATGAAGAAAAACCCCAATTTGCTGGTTTATTACCTGGCCAAAAACTTGATACGATAACCTATGAAGAAGCATTGGCATTATTTGACCTGCCTCGTGATTTAGGTGAAACTTCAGAAGGTGAAAAAGTCTCTGCAAATATTGGTCGATTTGGTCCTTATGTGAGGTATGGTAATAAGTTCGTTAGCATCAAGAAAGATCAAGGAGACCCTTACACCATAACCTTTGAAGAAGCTTTGGTTCTTATTACTGAGAAGAAAATTGCTGACGCCAACCGAATCATCCAAACATTTGATGACGGTATACAAGTATTGAACGGCCGATGGGGGCCCTATGTCACCGACGGTAATAAAAACGGTAAAATTCTCAAAGATCAAGACCCCAAAGCACTCACTCATGAAGAGTGTATTGAGATTCTAGCCAAAGCACCTGAAAAGAAACGCCGTGGTAAAAAGAAAGTAGCCAAGAAAAAAGTCACTAAAAAGAAAACCACAAAGAAGAAAACGACCAAGAAAAAAACCACTAAAAAGAAAGTCACTAAGAAAACGGTGAAGAAAAAAACGGCCAAAAAATAAAACATGTCAGAATTAGGTCAATCCATCGAAGCTGCTGTTGCGACCGTTCAATCAGGTGATCTTTTAGTCTACCCAACCGAAGGCGTTTTTGGTCTGGGCTGCAAATTCAATGATCAAAAAGCGGTGATGAAACTGTTAAAACTGAAACAACGCTCAATTGACCAAGGATTGGTCTTGATTGCTTCACACATTGAACAAATTCTGCCCTTGATTAAACCCGATGATAGGTCTCATTTAGCTCGTGCATTAAAGACTTGGCCGGGGCACCATACTTGGGTGTTTCCAAACTCACCCATGACACCTGAATGGATCACAGGAACATTTTCCTCTGTAGCAGTCCGGGTGAGCGCAAACCCCACCGTTAAAAAGCTTTGTGACCATTTAGGCCATGCCCTGGTTTCAACCAGTGCAAACCTTACGGGGCAATTCACACCCAACAGCTGTAAAGAAATTCAAGACATTTGGGGTGATCAAATTGATTATTATTTAGACTTGCCGCTGGGTAATGCCACTCAACCTTCAAGCATCAGGCTGGCTTCTAGTGGCCAAAAACTGCGATGAAATTGGAACTCAGATCAAGGTTTTACTCCCTGGTAACTACCATTCTCACACCTTTGGTGTTAATCAGGTTAGCCACCCGAGGCATTAAAACCAAAGCTTATTTACAACGATGGCATGAACGCTTTGGTTGGTTTAAATCACCCAAGTTTGAAAAGCCTTCTATTTGGGTGCATGCCGTATCTGTGGGTGAAGTGAACGCAGCCATACCTTTGATCAAAGCCTTAATGGAAAAATACCAAGGCCATTGTTTTGTATTAACCACAATCACCCCTACTGGTTCCGATCGGGTACAACAAATCTTTGGCGAACAAGTTTTTCATGTTTATTTACCCTACGATTTACCAGGAGCTGTGAAACGATTTTTGCGTAAAACCAAGCCGGATTTAGCTGTCATTATGGAGACCGAAATCTGGCCTAACTTATTCAGGTTTTGCAAAAAGAAAGAAATTCCCATCGTGGTTGCCAATGCACGCCTGTCAGAAGTTTCGATGAAAGGCTATCATTGGGTAGAGTCTCTTGCCGCCAAGGCATTTAACGACACCGCTTATGTGGCCGCACAAACTGTTACCGATGCCAAACGGATGATTCAGCTGGGATGTTATCCAGAAAAAATATTCGTTGTTGGTAGTCTTAAATTTGACATCATCATTGAAGATCATATTATTGAAAAAGGTCAAGAAATCCGCGAGCATTATCAAAACAGTCGATTGGTTTGGATTGCCGCAAGCACCCACCAAGATGATGAAAACGAAGTGCTTGAAGCCTATGTGGTTTTAAAACAGCGGCATCCCAGGTTAATGTTGGTCATCGTGCCACGACATCCTGAACGTTTTCAAAGCACCACCCAAGCATGCAGAAACAAAGGTTTTAATACCCAATTACGCAGCGAAATTGGGATGTGTGACATTGATGGTGACGTCTTTGTGGTTGATACCATGGGTGAAATGTTGGAGTTTTATGCTTCATCTGACATTGCCTTTGTTGGCGGGTCAATTGCTAATATTGGGGGTCACAATGTGCTTGAGGCAGCGGTGTTTTCTTTACCCGTTTTGGTTGGCCCTAACACGCACAACTTCACTGAAATTACTCAACTACTCAATGACTGTGGTGGTTCGCAAACTGTGCATGATGCCAATGATATAATCCGAAGTATGGAATACTTAATTGAAAATCAAGTCGCTCGCATTGAAATGGGAAAAGCAGCACACAAGCTGGTTGAAAGAAACCGCGGCGCTGTCAACCTGACTATGAACCTGATTGAGTCGGCCATGGAACACAAAGCACTTACCACAGAGTTAACAGCCAAGCATTTTCCGAGGATAGTCCAATGAAAAAAATTACATTAATGATGGTGGTTATTACCTTAATAACCGCATGCAGCTCAAAAAATGACCACAGTGATATGGCAGATTTTTATAAGCCAGTTAGAGGTGATTATTGGGCGACTCGATACATCTACCCCACTTTTCAATATCAGCAAACTTGGTTAGTAGATGCTAAGAATGAGCACCTTAAAAACCAAATCAAATCACCTTCCAGAAAAAACAAAAATCCTTATTTATTTAAAGGCTTGAACCCTGGTGGTTTTGTATCCATGGGGCCTAAGCCATTGAACACATTTTCTGGTGATGCTTTTTCTGGTCGAATCAATGTCATTGTGAGTCATCCCACTGATGCATCTGTTGCATATATGGGTGTAGACGGAGGTGGCATTTGGAAAACGGTTGATTGCTGTGATACCAATACAACTTGGCAGAACATCACTGACAATACATCGATCAATGGCGGGGCCATTGGCGATTTATACCTAGATCCGAATGATTCTGACATCATTTATGCTGGCACCGGTGATTTACGCTATGGTTCATATTCTTTTGGGAGTGCAGGTTTATTACGTTCCAAAGATGCTGGTGTAACCTGGGAGGTGCTTGGTGAAGCTGAGTTCGCACCTTACCGAGATCAACCAGTCGGCGAGTTTCCTCAATATCAAGCCATAGGTCGAGTCAGAACCAACCCTTTAGATTCCACTCATATAGTAGTTGGTACTAAAACAGGGTTATTCTTTTCTTACAACGATGGCGCAGATTGGACTGCAGCCTGTCAAACCAACGCATTTGACACCCAAAGACAAGACATAACTGGTATGGAAGTGAGCGCCACAGGAGAGATTTATGCGGCCATAGGTACACGAGGACACAACACTACTGTACAACCAGATCTTAACCAAAATGGTGCCAACGGAATATATAAAACCACTTTCCCAACATCTGGCTGTCCAACATGGACATTAATTACAACTGAAAATAACGGCTGGCCAACTGATACCGGAGAAGGCGTTCCTTTTCCAAATAATGATTTAGGTCGTATTGACTTAGCCATGGCTCCTTCAGATAACGATGTCCTTTATGCGCAAGTCGCTGATATCAACACTTTTTCAGTCAAGGGCGTCTGGAAAACAACTGATGGTGGCATCAATTGGACTCAAACAGCAACCACCAATGATTTCATAGGCTGTGACAACAGTGGAAACCAGGCTTGGTACGACATGGGTATGAGTATTTCCCCAAACAATCCTGAAGAATTATTTCTCTCCGCGATAGATTTATTCAAATCCACCAACGGTGGTAACACATTCACTAACAGTACTTGTGGACGCACAGGAGGCCCTAACAATGGTGACTTTGTTCACGTTGATCATCATGCCAGAGCTTATGTAGCAGGGGACCCAACCCAGTTATTAGTAGGCAGTGATGGGGGTGCCTATTACACTGGTAATGCCGAAGCTGTTAATCCACGTGACATTATTTACACCCAATTAAACGACACCATCAACACCATTGAATTTTATTCGGGTGACATCAGTGCTGATTTCATCAACAGCTCTAATAGGGTGGCTGTGGGCGGTGCTCAAGACAATGGTTCATCAGTCGCTGTGTGGGACACCAATTCTGAGCCATTTGAAGCCAAACCTTGGACGCGAGTTAATGGCGGCGACGGTATATATGCCACCATTGAACCCATAAACGGCCAGCGGGTGTATGTTGAGTCTCAATTTGGTAACATGCGCATCAGTACCAATGGGCCCTTTGGACCTTACAATAATTTCGCCAACCCTTGGTCTGGTGACTCACGAGTACCTTTTATTTTTCCATTCCATTTAAACAAACACGATTGTTTGGGAAATACATGCGGCCAATTAATGGCTGGAACATTTCGCATTTGGGAGACCACCACTGGCGGTCTTTCAAACGGAGCTTGGTATATCAACAGCCCCGATTTAACCAAAAACGTCTTGGGAAATCGTTCCATTATCAACCAAATGCACTACGGCATTTCTGATGGCACAGTGGCCATTGTTGGTACTAACGATGGTAATGTGTACTATGGCTTTAACATGGGCCAAGGCAATGCCAATTCGGCCACTTGGGTTGATGTGACCGATGGTAACAACGTGCTACCTAATCGCCCCATATTAGACGTGGTTACTCATGGTACAAATGCCACCACCGGCTATGCGGCCGTAGGCGGTTTTGATCAGAATACGCCCAGCACACCTGGCCATCTGTTTGAAGTGACTTGTGACAGTGATTGCAGTAATTTTACCTGGTTAAACAAATCTGGAAACCTACCTAATATTCCTGTCGACAGTGTCATGGTAAACCCCAATGTACCAGGTATGGTTTTCGCAGGAACGGATTGGGGCTTGTACTACACTGAAGACATCAGCGTTGCTGAACCCGTTTGGTTCAGGTTTGACCAAGGGCTACCCTCTGTGATGATTTGGGACATGACTATAGACCGAGGGGCAACCACCTTAGCGGTCTTCACGCGTTCTCGAGGTGCTTATGTTTGGCCCTTGCCACTTGAATTAGATGATGACTTGATATTTAAAAATGGTTTTGAATGAATCGGCCTTTAAGCTGCAAAGTTTCCATGAACTGAGTAACCATGATTTATACCAAATATTACAGTTACGAAGTGCTGTTTTTGTGCTTGAACAAAACTGCGCCTATCAAGATTTAGATGATTTGGACCAACAGGCCTTGCATTTGTATAAAAAAATAGATAACTATGAAATCATCGCTTATACACGTATCCTCTCACCCGACCAATGTAATGAAAACCACAGCAGCATTGGTCGGGTAGTGGTTAAACAAGAACAACGACAACACAAGTATGGCTATGCTTTGATGCAAGCTGCCATTCAAGCCACTTTAAAACACTTTCCCAAGCACCCCATCAAAATTTCAGCCCAATCATACTTAACCCATTTTTACCAAAACCTAGGTTTCATCAATACTGGCCACTTTTACTTAGAAGACCAAATCCCGCACCAAGAAATGATCTATCGCCAGTTGAATAAAATGCTCACAGGTTAACAATTGATAACTGTCTCGATATTCAATTCAGCCTTGGGTATAATCATTGTGTTTATTTCAAGCCAGATCATATGACACACTTTATCAGCACCGAAGACAACAAAAATAGTATTCCAGTAGTTCCTGTTATCCTCAGCACCTATGATACCTGGCTGACTGCTCAAAATGATTACCTAAAAGCAGTTTGTGAACAACACAATTTGGGCCGTAAGGCAGGTAATTTTGTACTTGATCGCAAAGCCAATGGGAGCCTTGCAAAAGTTTATTTGGCAGTCAATGATGACTTAAACCCTTATGTTTTTTGTCATGCTTTTAAGAATTTTCCGGTAGCCAAATACCACATCGAAACTGATACCAGTGAAGTCATGTCAGCAGTTATTTTGGCTTGGGGATTTGGTAGTTATTGTTTTGATCGATATTTAAAAGCGAAAGAGGCTGCGGTGTTGTGTGTTAATGCCCAAGTACACGCTTCTGAATTATCCGTTATTGAAGCCACTTGTTTGGTACGAGATCTGATCAACACACCAGCTGATGATATGGGCCCCACCGAAATGTCTGATTTCGCTGAAGGGTTTGCTGAAAAAAACCAAACCACTTTCACAGAAATCATTGGTGATGCCCTGTTAACTGAAAACTTTCCGTCCATCCATATAGTTGGACGTGCCAGTCATAAAGCACCACGTCTGATTGAGCTGAATTGGGGCAATGAGAAACACCCAAAAATTTCATTGGTAGGTAAAGGCGTGTGCTTTGATACTGGTGGTAATAACATGAAACCATCGTCCTCTATGCGTTGGATGAAAAAAGACATGGGTGGCGGCGCACATGTATTAGGTTTGGCCCAATTAATTATTGACCATCAGCTCCCTATTTGTTTACAAGTGCTGATTCCTTGTGTTGAAAATGCTGTAGCAGGTAATGCTTATCGTCAAGGTGATGTGGCTCAAACCCGCTCTGGACTGACCATCGAAATTGGCCATACCGATGCCGAAGGCAGGGTTATTTTAGCTGATGCACTCACTTATGCTTGTGAGTCTCAGCCTGAATTAATCATTGATTATGCTACCTTGACAGGTGCGGCAAGGGTGGCCATGGGTCCAACCGTGACGCCTGTGTTCAGTAATCGCAAAGAAATCAGTGATGCCATTTTCAAAAATGGACAGTCTACTCATGATGAAACCTGGCCCCTGCCCTTGCAACAAAGCTACAAAAAATACATCAAATCCAGTATCGCCGACCTAACCAATTCAGCCACATTACCGCAAGCTGGCTGTATCACAGCGGCTTTGTTTTTAGAACACTTTGTTACTGCAGAGACACCTTGGGTACACATTGATACTTATGGGTGGAACTTTGGCGACCGCACTGGTGGCACCGAGGGGGGTGAAGCATTGGGCATGTTGGCTGTCTTTAATTGGCTTAAAGATCAATATCCCGCGAAATAAAAATATCAGAGATCATACATATGTCAGCAAACAATCAAAACTTACACTTTGGCCAAGGGCAAGGCGAGGATCGTAAACCGGCACAAATTTTAGGCCATTTTGCCAACCGCCATGGCTTAATAACAGGCGCAACCGGTACAGGCAAAACAGTCACTTTACAGGTTTTTGCAGAAAACTTTTCTGATCTGGGTGTTCCAGTTTTTATCACTGATATCAAGGGTGATGTTTCTGGCTTATCACAAGCTGGTAAACAAAAAGAGTTTTTAGATAATCGAGCCAAAGAACTGAACATTAAAAACTATCGCTATGAAGGCTCTCCCACCATTTTTTGGGATATTTTTAAACAACAGGGTCATCCAGTAAGAACCACCATACAAGAAATTGGACCCATGTATCTGAGCAAACTGCTGGAATTAACCGACGTCCAAGAGGGTGTTATTGCGGTTGCATTCAAATATGCAGAAGTCAATGACATGGCTTTACTGGATTTAAAAGATTTGAAATCATTGTTACAGTATTTAGCTGACAACCACAAAACCATCTCCAGTGAATATGGCAGAATCACCAATGCCTCAGTTGGTGCAATCCAAAGACGCTTACTCAATCTCGAATCACAAAGTGCTGATAAATTATTTGGTGAACCAGCACTCGAACTCGCAGATTTAATGCGCCAGGACATGTCTGGAAAAGGCATCATCAGCATCATGGAGTCTAGGGATTTAATGATGAAGCCACAGTTATATGCTTCATTTTTATTGTGGTTAATGACTGAACTATTCGAAACCCTACCAGAAGTTGGTGACCAACCGCTGCCTAAATTAATACTGTTTTTTGATGAGGCACATTTGATCTTTGAAGACTCACCCAAAGAAGTGCTTAAACGCATTGAACAAGTCGCCAGATTGATTCGTTCCAAAGGTGTTGGTGTTTATTTTTGTACCCAATCTCCTGGCGATATACCTGAAGATATTCTGGGTCAGTTGGGTAATAAAGTACAACATGCCTTGCGTGCTTACACACCGAAGGATAAAAAGGTCATCCGAGCAGTTGCAGACTCTTTCAGAACCAACCCCGATTTCAATACTGCTGATGTCATCACTGAACTAGGTGTTGGGGAGGCTCTGGTGTCTACTTTAGAAGAAAAAGGCGCTCCCACCATTGTTGAACGCGTCAAAATTGCCCCGCCAAGATGTCGCATGGGACCAGCCACTGATCAAGAACGTAAACTGGTGATGCAAAGATCACCTGTTGGTGCCAAGTATGATCAAGACCTTGATCGCGAATCCGCTCATGAAAAATTAAACCAAAGAAAAACAGAGTTGGCAGAACAAAAAGCCCAGGAACAAGCTCGCTTAGATGCTGAAGCTGAAAAAATAGCCGCTGAAAAAGCCGCCAAACCCAAACGTAAATCAGGCAGAAAAACCGACTCCTTCGCCACCAAAATGGGTAAGTCATTACAACGCAGATTAACCACAAAAGCCGTCAATGCTATTTGGAAAGCATTGTTTGGACGTAAGCGATAAATTTGGACTTTCTGGGCATAACTTATGCCAGCATCTTAGTGTTAGCAACACTGGGCTTGGTGGTTGGTTTTTTTGCAGGCCTGCTTGGAATTGGAGGTGGTGCCATTATGGTACCAGCACTCACAGCTTATTTTTTATGGCAAGGCGTTCATCCTGACTCAGTGATTCATTTGGCGTTAGCTACTTCGATGTCATGTATTATTTTCACCGCTTTATTAAGTATTCGCTCCCACCAAAAACACCAAGCCATTATTTGGTCAATTACTCAAAAAATAAGCCCTGCTGTTTTGTTAGGTAGTGCTTTGGCAAGCCTTTGGGTCATTCAAATCACCTCAAAAACCATCGCATTAATATTCATGCTGTTGATGTTTATGGTTGCGATACAAATGTTTATCAACTTTAAACCCACTGGCCTTTCTGGCAAAAAAATTAAAACCTCAGAACTCATTCCTGTTGGTTTTTTCATTGGCTTTGTCTCTGCCATCATAGCCATAGGTGGCGGTTCTTTAACTGTTCCATATCTGAACTGGCATCAAGTCAATATTAAAAAAGCCATCGCCACTGCTGCCAGTATTGGTTTGCCTATTGCCTTAGCAGGGTGCATGGTGTTTGCAACTCAAAGCACCAATCAAAACCTCCTTCCTAAACAAACCATTGGTTACATCTATTGGCCAGCCACTCTTTGCATTACATTAGGGAGTATAATAACCACGTCCATCGGTGCCAACTTAACACATCGTTTACCAACACAAATTCTGAAAAAGATTTTTGCTGTTTTGATTATGGTATTGGCCATCAGAATGTTTCTCAGTTTTCACTGAAGTCCAATTCATTAAAATAACCGACTACACTTATCCACAAAAGCTGTGGATAACTTTGTTTATAACTTTCAATAATCAGGCCCTCTTTCCCAAGGGTATTAATTGAGCGCTATTTTGGTTAAAAACTACCCAACCCATATATTCCAATTATATCATATACTTACGCGGCTATTAGAAAGTTGAATGCCAACTCACAATGCTAAATTCTTGTTTTATGACACCACAATGATCACTTGTGTATAAAAACATCTTGTCAACATAAAAATAGACTTTTTTACAACTTTCGAAAACAACAAATGTTTCATTTAAATATATAAAACCATCCGATTTTCAAAGCATCACCCTTGACGAGCCCGCGAGACCAAACAGGGCAACTCATTAATAACTATGTAGAAATTACGGTTTTTTTGCTTTTCACAACCAATGTTTTTAAATTTCTCTTTACCCCAT
>CALDFB010000008.1 GCA_937942365.1 uncultured Marinicella sp. | reverse complement strand
AAAAAGACCCACAAATCATCCAACGTTTTATCGATGAAGTTGAAGCCAATAATTTAGATATTGAAAGTATGGTGTTTCTCAAAAAGACTTGTATGCACTCTCTGGCTTTGGTCAGAGATTTGGTTCCGGTAGCAGCACAATTGAGCGCAGGGCACATGAGGTGGTGGATTGCCATCACTGATTCAATGAGGAAACTGTCTGACTCTAAGGATCGGATTCAAATTGAAAAAAACACTTTGTTACTGCTTAAAAATATTCAAGAATTTGACACCTTGGAGTATTGATCATTGACATGACAATCCAATCCACCAATCAATTTTATCGAATGAATCAATTAGATGGTTTATCGGCTTTAGATGCCAATATTTATCAACAGTCCTTTCCTAAACATTATCACGACACTTACCAAATAACTTTGGCCAAACGAAGCCTATTTAAAAACAAGATCAATGATAAAACCCTGCTTGCATTCAAGAATCATGTATCGATTACTCATCCAGGTGAAGTTCATGCCACGATTTGTGATGAAAAAACAGGCCACAGCTTTTTTACCTTGTATTTACCACCCACAATACTGCAGTATAGAAGCTCACAAACAGAAAACTTACAATTCAACACGGTCATTTCCGATCAAAAATTATCCCAATTATTACATAAAATCCAAAAACACTTGAGCAGCAAATCCACTGCCATTGAATTGATTACCTGGCAAATTATTGACCGTTTAATTCAGTACCATCAAAACTTCAATGTGATCCAATCTGAATCATCAACATCCCTAGATCTGGCTGAATTAATCACTGAATATACTGATTTTTCTCTTGAAAATTGGGCCAATAGATTTAATTTGGATAAATTCAAATTTTTACGTTTATTCAAAAATCAAACTGGCATGACACCCAATCAATATTCAATCTTGCAACGCATCAAAGCAAGCCAAACACGACTGGCCCAAGGCGCTGACTTGACTGACTGTGCTTTGGAATTTGGCTTTTACGACCTGCCACACTTTCATAAGCATTTCAAAAACATCATAGGTGTAACACCCAAGATTTATCAACAAGCACACACCAGATAACTGCAATATCTTACAAGACGCCAGGATATAGTATGGCTAAACTGATTTATTTACCTGGAAAGCCGATGAAAAATTATCTTTATCAATACATGTTGGCAGTCATTTTCACATTAACAATGACCAACCTAAAAGCCAATGATTTCGAAACATTACAAAGCCAGGTTCAACTGAACTTACAGGCCATGTTGAAAAATATAGATGATCATTACGCCTATGCTGATAATAAAAACATCAACTGGGCGTGTCTCAAACAAAATTATGGAAAAAAAATTAAACAGCTTAAACACAAAACAGATGCTGTGTTGTATTTTGAACACCTGTTGCTAGAATTCGCTGACAGTCACATGACTTTGAACACCAACACCAAAGATTCTTACCGGCTCAACGCGCCCATATCAGTTAAACAACATCAAAACACTTTTATCATTGATGATTTATGGCAAACACAACTGGTCGATACCAAGGGTTTATCTATAGGCGCCGAACTTATCGGCATCAATGGCATGACACCAACTCAAGTTATCAAGAACTTTCCAACCCGGTGTTTAGATAAGACCCAAAGTGATAATCAACAATGGATTATCAATAAAGCTTTGGCAGGACAGTATGCCAAACCTCGTGTTATAGAAGTAAAAATTGATGGCCAAGCTAAAGCCATTGACTTAGATGCATTGCAATACCATGACAATCAATCTCTTATACACACCGAAATTAACAATGGTTATGGCATCATAAAGATCAACAACTCACTGGGACAAACTGATTTAATCAACGCTTTTGATACAGCCATAGACCAACTCATTAAAACCCAAGGAATGATTTTGGATTTAAGGCATACCATCAACGGCGGTGATTCTTATATTGCACGCGCCATCATCGGTCGATTCATTGACCATACTCAAGCTTATCAGAAACATCGATTTGAGGAACACAGGAATGGTGGGCCAAAGGTGGCTCGCCTTTGGACTGAATTTGTCGATTCTCGAGGGGCTACATACAAAAAGCCTTTGGTGGTACTGGTGAATCGTTGGACTGGCAGCATGGGTGAAGGGCTGACCATTGGCTTACATGGTATGCAACGAGGCCACATCATGGGCTCACAAATGGCCGGGCTACTGGGTGCCGTTTATGGCTTCCAATTAGAAGGCCTGGGGTTTGGCTATCAAATGCCAGCAGAACAATTGTTTCATGTGGACGGCACTCCCAGAGAGCAATTTGTACCTGATGAAATCATTAAGCCTATAAACACTGAAGAAGATGCTGTGCTGAGACAGGCCATTGACTGGCTTAAACAGCAACAAAAACAACTCAAAACTTTATAAAGCGAAAACCAGGGCAGGCAAAAACCTGCCTGGTATACTCAGTGAAGGTTTTTCACCCACTTTGACACAACCTAGCTTCAAGTAGAAACCTTCAGCAAATGGATCAGATAAGATGCTCATGGCCTTATACCCTGATTCTCTGGCTTGAGAAACTGCATGGTTAAACAAACGCTCACCCAAACCTTGTCCAATGAATTGTGGCGCAATAAACAAAGCATCCAGTTCCACCGTGGCATCATTGATGTGAATCAGTTGATAAAACCCTGTCGTCAAACCATGATCAACAGCCATATAAGTGATGTGTTCATCCAGGTCAAAAGCATCATAAGTTAATTCATCTTGAGCTTGTGTCATGAATGATTCATCATAGCCCCAATGCGCTTTTGAACGCATGGCCAGTTCACTCAAGTTTTGAGCATCTTGCCTGGTGGCCTTAACAATCATCGGAACAATAAAGGGATGTTTAACATCCCTTTATTGTCTAACTCATTGAGCAATGAATCAATGATATACACGAGCACCATTAACAATCCAAGCTTTATTGACTGGTGGAGCAGCCAAACCCATGCCATTTTTTTCATCCCAAGTGGCACGATCAAGCAACTTGATGTCCTGATCATTACCCATGGCTTTATTGATCCCTGGCAACTGTTTATCCAACAATTGTTGTGCGGCTTGAAGTGCCACATCAACTTCTTGAATCAAATCAACAGCTTGGCGGTTTTGTGTCTGACTGGGCTTGCCATTGTATGAAACCACATTACCAAACAAAGTACCCAGTTGTTCTCGCAACTTTGACTCCCCAGTGATCATGCCTTTTTGAGTGGCAGTGAATCTGGCATTCAAATCTTGATAAGATTGTTCAAAACTTTTCGCTTTGCCTTTCAAGGAAGATGAGGGATCAGTCACTGCCGAAACTTGAGTCACCACATCTTTCAGCTGGCTGAGTTGGAAAGTCAGGTCATTGATGGCATCGTATAATTTCATCGACAAAGCTTGTTGTGCTTGGCGATCTGCAACTGTATGTGATGACCTTGGATCAGGTACTAAATCAACCGAAGAATAAAACTTCTTCTTACCCTTGATTAACTCTACTTTATAGCTGCCTTCCGCAACACGAGGCCCTAAGAACCCAGGTACCAATGAAGTTGATGGCGGGAACTTAGGCGCCTTCAAACGCATGGGCCAATCTACGCGATTGACACCACGGCGTTTACCGGCAGGTAAAGTAGTGATGACTTGATCATTTTCATCCAAAATATTGATTTTCATGTCACCAAACATGTGACGTTTTTTCAGATAATAACTGATCACCGCAACTTCTGAAGGGTTGGCACCTATGAAGTCATTACCACCTGAGAAACTTTGTAAAGCCCCTCCTTCTACCATCACCGCAGGACGAGATGGTAACATCACCACATCTTCAGTTAAGCTCTCTTGTGTCAATGCCCGCAATGGTGAAATGTCATCAATGATATAAACCCCACGGCCATGTGTAGCGAGAATCACATCATGTTCAGTTGGATGAACCACTAAATCGTGAACGGCCACTTTGGGTAAATTTTCTTTGAATCGAGCCCAAGAATTACCTGCATCTAAACTCAAATATAAACCAAACTCTGTACCCAAGAACAATAAATCTGGATTAACCAAGTCTTGTTTGATGACCCATGCATAACCTAAGTCATTGGCGGCCAAGACCTGCCAACTTTTTCCAAAATCATCTGTCTTGTATGCATAAGTTTTCATGTCACCTGTGCGGTGACCATCAAAAGTAACCCATGCTGTGCCCTTTTGATGAGGACTGGCTGTTACCCTTGAAACCCATGTTCCTTTGGGCACACCTTTGATGTTCTTGCTGACGTTAACCCATGAATCACCACCATTTTGCGAGACGTGAATTAAACCATCATCAGAACCGACCCACAATACATCACCATCAATAGGCGACTCATCAATACTGTATATGGTGGCATTATTTTCAGCGGTTGAATTATCAATGGTTAAACCACCTGTGGTTGCTTGGCGTTGTCTTTTGTCATCATCAGTCGTTAAGTCCGGTGATATGGTCACCCATGATTCACCTCGGTCAGTTGACTTATGTAAGTATTGTGAACCGTAATAAATGGTACCCATGTTACTTTCACTGACCAACAAAGGGGTGTTCCAATTGAAGCGCAGTTCTTCCTCATCTTCACTGGCAACAGGCGGGATGTTTTTTAATTCACCAATTTGACGATTCAGACGCAAAAGCTTCCCACCTTGGTATTCAGAATAGATGATGTTGTGATCTTGTTTATCAACAAAAGCCCAAAAACCATCACCCATACCAATTGAATTCCAGTCACCTGGCTTGATACCACCTGGCGCTCTTGAAGGACCTTCCCAAGAACCATTATCCTGTAAACCACCATACACATGATAAGGCCACTGATCATCATGAGAGACATGGTAAAACTGACTGACCGGCAAGGTCCCAACCATGCGCCAATTACCCCCTTTGTTATAGCTGATATAAACACCCCCATCGGTTCCAAGTACCAGCTGATTTGGGTTCTCATCATTGATCCATAAAGCATGATGATCTGGGTGTATGGAGACGTTAAACCCACCTGAAAACATAGAGTTGAATGACTCCCCACCATCTACACTGGTCACCGTGATATAACTCGGTTTATAAACCCGTTCTGGATCTGTTGGATCGACTTGTAACTCACCAAAATAAAATGGTCGCATTTGTACCATGGTTGAATCTGATCTTTTTTGCCAGCTTTTACCCATGTTATCTGAGCGGTATAAAGCCGTTTGCTCTGCTTCTACTGTGGCATAAACAGTGGTGCTCTGTGACGCTGCTATGGCCAAAGCGATGCGGCCTTTATCACCTTCAGGCAAGCCTTGAGTCATTTCTTGCCAAGTGTCACCACCATCGACCGATCGATATAAGCCACTGCCTTTACCTCCTGAAGTAAAGTAATCAGGGTAACGTCGAAATTGCCACATGCCTGCATAAACTATATTTGGGTTGTTTGGATCTATCACCAAGTCTGAACAACCCGTTGATTGGTTCACATACAGCACTTGTTGCCATGTTTTTCCTTGATCATGGGTGCGATAGACGCCGCGTTCTTTGGCATCATTCCATAATGCGCCAGTGGCACAAACAAAAACCGTATCGCTGGACTGACTACTGACTTCTATGGCCGCTATACGCTCGGTCTTCTTTAAGCCCAAATGTTGCCATTTATCGCCACCGTCTTTTGAGAGATAAACACCATCACCCACAGATACAGTATTCCTCACCCATGATTCACCGGTTCCAACCCATATGTTTTCTTGGTTATTCGGATCAACTTTTACAGCCCCAATCGATTGATTGTGATCATCAAAAACTGCCTCAAAACCTACACCGCCATCTTTAGACTTCCACATGCCGCCACTGGCAGTACCAACGTAGATAACAGGTGTATCACCTGATGTGGCATCCAAAGCAGCTATGCGACCACTCATGACAGCCGGGCCAATAGCCCTGGCTTGTAAGCCACCAAAAGTATATGAATCTATTTTTATTTCTTTGGCATGAATAAAAGCGGGCAACAAAGTGCCCGCTATCAGCCAATATGCTGTTATTTTTTTCAAGGTCAACTCCCGTTTATTCTGTAGCTTCAGCGGCTTCTTTTTTCTCCGTGGCAGCAGGCATTTTAAATAATGCATCGTCTACATCGATGTTGTACTCGATTTTTTCAAAAGTGATGGTTTGAGCTGCTGTGCCATTCATTTTAACTGCCATTGAATGAGCCACTGGCACACCTGTGTCACCCACTTCTTTATAATCGCTGAAATAAGTTTCTGCTTCAATTTCTTGACCCATCATAGACATTTTACTGCGAGTCATCACCTCTAATTTATACTCCTCATCCAAAAATACAGTCATCACATCACCATTTTTCTTGGTGGCTTTGATTTCTATCACAGGTGTCCCTTCTATTTCTGTGGAGCCTATTAACTCCAGCACATTACCTTTGGCTTCGGCATTAATTAAAGGTCCTTCTATGTCACCTTGATCCTGAAGTTGTTTCAATTCATCACCAGATATATATTCGGGTTCAGTTTTACCCATGAAAGGCATCACTTGCCAACCTTTTTCTCCATCATAGGCTTGAATCCCTTTCATGCCTTGTATTTCAAAAGTTGAATAAACCTTGTTTGGGCGTTTAATGGTGAAGTTAAGTGGCGCTTCCATAGGTCCCATAGTCATCACCCCAGTGACTTTCATGGTATTCGTTTTGTTAATGAACTCCATACCACCTTTGGCCTCTATGTACTCAGCTAAAACTTCATCAAGCTTCATTTCTGCTTGAACAGCTGCTACTGAACCTAGCATGGCGGTCATTAATAACATTTTTTTACTTCTTAATTTAACCTGCATCAATTCTCTCCTACTGTCAATTTTGTTAACCCAATATTTTACCTGCGAACAAATAAACCAAAAGTGCTGTTGGTCATGTTCTTGCTCAGCAAAATGAATTATTAAACGTGACCATCGCCCTATTTAATAAGTTTTTGAGAACCATTAACATTCACTAAAAGAATATTGAGCATTTCCATGAAATTTTCCACACTGCTGTTATTATTCTGTTGTTTTATCTCTACTGCTAAAATCCCAGAGCCTGTTAAAACTGAAATTGATCAACGCATGAAACACCAACTTAACCCTTCTATAGTTATCGGCGTATTTGCTGATGGTCAATCCGAATTTTACGCCAAAGGTTATCAAAACCAAGATCTGAAGCAAGTCGCCACATCTAAAACAGTTTATGAAATAGGGTCCATCACCAAAACCTTCACCAGCCTGTTATTGGCCAAATTAATTGATGAAAAAAAATTACAGCTTAAGGACCCTGTGCAAAAATTTTGGCCTGATGACTTCAAATTAGTCGACAACCAAAATCAAGCCATCACCCTGTTACAACTGGCCACACACACCTCAGGTTTACCCCCATTACCTGGTAACCTCGATCCATATTCCTCAGATCCTTACGCCAATTACGATCGCCATCGATTAGTGGCTGGAGTCAATCAAGCCAAAGTAAAAAATGCTGGTGTGAATTATGATTATTCTAATTTTGCTGCTGGCTTGTTAGGAGAAACCATGTCTCATATAGAAAACACCAGCTACAACGACTTGATCACCTCTAAAATTTTAAAGCCACTGCATTTAAATCAAACTTACATGCTTTTAGACCAAGTACCTGAATCTTTATTAGCACAAGGCTACTCAGGCAATCAACCTGTTGCCCCCTGGAATTTTAAAGCACTGGCAGGTGCTGGTTCCATTCGCAGCTCAATTGAAGATTTATTGGCCTATGGCATAGCTTATCTTGACCAATCGAATCATGAACTCAAAACAGCCATGCAACTGGCAACCACCGCTCACTATCAAGAAGAACAGCTCAAAGTAGGTCTGGGCTGGCACATCGACCCCGAGGGCTATATCTGGCACAATGGCGGCACAGGAGGGTTCAGGTCCATGATCATGCTTGATCTGGTCAATCAAAAGGTCGTTGCAGGCATCACCAATAACAGTGAAAACAGTGTTGAAGACATTGTGTTTCATCTAATGGATAACTCCAATCCGATGATCGACCATGATTTTCCAGTATCTATTGCAACCGATCAATTAGGTCAATTTAAGGGGTCATTTATACATCCAGAGTCCAGTAATACTATATCAATCACAATGAAAAATGATCGGCTGTTTTATAGAGCCCCGAAACAACCTTTACAGCGTTTAACATTTATTGGCAACGACACCTTTAAATTAAAGTCTTTCAAAGTCAAACTGGCTTTTAATCGCAATGATGATGACCAAATAAGTTCATTAATTATAGATGGCTGGGGCGATTCGCAAACTTACCACAAAGTCATGAACGACGACTGAGCCATCGTTTAAGTTTTCTGATCGGGGCTGTGACCTTCCAAGAAGTGGAGTTTTCTAGTTCCTGGATGCGGTTCAATAAACGGGTTTCATCATAAGTAAGCAACGCCATCTGTCGATCCAAGACCTTGGCCTGTTTAGTTGGATTCAACCCCAAGGTTTTCAATCGAAAAACTTGGGTTTTTAACTCACTGATTTCGATGGTTTGTGCCGTAATGGTTTTATACAGGCGTTCCAGATGCTGATCTCTGCGACTCAATAAACTTTTGATCTGACATAAGTCCTCATCTCCTAACTGCAAACCTGATTCAAACCGATCAGATAAATGACGTTCAACATATATGGTTGAATGCGGTGCTATGGCTTCTTGACGTTTATCGGTGTAATAATAAAGTGCAAAAGACTTTCGACTCAGGTCCTTTTGCTCTTCTGGAAATTGTATGGGCTGGAAACCATGCCAAGAATGATTATGGGTTTCAAAAATCACAGCCCTATTGAACAAAGGCAGTACACTGGTGATTTGGTCTTTGTCTGGCCTGAGTCTGGGGTTTTTGTGAAACTCAATGTTACCACCCCACGATGCGTCCCACTCATGGTTTAAATACACAATCAGATTCAACCTTCGATGATGCGTTGTTAAAGGGTGGTGAGTAAAATCAACATGCGGATCTAACTCTTGCCCATCTAAATTATTATGCGTGCCCCCACCAATATAATGTGGGTCATAGATTAAGTTTTGGATGCCGGTCAAGTTTTCCATCATGGCCAAAAATTTTTGGCTTTGGACCAATTCATCTAACTGTTTATAGCTGATTCCAATTTTTGCAACGGTTTGTACCACTGCTTTTCTACCTTTCTGTAGATTCTCATCAATGGCATCTTTACTTTTAAAGTCTGGGAATTGATCCAGTAGTGATTGGCAAAAGTCATTCGTAAAAAAATCATCGATTACCACATGTTTAAACGGTTTGGCAGCAGCAAACTCAGCGCCGATGTTTGTCAAATGTGCCAATGTCTTTTTGTTCAGGTACCGTTCAATCATGTTTCCAATTCGTTAAACTTCAAAGTGTACCAAAAATTTTATCACCCGCATCACCCAAGCCAGGTAATATATAGCCTTGGTCATTCAAGTGATCATCGATGGCAGCCACATATATATCTACATCTGAGTGCTTATCCTCAATCCGAGCCAATCCTTCAGGAGCCGCCACCAAAAAGATACCTTTGATGCCTGTACAACCTGATTTTTTAAGTATATCTAAGGTCGCATCCAAAGTGCCACCGGTGGCCAGCATAGGATCAATAACGATCACCGTCTTGTCTTTGATGTCAGCGACTAATTTTTCATAATAAATATCTGCTTCCAAAGTCTCCTCATTCCGCGCAAAACCGACCACTGAAACACCTGCACCAGGTATCATCTGTAACACACCATCCAACATGCCTAATCCGGCACGTAATATGGGCACCACCGAAATGTTTTGGTTGCTTATTTTTTGCACTTCAGTTTCTCCAGCCCAAGTATCAATGGTGATGTGCTCAGTGGATAAATCGCGGGTAGCCTCATAAGTCAGTAACACCCCAATTTCTGCCACCACAGCTCTGAAGTCTTTGACCTTAATATTTTTATGGCGTAACAAGCCAAGTTTGTGCTTCACCAGCGGGTGATTAATTTCATGAACTGCCATAAGAACCTGAATGATTATGAAGCATGATATCTTAACAGAATAACCCCATACATCTGAATTCATGAAAGGTTTTTATCAAGTGACGCCTTCATGTCATATTAATGACGTCATGTAAATCAGTTAATTGTGCTTCAATGATGGGTTTATACTGTAAGGCATGAATCAATCATGAATCCATTAAAAATGAACTTAAAAATAGCCTCCAATAAATTGAAAACCATCAGACAACAAAATGGCTGGACACAACAACATTTATCTGACATCAGTGACATCAGTCTGAGAACCATACAAAGGGCCGAATCTACAGGAAATACCTCAATTGAAACCATCAATGCATTGTCTGCCGTTTTTGATGTTGAACGCATATATTGGCAAGAAGGTGCTTTCACTCAAGCTGAAAAACTCCGGATTAAAACCAAAGGCTGGCGGATTGCTTTCAAATCGATCGCATTGATTCAACTTGTTTCATTGCTTATAGTGTGGGTGTTAGTAGGAGAAATCAGTGCTTTGTGGCTAAAACTCTTGTTAACCTTTTGGTTAATTTTAGGGGGCTTTTATTTTGTGCTTCATACCACGCTTAAAGATCATGGCCTTCAATCCTACAACGACTACAAATCAATGATGTATAAATTAAGAAAAAAATAACATCGATCCACTCCACCTGGTTTGGGGCATAAACAGAGTAAACCGTTAAGACCTTTCACTCAACCGTTCGTCCTATTGTCACTAGACACATCAACAGCACCTTTTGTAAGCTTGTTCATAAGTTTGACCGGTTGGAGGGACAAGGTTGTCAACCCATTGTTTCTCCATCTTTAAGTTCCACCGCTCACTAAAATCATCAACAATCATTGACTATTTCAGTGCTGCATCGCATACTTCCTGTTTTGAAATTTTAAAAGCTCAATGACTGAAATAGCACCGATCCGCAACGACTGGACCATTGAAGAGGTTGAACAACTATTTGCTTTACCTTTCAATGACTTGTTATTCAAGGCCCAACAGATCCACCGTGAATATTTTAATCCCAACCATGTCCAGATCAGCACCTTACTGAGTATCAAAACTGGCGCATGTCCTGAGGATTGTAATTACTGCCCACAGTCTATACGGTACGAAACAGAAGTCAAAGCTGAGCCATTGATGGCGGTAGATACCGTGGTTGAACAAGCTGGATTGGCCAAAGAACAGGGTGCCACTCGATTCTGTATGGGAGCCGCTTGGCGCAGCCCTAAAGATCGAGACTTGGATAAAGTCATCGAAATGGTCAAAGGCGTTAAAGCCCTCGGCATGGAAACTTGTTTAACATTAGGCATGTTATCGGCTGACCAATCTAAAAAATTATCTGATGCAGGTTTAGATTACTACAACCACAACCTCGACACCTCAGAAGAATATTACAAAAAAATCATCACCACCCGAAAATTTGAAATGCGGATGGACACGCTTAAAAATGTCCAACAATCAGGCATCAATGTCTGTTCAGGTGGCATAGTTGGCATGGGTGAATCACAACGTGACCGCGGTGGCATGTTAATGGCATTGGCCAACTTAGAACTACACCCAGGCAGTGTACCTATCAACGCCCTGGTTCAAGTCAAAGGTACGCCATTACATGGCATTGATAAACTCGATGAACTGGATTTTGTCCGAACCATTGCAGTGGCTCGCATCATGATGCCTAAATCCATGGTTCGTTTATCTGCCGGACGCAATGAAATGAGCGAAGCCGTTCAAGCCATGTGCTTTTTTGCTGGTGCCAATTCTATTTTTTACGGGGAAAAACTACTGACCACAGCAAATCCTGAAGAAAACAAAGACATGGCTTTGTTCAAAAAACTGGGGATTGAGCCCATGGCGAAAAGACATTAAGAAGCTTACTTCAAGGCCACTTCTTGCTCGTACCTCACAAACCGTAACCTTTATGTAGGATTTAATGAGTTGCCCTATCTGATTCGTTTCACTCACCAAGGGACAACATGAGTACAGATTACTTCAAGGCCACTTGCCCTATATGGACATAGGTCTGCAGTGCTAGCAGGGATGCGGTAACTGCCTTGCTCGTACCTCACAAACCGTAACAACTACATACGGTTTGATGAAACTTGACTCAGCACAATGTCGTATCTGAGAACTTGTTCACGAACTTCTTTAGCTACCATCATGGCTTGCTCTTCATTCGACTTACCTTGTAACAAGTGATCGACCTCATTGAGGGGGTGATTTGGAAAATACATTTGAGTGACCAGTTCATGATAACCAGCTTTACTGACTTTGAAATGTATGTGTGGAGGCCTGGTCCAATTGGGCATCACTGGATATGCACCTGGAATGATCGTTTTGAAACGGAAAGCACCTTCTTTTCCACTTTCAACAATGGCCCAACCTTGGAAAAAAGGATCCAATGGTGCGTCATTATTATCGTGTGGGTGTCGATAACGTCCAGCTGCATTCGCTTGCCAAATATCTACTGTGACACCTGAGATAGGATTACCGTCAGTGTCTAGAACCCGTCCCATGATTTCCACCACATCTCCTTCAGCAACTCCAGCCTGTCCATCCACGTGGGTCAAATCAAAATCCTTATCAGCATGAGGCGTGATTGGATAAAATGGCCCCTTAATTTCTTTAGGTGTGCTGCTCTTTGCATGTGAAGAAGTCGTCATCATTGTAACCCCAGTTACCACACCAGCTTTAATGAAATCTCGCCTGTTATTTTTTTTCATATCACCCACCTGCTTGTTACTAAAAACCCCACCCACAGTAACTTATCTTTTGCCGGTGAATGGT
>CALDFB010000007.1 GCA_937942365.1 uncultured Marinicella sp. | reverse complement strand
CGTTCTTCACCTGTAAGGTGCGTATATGAGTGATTCATAACCTGAATTCTCCTTTGTAATTTTAAGCAAGTGCAACGATACGCATCTTACTTTTTTTATGCAACTTCTAAATCGTTGCACTTACAAATGGAATTCAGGACTGACTACAATGCCGAATTTAGAATTTTGCATGAAAGTGATGATGCTTTAGCTGCACGAATAAAACTAATTGAATCTTCATCTCAAACATTATTAATTCAAACATTCATTTTTAAAGACGACAGCATTGGCAAATTAATTCTAACCAAGATTTATGAAGCAGCAAATAGGGGGGTCAAAGTTAAATTTTTGATAGATGATATGTGGTCAAAAGGCGTTGATTCGTTTTTGATAAATTACGCGGCACATGAAAACATATCCGTTAAGTTTTTTAACCCATTATCCAGGTCTTTGCTTCGATACTTACAGCTCATTTTCAGAATTGGCACCATAACCAGGAGAATGCATAACAAGGTCATGGTGGCTGATGAGAAATATGCCATCACTGGTGGTAGGAACATTGCCGTAGAATACTTTGACATGAACCCAGATGTGAATTTTACAGATCTGGATGTTATGGTTAAAGGTGATGTGATTTCGAGTTTTGTTAAAGCTTTTGATAAGTATTGGACTTCAAGTTTAGCTGTATCTATTAAAAATTTAACTGAGTCACATAGGACAATTAGCCCAGTCAAAAAGTTTATTACTCAAAATGAAATAGATTCAAACATATCTACAGACAATAACAAGATTTTTAACGACCTGTATGACAATGCAAGCAAGCAAGATACCTTAATCTTTGAGAATGAATTTCATCCAGTAACTGCAAAATTAATATATGATCTACCCAATAAGATTACAAAAGTTAGGTCTGATGTGGATTTACATTTATCAGCTCAATTATCGAAATTCTTTGAGGCAGCTAAGAATGAAATTATTATTGTAAGTCCGTATTTTTTACCAGGTAAAAAAGGTATTCAAGGATTTGCTGAAAAGGTGAAACAGGGAGTAAAAGTCAAGGTGGTTACTAATTCATTGAACTCTAATAACCACACACTGGTACATGCACATTATGCAAAGTACAGAAAACGCCTGATTAATTCAGGTATTGAACTTTTTGAGTTACGTTCAAAACGTCCCAATAAATCGCTTTATACAACAAGCCTTGATAATAAACATGGCAAAAAAGCTCAAAAACCGAATGCTGATAAAACCATTAATAAAAACCAAACACTGCATGCAAAGACTTTTCTTTTTGATCAAAAACATATTTTTATTGGCTCATTAAATATGGATCCAAGGTCATGGGTAGAGAATACAGAAATTGGCCTTGTCCTTGATCACTGCCAAACGGGTGAACAAATGAGTCAATGGTTCAAACATGGTTTGATTGAAAAAGCATACTCATTGAAACTTGATGAAAATGATAAATTGGTTTGGATTGATTCAATGGGTAAAAAAACTCATAAAGAGCCTGGGTTAAATCTGTATAAGCGACTCAAATTATTGGTTCTCTCTAAACTGCCAGTTGAGTCGCTCCTATAAGCGTATTACCACTGACCTCCCAGTGACAAGTGTAAATTAACCCTTTGTTCAAGGATAGCCCTTTGTAAGGCAATTAAATTTGATTGTGCTGCGGTTAATCTTTGTTGAATGGTTAGCACATCAAGTAAATCTGTCTCACCTTCATTGTAACGAATTTGTGCAATATCTAACGCTTTTTGAGACTCCCGGACAGCTGTCATCAACAGATTTTCTCGCTTTTCTAAACTCACCCCTAAGGCCAAATTGTTTTCTATTTCTTGAAAAACGTTTAAAGCAGTTTGACCGTAATTTGCTAAAGCTTGTTTTTGTTCTGCCGTTGAAATTTCTACTTGAGCATCTCTGACCCCACCATCAAATATAGGAGCTAAAAGGTTACTCGCTAAAGACCAAGCCGTATTGGCAGGGTTTAAAATGTCAGATAACTGACCAGATGTACCACCAATATTACTGGTTAGGCTGAAACTAGGCAGTTTTGCTGCTTTGGCTTGGTTAACATTGTTAAAAGCAGCAGCCACACGTCTTTCGGCAGCCGCAACATCTGGGCGTCGCTCTAGAATTTCGGAAGGTAGGCCAGCTTCTGGTAGCTTTGGGGCTTCAGGAAGCTTTTCAGTCAACTCTAGATCAGTACTCGGGTATCTGCCCATTAAAACTTCAAGTGCTCTGACTGCACTATTTTTGCCACCTTTTACAGTCTCAAGCTGTTCTTGGACAGATGCAAAGTCGGCCTGTATCAAAGAAACATCTTGTGGTGAGGCTGCACCATTTTTGAATTTCACATCGACAATTCTCGCACGTTCCTTTACATCGGAAAAAGTGTTTTGTGTTAAAGCTAACTGTAATTGAGCCTCCATTGCTGTTAAGTATGCTTTGGTAACAGTTGCGGCTAATGACTCTTTGGCAAATTTAAAGTCTAATTCTGCAGCTTGGGCACCAGCTTCTGCAGCCATAGCACCTGACTTGATGCGACCCCAAATATCTAATTCCCAACTGACTTGTGCACCAATGTTATAGCTGTTACTGGCGCCAGATTGTCCCGTAAAGTTTCCAGAATTATTATTTCCAGCACTTAGACCTAAATTGGGTTTCAATGATGCACCTGCTTGCTTAGCCAAAGCCCATGATCTGTCAACATTTGCCGATGCCGCAGTCAAATCTTTGTTATTCGCTAAAGCTTCTTTGATGTATCCAGATAATCTAGGGTCATTAAACCTATCTGACCAATTGATGTTAAATTGGTTGTTGGATGTAGTAGCTGCCCACTGATCATTCATTTTTGGGAGCTCAGATCTGGTCGCACTTTTGACTTCCTCATTAGTTATGGTTGTCGCACAAGAGGTCAAAATAACAATTAGATATGCCAGTATAAGTGTTTTATTAACCATGTGTTGTTTCTCCTGATTTAATTTTAAAGAACACGCTATAAAAGATAGGTACGACTATAAGGGTTAAGATGGTTGCAAAAGACAAACCAAACACCATGACCACAGCCATAGACTGGAAGAAAGCATCAGAGAATAGGGGGATGACACCTAAAACCGTTGTGAGTGTTCCCATCATCACAGGCCTGAGTCTGCTGGCTGCAGAATCAATTACTGCATCAAGTCTGGCCTTTCCTGACTTAATCTCAAAATCCATCTGATCAACCAAAACGATGGCGTTTTTAATCAACAATCCTGAGAGTGAGAGAACACCTAAAATTCCCATGAATTCCATAGGGATTTGAGTGATTACCAGACCCCATACCACACCGATGATGGCCAATGGTACCGCTAACCAAATGACCACCGTTTGTTTAACCGCATTAAACAATACCAAAACAATGAGCACCATCACCAGAAAGCCCATAGGAATGGTGGATGCCAGGTTTTCATTTGACTCAGCTGAATCACCATATTCACCATTCCATTCAAGGGTATACCCCGGAGGCAATTCAATGGCTTCAATGGCAGGTCTGATTCTTTCAAGTAATTCGGAGGCATAGGCACCAGGCAAAGGATCTGATTGAGCCGTGATGGTCCAAATGCGATCTTCGGTTTTCAAAAGACCGTTACGCCACTGTGTCTGAAATCCCGTTGTAACCTGTCTGATTGGAATGAGTTGCCCTGTTGTTGAACTCATTACCAATACATCTTGGATACTATTTATGCCACTGCGTTCGCTGACAGGTGCTCTGGAAATGATAGGTATAACATCATCATTTTCACGGTATGCGCCAATGGTTCGTCCTGAAAAGTTATTGGCTAAGGCCATGGCTAAATCTTCTCTAGAAACCCCGGATGCCCGTCCAGCAGATTCTGAGTATAACGGTTCAATATACGGTACCTTTTGGCGCCAATTATCCTTGATGGAAATAGCACCACCATCATCCAGCATGATTCTTTTGGCTTGGTCAGCCAACCCTCTTAAAACCAATGGATCTGATCCCTTGAAAGTCGCTTCAATTTTAGAGCCGCCACCGGGCCCTAAAACAAAGCGCCAAACTTTAGCTTGGGCATTGATGAAGTTCTCATCAATGTAATTTTGTATTTGAGGAATCATGCCATCCAACTCATGGTAATCATCCACTCGGAGCATGATCTGAGCATAGGCTGAATTGGGCGATTCAGGTGAATAAACCAACATGTACCTGATGCCACCGGAACCAATGAAAGTGTTAACCGCATTCACACCTTCAATCTCACTGACAAAAGATTCGATTTCAAGTATGTCTGCTTCTGTCACTTCGATGTCTGTGCCTTGAGGCAGCCAATAATCAATCACCAATTGTGGTGTGGTTGAGGCTGGGAAAAAGCCTTGCTTAACAAATTTAAACCCCCAAGCAGATACCATAAACAAGGTGACAATTGCTATGAGGAAGGCCCAACGTAATCTCAGTGCCATGTACATAAACGTCTTATAAGCATTCAAAAAACCGCCTGTTTTCTCTGTATCCTCAGATGTGCTGTTGCGTTCTTTGAACAACATGTGGCAAAACAGGGGAGTGAGGGTAATGGCAAATATCCAGCTAAATAGCAGGGAAATCATAATCACCCAGAATAAGTGGCCAGTGTATTCAGCCGTGCTACCAGGTGCAAACCCAATGGGAGCGAATGCAACTATGCCGACTAAGGTACCTCCAAGTAAAGGCCATTTGGTTTGGCTAACTATTTCTTTGGCTATATCCAGTTTTTTACGACCTTTTTGAACCCCAACCAGAATGCCTTCTGTCACAACTATGGCGTTATCCACCATCATACCCAAGGCAATGATCAAGGCACCCAAAGAAATTCTGTGCATCGGAATATTGACCAAGTTCATGGTGGCCAATGTAGCAAATATAGTAAGCAGTAGGATAGCTCCTATAACCATCGCTGATTTGAAGCCCATAAATATTAGCAGGGTAACGATTACAATTACCAATGCAGCGATTACGTTGATAACGAAATCTTGAACTGCTAAGTCAACCACCTTGCCTTGGTGGTAGTATTCATGGATTTCAATGCCTAGAGGCTGTAATGATTCAAGGCTGGCTATTTTTTCATCCACAGCCTGACCAATCTTAACCACGTTTGCTCCAGCTACAGTTGAGACACCCATGGCAATAGCAGGTTTACCGTTGTACCTGACAATATTGCTTTCAGGTGTTTTATAGTCCCGATAGACATTGGCAATATCTTTTAAATAAATGACCTTGCCATCTTGGGCATCAGACACCAAAAGATTTTCAATAGAGGCCACCGAATCAATGGCGCCACTTGGGTCAATAATCAATCGTTGTCCATTGATTTCAACATCACCGGCTGAAACCACGGCATTTTGTTGTGACAATGTGTTATAAATGTTGGAAATTGATGCACCTACAGCCAGCGCATTGCTACGCGATATTTCAACATAAATCGCTTCTTCTTTCTCACCTTTGAAATCAACCCTCGCTACACCATTAACTTGCAGTATTTCGCTTTGAGCTGTTTTAGCGAAGGCTCTCAGTTCACTTGGGGTATAGCCTTCACCTGTAATGAAGTAATACATACCAAAAACGTCACCAAAATCATCAAATACCATAGACTCACCCGTACCTTGTGGTAAGCGAATTTGGGTGTCACTGACTTTATTTCTTAACTTGCTCCAAACAGATTGTAATTCTGCTTTTGTTTTTGAGAATTCATATTTAATTTCAACTTGGATTTCTGAGTTGCTTGCAGATGATGTTGACCTGATGACATCAACTTCTGCTAATTGTTGAATAGCCTTTTCAAGTGGGTTGGTAACCTCTTGAGCTACTTCTTCAGGGCTTGCGCCAGGGTATTGGGTATTGATCATGGCTATCCTAATTATAAACTCAGGATCTTCAAACCGCGGCATGTCCTTATAGGCCGACCAACCAGCAAATAGTGAAAACAAAATAACCAGTGTACTCAGTATTTTATTTCTTATAGAAAATTCAGCAATATTCATGACATTCAGTTCCTATAAAATTATTGTTTTATCCATTTTTTTATTTTCATTCCCTCAGCCAGATAAGCACTCCCAGCAGCAGCAATTACATCCCCCACTTGCAAACCTTCTAAGACTGGAATCATTTCTCCAACCGCCGGTTTAACAATAATATCTTTACGAGAAACCGTCATTCCAGTTTGATCAATGAGCCAGACATAAGACTCATCAGCATTTGATTGTATGGCGCTGATGGGCACTTGGATAAGTTTTTCTGCATTATTCTTGTTTACTGATACAACAGTTAAATTACCATTCATGCCTGGTAGAATGAGGGCGTCTGTAGGTGCTTCGAATTGAAATTTGACCAAGTAAGTTTGAGTGGTCGAATCAGCAGACAGTGAAATTTCTTTAAAGCTTGCCGGAACCACCAACCCTGGTATCGAATCAAAGTTAATGGCAGCACTCACAATGTCATTGTTAGGTGAACGAGACAGTATGGAAGCTGGGATATTTACATTGGCTTCCAATGATTTCTCATTAATGATGGTGGCAACTGTGTTAAGCGGCTGTATGTTTTGGAATTTTTCCGCTGAAACTGCAGATATTACACCGGAGTAGGGTGCTTTGAGGGTGGTATCATCCAATGCCTCTTGGGCAACATCTAACTGCGATTTCAAAACATCCAATTGTGCTTTGCGTTGTTCGACTACATTTTTAGCAACAGCATCTTGGGCTAAAAGATTTTGACTTCTTTTATATTCGACCTGAGCATTGTCATACTGTGCTTTTACAGCATTGTATTGGTTGCGATAGTCGCTGTCATCCAATCGCGCAATGACTTGTCCTTCAAATACCTCATCTGACTCTTTCAAATCAAAATCAATAATTTGCCCTGCGACTTGAAACGACAACTCGGAAGTATTTGCTGCTGTGACCGTTGCTGGAAATTGTGAAGTTTTTTGCTCACTTGACTCAATGATCTCAAAAAATTTAATGGGTCTTACAGTTGGCTCTAATGTCAATTCTTGTTGTTCTTCTTGGCAACCAACTAAAATACTGAGTGTCATAAATAATATGATAAATTTATTTTTATTCGCGATCATGATTAAGAGTCTCTGTGTGATGAATAATGATGTGATTATTAATCTTATTATGCCAGAACTTTAGCTCATTCAAATAATTATTGATTACTAATACCTCACGGACATACATTACCTAAAGAGATGATGTTGAAATTTTTCTGGTGTTTGGGTGCTCAAAATTGGTTGTTTTAGGTGTTGGTTGTGGATGTTT
>CALDFB010000006.1 GCA_937942365.1 uncultured Marinicella sp. | reverse complement strand
ACTGTGCCGAATCATCATTGTAGGGTTGGCATTGGTTTCTTTTATTTTGATGAAAACAATGCCAAAAATTCAATTAACACAAACTATAACCACATAGGGGATAAATAAATGAAGAACGCCGAGACAGAAGGTACTGATTTAAGAAACTCAGCCAATCAACCATCCATTGGTATGAAAAACACAGCTGAAACAGAAGGAACTGATGCTTGCATGAACAATCTTAAATGGCGAACTAAATATGTCAGCCTATTGTTATTTGTAATAACTTTGCTCACATCTAGCTTAGCTTTTTCCTCTGATTTAAAACTTTTTACTACAGATAACCAAACTTATAAAGGAATTGTTCAGCATAACAATGAGATTTTTTTCTTAGAAGGGTATATTGAAGCTGGCACCGGTTATTTTATGCTTAATTCATCTCTTGAAGATCGCAACAAGGCCACTGACGAAGGTACCGGTGGCAGCACAGCCACTGATGAAGATACAGATGGCTATGGTTTAATAGAATCAGGTTTGATTACGGTAAACTTTGGATGCACACACGATAAATCATCGATAGCTTCTATACAATCAAACAACCACAAAGAAAACATAACAATTAACAGCATTCAGATTAATGGTACGCAACAAAAATGTAACCAAGACATAGCAACATTTGATCTGCAATGAAACACGAATTAATGACAGGGCTGAGCACACACACTTATCAGCCCTACTTTAAGAAGAGGGAGGAATTATAACTAAACAGAGCCACGATATTTTATTAAAGCTCATTATAAGAACTTGGAAATGTTGATAGATAAAGTACGTCTTTCACACGCACACACACATTTTTAGGCGTACATTACCATTTAAAACATTTTATTTTTTGAGTTCAGCTTTGACCTGATTCCAGAGTTCGTTCAGAACCTTCAGGTCAAAGTTCTTTTTTTTGGGTTGATCTATTTTTGCTTTTTTTTCTACCACCCTGAAACGCTTTTCAAATTTATTGTTCGCTTTTCGCAAAGCAGATGAGGGATCAATGTTTAAATGCCTCGCTAAATTAGCGCAAACAAATAGCAGGTCACCCAGCTCTTCTTCAATGTGGCTTGTATCTGATTCTTTTATTGCTTCATTGAGCTCAACAATTTCCTCATCTAACTTCTCAAAAACTTGAGTAATATTAGGCCAATCAAAACCAATGACAGCCGCGTATTTAGTTAATTTCACAGCTTTAAGTAATTCCGGTAAATTATTAGCTATTCCATCCAAAACACTGTTTTTATCTTTACTTTTTTCTTTTTCCCAAACCAATGACTGTTGTTCAACGGTGAGTCTTTCCGTACCTGGACTGAAAACATGCGGATGTCTACGGATCATTTTTTCGCAGACAGAATCGACCACGTCATTGAAATTGAAATGCCCAGCCTCTTCAGCCATTTGTGCATGAAACACAACTTGAAACAACAAATCTCCAAGCTCAGACTTGAGACCTGACATGTCTTGTTGCTCTATGGCATCGGCGACTTCATAAGCTTCTTCAATTGTATAAGGCGCAATGGTTGAAAATGTTTGCTCAATATCCCAAGGACAGCCTTTATCTGGATCACGCAATTGTTGCATGATATTGATGAGTTTTTTCATAACAGTTATTTCGCTTTTTGATCGTTCAAGGAGGCCTTGGTTTAGGGTGGCAGTATCACTTTAAAACAAGCGCCTTGTAATTCTTCATGGGTTTTGATTTCTAATTCACCCTGATATGACTCAACGATATCAGTCACTATTGAAAGCCCAATACCATGACCTTTGACTTGCTCATCCCCTCGCACTCCTCGCTTGAGCAATTCGACCCTTTTATTGACTGGAATGCCTGGGCCATCATCACCTATTTCTATCACCAAACCTGTTCTTTTACGACCTTCCATATATAATGTTTTAACCAGTATATCTATGTTTTGGTCACACCATTTGAAAGCATTTTCCAAAAGATTACCCAACACTTCCATCAAATCACCTTTTTCGCCATAGAATTCAGCGCCAGGAGCTATTTGTGTACTCACTTGAATACTGCGATTGGGGTGAATTTTTTTAAGTGTCTTAACCATCTTATCCAATACATCAATCACTGGCACACCACTTACGAATGTTCGATGACCTGCTACGGCAGCTCTTTTTAGTTGATAAGCGACAATTTCATTCATATTTAAAACTTGTTGGTGTATCAATGTTTTATCTACACCTGAATTTTCTAATTCAGAATGAATCACTGCCAATGGCGTTTTTAGTGAGTGGGCTAAATCACCTAAAGTTCTTCTTTGACGTGACAAATTATTCCTTTCATTTTCTATCAGTCTATTTAAACTGGTCGTTAATCCTCTTAATTCACTGGGGTAATCTTCTGAAAAAATGAGTTCATCTCCTTTTTCTAAACGCTGTAAATCTGCCATCAAACGTTTCAATGGTTTTGTTGCCCAATGCATAATAACCCATTGAACACAGACTAAAACCGAACTGATAGCAATTAACCAAGTCAACAAATTTTCTTCAAACTCTGCCAGTTCTCGGTAAAAATTTCCCGCATGTTCAGTGACTGCAAGTGTTAATTCTATCGATCGATTTTCACCTTCCAAGCTAAAACCTTGTGTCATTCGGAAAAGGCGGTCACCTTTAAACTCAATCGGCGCATCAAATTTAGACTCATTCACTTTAACCGAGGAGAAAGGTGGCAGTTCTTGGCCTAAAACAGAGGGAGATTCCCATGATTGATCGTCAACAATCATTTGGGCATACATACCTGAGCCAGGACGTACCATTCGTGGCGTAGGAAAATATTCAGGGAAAGCCAATTCATCACCTTGAACTTCGGTGTTTGAAATAATGGCTAAAACATAACTTTCAAGCCTTTCTTTAACTAGGTGTAAAGTTTTTTCTTTAAAGGCTTGATCCATGACAAAACCAATAGCGGCCAAAGCAAACAATAAAGCCACACTGGAGGTGAGCAGTACCCGTTTTGTGAGTGACACGCTTTGAGTCACAGAAGCCATTTATCAGTCAATTGAACGCATTCGATAACCTCGCCCTCGTAAGGTTTCAATGTATTTGGTTTCAGGATCTATGGCGGCTAATTTTTTTCGTAAACGACCAACAAACACTTCGATCACATTGCTGTCCCGATCGTAGTCTTGGTGATAAATGTGTTCTGTGAGGGTGGTTTTAGAAATCACCTGATTCTGATGATGAAGCAGGTACTCCAATACCTTGTATTCATAGGATGTTAAATCAAGACTTTCGCCAACTAATTTAACCTCCTGAGTGCTCATGTTCATGCTTAAACCACCACAATTTATTTCTGGTGTGGCGTTCCCAGTAGAACGCCTGACTAACGCATTAACCCGAGCCAATAACTCTGGAAAGTGAAATGGCTTGACCAAATAATCATCAGCACCCGCATCTAAACCCATCACTTTATCTTGCCATGAACCTCTTGCAGTCAAAACGATGATTGGAAACTCCACTCCATCTTGTCGTAAGGTTTGAATCACTTCCATTCCTGAGATTCTTGGTAGTCCTAGGTCAATAACAGCCACATCAGCGGGATATTCTTTGCCTTTATACAAACCATCCTCACCATTATCGGCAGCATCAACTACATATCCTGTCTCTTCAAAACGTTTAATTAAGGTGTTTCTGAGGTTATCATCATCTTCTATCAGTAATACGCGCATTTTCTTTAATTATCTTTATTTTTTGAGCTTGTTGTTTTTGTATTTCTATTTTGACGTGTTTGCACCTTAGGGCGGTGAGATTGGTTACCTCTTATACCAACATCACGTCTACTGTGATTTTTTTGTGCTCTTAACTTCATCACATTGCGTTTAGCTTTTGGGCGTTTAGGGGAAACAGCGCTTTGGTAGTGTTGTGGATTACGTGCATATGGTTCGTTAGACCCTTCTCGATGATTTTTTTGATTCATCCTACCTGCTTTTTTGTTGATTGTTTTGACTGTACCTTTGGGTGTTAAAATTTTAATTTCATGCCGACCATTGATGGTTCTGGCCGATAACACACGACCTTTTGCCTTAACTTCATTGACAGCTTCATTCAGGCTCAGACTGTCTCTGGCTTCCGAATGAAAGCTTATCAAAGTAAACAAAATTAGGGTAATTACAGTTTTCATGCTTACATTCTAACTTACTTCACTGAATTGCTGCTGAACCATTTGTCGCATATTTGTGATGGTTTGGGCATAATCAGAGGTGTTAAAGATTGCCGAACCTGCCACAAAAGTATCTGCCCCTGCCTGAGCAATGGCAGAAATATTATCAACTTTTACACCACCATCAACTTCAAGACGGATGTTTCTCCCTGATTCTTGGATTAATTTCTTGACAGTTTTGAGCTTACCTAATGTACTCGGTATAAAAGACTGTCCTCCAAAACCCGGATTGACACTCATCAGTAATATCACATCCAATTTATCCATAATATACTCTAAAACCTGAACAGGTGTGGCAGGGTTTAAAACCAGGCCTGCTTGACATCCATGCTCTTTAATCAAGGACAAAGAACGGTCAATATGTTCGGAAGCCTCTGGGTGGATGCTGATAATATCAGCGCCAGCTTCTGCAAAATCACCAATGATTCGATCAACAGGCTTCACCATTAAATGGACATCAATAGGGGCTTCGATACCATAATCCCGTAATGACTTTAATACCAAAGGACCTATGGTTAAATTAGGGACGTAATGATTATCCATCACATCAAAATGCACCCAATCTGCACCAGCATCCAATACAGCTTGTGTATCGGCTCCTAAACGGGCAAAATCAGCAGATAAAATGGAAGGGGCAATTATTATTTCGCTCATATCTTGATCAGGTATTGTGAATTTGTCACTGAGTTTGTCATTGCTGCAGTTAAATGTCAATATCACCATCCTTTTAAGTCTTTAACCTTTTCCCAAGCCAATTGTACTTGCTTGGCTTTTTCTTCAGCCACTTTCATCATTTCAGGCGGTAAACCTTTTGAAACCAATTTATCTGGATGATGCTGGCTCATCAGTCGCTTGTAAGCTTTACGGATGGTTGCTTTGCTGGCACTTTGCTCCACACCGAGCACTTGATAAGGGTTGAAAGGCGCATTTCTATTAACGGGGCGCTGCTGGTTTTGTTGTCTGCTGCTGCGTTGTCTTTGTTGATAACCACCCGTTGCAGCAAATCCACGCATTTTCATCATGGCATAAAGCAATTGAATCGGGTAACCAATCAAATGACAAACTTTTTCAATCAACGCTTGCTCATCCCGTGAAATAAGCCCATCAGCTTCCGCAACATCAATAAGCATTTCTAAAAATATTTGCTTTAAAGACAAAGATCTCCTGGCGAATTGTCCAAACTGACGTAATGTTGACTCGATATCAAAAGCATTTGATTTACCTTGATTAAACAACTGGATCGCTCGCTGTCGCATTTCTGCATTCAAGTTCATATGGCGCATGATGCCTTCTGTTCTATCTATCTCAGATGCAGAAACCTTACCATCCACTTTTGCTAATTTACCCATCACCAGAAACAAAGCAGTAAAAAAACTTTCTTGCGTCTCTTTTTTATGATCAACTGATGTTTTTCCTATCAATTGGCGTTCGACCCATAAGCCTATCCATGCACCCAGTAACAGACCCGGATAACTACCAAATTTATAACCTAAAATCCCACCTATGATACTGCCCATATTTATTTACTCATATTTGTTTGCTTAGGCCTTTATCCATGGATAAAATACCCGTACTGCATATTTTGCTCATGGCATGAAAACAAAACCACTCAAAATTCCATTACAAAGAATCCATCAAGGTAAAGTAAGAGACGTTTATCAAGTAGATGATCAACATTTGTTAATGGTCGCCAGTGACCGTCTCAGTGCCTTCGATGTTGTTTTACCAGATGTCATCCCACACAAAGGTGCCTTATTAACTCAGATTTCAAATTTCTGGTTCAAAATGATGTCGCCTATTATAATGAATCACCTCACAGAAATACCAGTGGCACAGGTCATTCCAAACGCTGATGCAGATCTGATTCAACGAGCAGTGGTGGTAAAAAAACTTCGCGCCCTACCTTGTGAAGCCATCGTTCGTGGCTACATCATTGGCTCAGGCTGGAAAGATTACCAAAATAACGGTGAATTGTGTGGCATAAAATTACCCCAAAACTTACAACAAGCAGAACGGTTATCTGAAGCGCTTTTCACACCTTCTTCCAAAGCTCAAGTCGGAGATCATGATGAAAACATTTCATTCAAACAATTGGTTAATTTAATTGGAGTTGAACGAGCTGATCAGTTGCAACGTGTTTCTTTAGAAATTTATCAACTGGCCAACCAACATGCACATAACAATGGCATCATAATTGCTGATACTAAATTTGAATTTGGCTTAGATGAAGATGATAATCTGGTGCTGATGGATGAAGTGCTGACGCCTGACTCTTCAAGATTCTGGAATCAAGAAACCTATCAGGTTGGCAGCAGCCCTGAAAGCTATGATAAACAATTTATACGTGACTACTTAGAAACACTGAACTGGAACAAACAAGCACCCGGCCCTCACGTTTCTCCAGAAGTCATTAATCAAACTGCAGCTAAATACCGTGAAGCCTACCGCCGCATAACTGGACAAGACTTTCATGGTAAAATGAAGACATGAATGATAACTCCATTAAATACCTGATGACTGAATACCATAAGTCTCACATCAACCGAACCAACCAAATCATTCACTATTTTTGTGTGCCTTTGATTTTTTGGTCTATTACTGCCGCATTGTGGACAATCAAAATTCCCTATGTCTTTAATATGGCTGTCATCACTGCAGTCCTATTGATGCTGTATTACCTGCTTAAAAGCTTTAAAGTCTTTGCTACCATGTTACTCTTCACTTCATTATGTTTGACCATCAATGGTTGGATTGAAAATAAAAGTTGGTCTTTACTGACCATAGCTATTGCAGTTTTTGTAGCCGCCTGGATTGGTCAGTTTATCGGGCATCATATTGAAGGCAAGCGACCTTCTTTTTATAAAGACCTACAGTTTCTCCTGATTGGCCCGGCATGGGTGGTATTCAAATTTTTCAACATTAAATTATAACCAACGGTTTACTTTCAGTTAACAAACCATCTATATAATGTGTGCATTGACCAATTTGATTGTCCTTGCTCGAAATTAACTCACCAAAACACTGGCGCAGCCAGACAAAATTCACCCACTGGATCAAGCATTCATTGTTGCCTGTGATATTGATTGTGGTATTCCTACTGATGCCAAAACCATGGACTGTTTCATTATTAAAGACAAACCAAGCCATTGAAATCGAGTTACTTGAGCCTCAACCATCACTGATAAGCCCCAAAAAAGACCAGCCAATTAAACAACCAAAGATTGAGCCAGTTATAAAAAAAAACAAAGAAAAACCCACTGAGAGCAAAGTCAAACAATCGCCTAAAGTTAATGAAAACACCACAGAAAAAAAACTTGAACCGAAACCAGTCAATGTACCGTCGCATTCTGTTCAAGTGGAATCAATTCCTAAAAACTCACTGAATACTGGAGATGTACTAGAGATGATTAAGAACAGAACATCTGTTGAAGTCCCTATTGATTTTCAGGCACGAATAGGACCTGCCAAAAGTTTTTATATCCCAGAACAAGAAATTAAAGATTGGATGGCCGATATTCCCTATTTGGATGAATCTGTAGATAAACCAAAACTACAGATGAAATTTTATGCTGAAGGTATCGAAGGTAATATAGAAAAATTCTTTGACAAAATCACCATCAGCAAAACTTTCACCACCAAATATGGCACCAAAATTCATTGTGCATTGGTTGGCGTGCTTGTCGCTTGTAGTTGGAAATAACTATTTATATGGATTTTCAATGCCGTTTGGTTGGTTTTTAAATCGTCGATGTACCCACAAATATTGCTCCGGAAATTGTTTAATTTGTTGCTCGAATAATTGATTGATTTGATTGGAGGCTTCCTTGTTTGACACAGAAACCAACTCTTTCATTTCGGGCAATATTTCAATACGCCACTTACATGGCCCAGTTCTGAAACAAAACCAAGGCACCACTTTTACTCCTTTTTGCGCCAGTTTTTGTGTGCCTGTGGTAGTTGCTGCTGGTCGACCAAAAAAATCTGCAAATTGTGCTTGGTAAGAAAAGTTTTGATCTGGTGCATAAAATACTGGATGACCTGACTTGATTGAGCTTAACAATCCTCGTAAATTTTTTTTATCTATTAATTTATCAGCATAGCTTAACCTGGCCTGTTCCAAATGCGCCTCTAACAGTTTGTTATTATGTTGCCTTGCTAAGATATGACCTGTTGGTAGGTTGTTTTTAACAGCCCATTGATTTAATCCGCGTACCCCCCACTCTAATGAAGTCGTGTGACAACTGAGCATCAAACAGCCTCGGCCATCCTCTAATGCTTGTTGTAAATTTTTTTCACCCCGAATTTCAAACACGCCCTCAAGCACTGAGTCCTTAGCCCAAAATGAAGTCAACAGTTCTGTAAGCCCTTGACCTGTTGAGATCATAGTCTTTTTAAGCAATGTACTGGCTTCAGACACTCCCAAACTTGGAAAACATAACTCTAAATTTATTTGTGCTATCCGTTTTCTTGAATTAGGCAAAAAATAAACAAGCCTTCCTACCAAACGGCCCAACCCCATCAAAAAAGGCAATGGAAGTCTAGCTAACATTCTGGCCAAGAAAACTTGAAAATCAGTCTTTAGTTTGTTGTAACTCATACAATTTTGCGTATTTAAGATATGCATAATAGCTATTCAAAGTGGCATTGATAACACCTGCCACGCCATTAAATACTTGGCGTTTAATAAAATATTGACGAAAAAAATAGAAAACAGGGTATAAAAATAGGCGCAGCGCACTACACCTTTTTCCACGATCAAATTTTTGTTGTGCAGCCAAAGCAGAATAACGATTGATCTTGTCTATTTTTACTTTTATTGAAGTTTCGCCAAAATGTTTAAAAGGAGCATACAATTTTTTCACAACGCCATCAACTTGGATTGATTCATGCACTAAATCCTGACTCATGTGCGATTTCTTTTTATTGAATAAACGAATAAACTCATTTCGCTTAACCCATGGATGCGCCCAGTGCCAGAATACCCACTCTACTCTGGGTAAATTATACCCATCAGCAACTGCTTTTCTGGTCTTCCATCGCTTAATTTTATTGATCGCTTTAGGGATCAAACATTCGTCTGCATCCAACAACATAACCCAATCATGTTGAGCCATATTGATCACATCTTGTTTTTGTTGTGCAAATCCCTTGAATGCCTGCTGCCTGATTATAATTACGGTCTCCAGCATCTTCGCTTGTTCCTCAATGACCTGAACCGTTTCATCTTCACTGTAGGAATCTAACACAATGATTTCATCAGCCCAAGACAAACTCTGTAAACACTTCTCTATGGTTTTGACTGAGTTAAAACTTGTAACCACTGCACTGACTGGCCTATTCATAGACTCTTCAGACATCTTTCCTTACTCCAGCAACCATCATAATTAATAGCCACCAAAGACAAATCGACCAAAATGATGAAAAAAGAGAATACAGCGAGACAACTGGCAACATGGCTGCCATCAAAGCTACCGCATATGGCCATACGGTATTATTTTGAAAATTTTGCTTTACAAAGTTTATCAGCACCAACATTATCCACAACATGAGAATCATCCCAATGGTACCAGTTTCTGCCAGCAGCTCCAACACCCAATGATGCGCATGTAAGCCACTTCCCTTTTGAGCAACCCAAACATCATCTGGGCTCGAATATTCAGTATAAACCTGTCGAAACGCCCTGGCGCCGATACCATTAACTGGGTGTTCTATATACATATTTAGGGCTGTCTTCCAAATAGGTATGCGATCTGCTAAAGCGAAATCAATACTTTTATCTTCAGATTGTAACCATCCTAACGTGCGGTCTATACGCTGCTGAAAATCTATTGATACCAACCAGAGCGTTACCAACGCAACAGCAGTTAAAACGCCAGTTTTAAGAAGTAACAACCAGCGCCTTCCTTTGACGTGATGCCACCAATACATCATCAAGACAAAAAACATCATTAACCATGCTGAACGTGTGCCACTGAGTAAAATAACAAGTACCATCAATGTCATCACCAACCAACGCAACCAGACCCAAGAAGAACAGGTTTGTATCACCACCAAAGGTAACATCAATGCCAATACCGGTCCCAATTTCACATTTTGACCAAACACCCCAGTCAGACGTCCAGGGTATGAGGTTTGGCCCAATAAATTATAGCCTACCATATGCTGAATCAAGGCATCGACCACCCAAACCAACACCAATACAACCACCCACTTGAGCACCTGTTGTAACATCAAACTGTTGGCATAGTAAATCACCACTAAACCCATCAAATAAAACCTGACTGAAGCCAGTGCAATCAAGACACTTTTTTCTGGCCAATAAGAGTCAAGTGCTGATATTAGAGTCAGTGTAAAATAAGCCAAAAAGGCATGAGAAAGTGATGTAAAAGCATGTAATATTTTAAGCTCTTTAAATTTTTTCACCCCTAAAACCAATCCCCAAACCGTGAATATAATGATGGGCAGTTCAGCCAAACGGCCAAATGGCAACAAAAAGATAATGGCTAACAACAGGACAACCACCGTTTTTTGCAATCCACTTAATGGTTCTTTATTGGCTTGTTGCTGAGAAATTTTCAAATGGTATTTTGACATTCAATTGGAGTTATTAAATTTGGCTTTTTCACTGAGTACTGTTTGATACACCGCCATTGTTTGTTCAAACATAGATTGATTGCTGAACTTCTTATGTGCCTCTACCTCTGGTGCCCCTTCGATAAAAGCATCAATTCGTTTCGCCAATTCCTCGTTATTGCCCCACTCTACGCAGCCTAGTGGGTAAAGTTCTGACATAATTTCTGCTACGCCACCATGAGCAAAAGCAACAACAGGCGTCCCAACTGACAAAGCCTCTAAAACAGTGCGGCCAAAACTTTCAGCTTTGTTATTTACTGACACCACCAAATCCACGCTGGCATATAAATCGACCATATTTCTTTCTATACCCAGCCAGACCACTTGATTGGATACTTGATGTTGCGCAAATAATTTTTTGATTTTTTGACTGTAACTTGACTCATCTTGTCTTGCTGTGAGCAACAGCTTACAATTATGAACAGTCGACTTTAACCAATCAATTAAATTTTCTACACCTTTTACTCGGCTTAATCGTCCTGGCATCAATACAGTCTTATAGGATTGGCCTTTAGGTAATTTCTGCCTAAAGTCACTTTCCCAACTTTGATTCACTTCGTGAACACAGGAAAATTGGGGATCTATACCACGATAAATCATGTGCGGTTTGGACTTCAGATGGTTGCCAAAATGTTTATATAAGTAATCTTCAGCGGTCTTTGAAACAGCTATCACAGCATCACCACGAGCCATAATCGAAGAATAACGATTTACTGAGTGTAAACCGTGTAATGTAGTCACGAAATGTGGTTTTTCTGAAGCCTTTAACCCCTTCAGAGCCCAGTAGCACAGCCACGCTGGTAAACGTGACCTTGCATGCACCACATCAACCTTTAAATCCAACATAATCTGCCTAAGCTTTTTAATAAAAAACAAAGAACCAATTGATTTTCTACCTACATTCAATTGAATATGGGAAATCTTATGAGCTTTCAACTCATCCACCAATGGTCCACCAGCTGATATGACTACTGGTTTGTGTCCTTGTTGTTTTAAATATATAGCAAACTCAGTGGTACCACGTTCTACGCCACCAACTTTAAGCGCTGGTAACACTTGTAGAATTGTCAGTTGAGCTACGGATTGATTTTGAGTTTCAGGCACCATGAACACTCAAGCCAACAAACGTGGTGGTTGAGATTGGATAAAAGCTCAATCTTGCAGAATATATTTAGCACCACAATACTCACATATAGCTTCACCTGTCTCTTCTAGAGGCAAAAAAACTTTGGGGTGTGAGTTCCATACAGCCATTCCTTTACTTGGACATGACACAGGTAAATCACAGGATTTCACATGATAAACTTTTTCGGTATTGGCGGCTTCTTGGTTCATAATCAATCCTAAAACACATTTTATTAAATCTATGGGCCATGCACTTATTTAAAAGCAAATGCTTACTATGAAGTATTTGACTTGGCCCTTATAATGGATGCAGTATTATAAACCTTGTATGCGTTTGAATAAAGTAAATCTATGTTGGGTATTGTCTGATGGACGCAAAGGCCATGAAATTCAAAGTTTAACTTTGGCTGAACGGCTTGCGAATAAGCATCACGCTCACCAATTCGTAATACAGCAACCTTGGGAGACATTCACTCCTAGGATCATTCCAGGGTTTCAAAATGGTCTTAAATGGCATGGTCAAAAACCTGATTTCAGCCTCCCACCTGACCTCATCATTACCACTGGTAAAAAAGCCGCGGCTGCAGGTAAATTCATTGCCCAAAAACTTAAAAAGGGTGCTACAGAACTGAAGCACATCCAAATTCTTAACCCCAAAGACAATCACGCGTACTATGATTTATTGCTGATACCTGACCATGACCAGAAAACTGGTTTAAATATCATCAATTATCCAGGCAGTTTGCACCCATTTAGCCCACAATGGTTTAAACATTCGAAACAAAACTTAATACAAAATTTACCTTCGCTGGGGATCATCCTAGGCAGCCCTCCAACCAAATATTTCAACCAAAGTTTTAAGGCTGAACTTCAGAAAATTCGCAATCTATATCCTGATCAAGCCATTCAATTATGCGGCTCGCCCAGGTTATCAAATAAGCAAATCATAAAAATCAAAGCTGTACTGACGTCCAAAGATATGTTTTGGTACAAAGACCAAAATGACACCAACCCCTACCAGGCTCTATTACAACAATCCAAACACTTGTTTGTTACAGCTGACAGCATCAATATGATGAATGAGTGTGCAAGTACTGACATCCCAGTTACATTGTTAGCAAAACAACATATAACAAGTAAAAAACACCACCGCTTCATTGAATCAATGGCACCCAGATGGCAGGGGTTTGTGTCTCACAATGACGAACTTATTCAACCCATCCCTTATGTTCTGGATGTTATGCTTGCCAACCCACGATTTCAAAAACTTTTGAATTCTCCATGTTCATCTAAAAGTGGATAAGGCTTACCTGTTTTTTTACACAAATCGGCAATCTTTGGCCAACACCATTCAAACAGTATTTGGTCGTATGTCTTCTTATCCAATGAACAGTTTTCGTACATACCTGCTGACTCACGCTGGCGCTGTGCTTCATACAATATCAATGCACAAGCTACTGAAACATTCAAAGATTCCACCATGCCCAACATAGGAATGATGATGTGTTGATCCACAGCATCAGCTGTTGCTTGAGATACACCATCTAGTTCTGCACCCATTACAATGGCTGTTGGCTGAGTATAGTCAATGGCTCGATAGTCTACAGCTTGATCTGAAAGGTGTGCAACCAACAATTGATGTCCCTGTTTTTTCAGATGACTTGCAACTGCAATAAAATCATCGTGTTTATGGGCTGTTACATATTTTTGCGACCCTTTGGCGGTATTGGTTAAAGGTCTATAACCGTCTTCAACTGGGATATAATGCGCTTCAAGCACACCAACCGCATCACAGGAACGGATGATGGCATTAAAATTATGCGGCTTATGCACCCAATCCATAACCACGGTCAAATCAGTTTGTCTGGCCCGAAGAATCTGTTTTATTTTTTTAAAACGTGCTGGTGTCATCTCGCCCCTCATAAACTAAAAAAGCAGCCTGTTAGCTGCTTTCTTAGTTGAGTTTTTTTATGCTTTTTAGTCTACTCTAATCCGGTTTTCAATGACCAAATGATCAATATATACTTGTCCATTAGATTTATTGGCTGCATTTGATTTATCCACACCGTCAATGCCTTCTGCCGCTGCTGTTCTAAAAAACACACCAGCCATCATATTTACATATTCTCCTGGGACATAATCATCAGGTGCAATCAAAGTTTTCTCGTAAGTTATCCGCAGTGTTCTACCTGGACCAAGCTGAGCCGTTCTTATTTCACCTATTCTGCCTATGTTATAGAAACCACAAGATACACCAGGGTCATCTTCATTACATAAATACCAGTCTAATGCCGAATTAAAATCAAAACCGGTATTTTCATTATGCGTCTGCGGCCAATAATCAACATAATCAAATTTTTGTTGGACTGGGCTGGTATTGGTGTAAGTCACTGCATATTGAATTGTATTTAAATTACCAATCACCGAGGATGGTATACCTTCGTATCTCAAAACACCATAACCATCAAGCACTTCAATTTTCAGCCCATCTTCAAAGCCACCGTCATAAATAATGTCAGTCACAGATGTGATACATTTAGCTTTATTACGGTTTTCACTGACTATATTGATACTTCTACCAGCCAGATCATATGAAATATCTTGTGCAACACCCAAATTAAAATCCCTTAAGTTAGACAAAGGATAATCGAGGTTGTTGGGGTCATATACTTTTAACTGCACATCAGAGATGGGTTGATAGCCTGATATGTGGGTGCACAACACTGGAAACTCAGTGATGACTTCCATCACATCATTATCAACGTTATACAGAACTGAGTCCATCATTGGCATCGCATTGTTTTGTACAGAAGGTGTATCAGAATCTAATTTTAAATCAAGCTGTGCTTGTGATAAATTGGCCATAAGCAGCGCGCCAATCAAAAGCAGAGGCTTACACTCTACAGTTTTTGGTGTTTTCATTTCAATTGTTACCTATCTATTTCGAGTTACTTTTTTTGGTTTTGTGGTTTTAATTCACATTTTACTAATTTTTTAGCTCATCGTGTTAAAAGTTTGTTATAACAGGTATTAATTCATGAAAAAACCACTTTTTTTGTGACTGAACAAGCAATATACCAGCCAAATTAAGTGTAGATTGCTGTATATTTGTCACCTTATCTAAACCTTGAGAAATTTATATGACTAAAAAACTGTTCATGCTATCTGCCATATTATTAGCCTATGGCTCGGTGTTGGCTAAATCCCCAGACCTGACACAGATGACTGAAGAGGAAAAACAGTTAACAGGGCTGAATAAGTTAACTGCTGATGAACTTAACATGCTAAGCCAGTGGCTGAAAAACAGACAGCTCATCATAGATCGCGAAACCAGACAACGCAATGCCGGGTTTGAATCCCGTCAACGAGGTGGAGACCGACGTAACATCAGAGCCCGCTTAGATAAACAGTATACCGACAAACTGGGACGAACCTATTACGAACTAGATAACGGACAAATTTGGAAAGCTGTATCCAGCGGTTCTGTCTATCTTGAACCAGATGGTCGACAACTGATCACCATCGAACCGGCGGCACTGGGGTCATGGCAAATGCAAGGCGATGGCAACAGAAGCGTCAAAGTTAAAAGAATTAAATAAAAATAACAGAGTTAAATCATGAAATCATATGCCAAAACACTAAATTTACATCGCTTCATATTCGTCTTGAGCATCAATTTATTTATGCTATCGACGGTTAACGCCCAGGCACCACTTGACCCGCAGTTAATTCCATTCCAGTCTGGTTTTTCGAATGCGGTCGCAGTTCGAAACGCCAATGATGGCAGTAACAGAATGTTTGTGGTTGAGCAAGGTGGACGGATTAGAATCATCAAAAACGGCTCCACCTTAGCAACTCCATTTTTAAACATTGACCCTCTGACCAATGGCGGTGGAGAACAGGGCTTACTCGGCTTGGCGTTTCACCCTGATTATGCCACTAACGGTTTTTTCTTTGTCAACTACACCAACAATTCCGGTGATACAGTCATTGCCAGATACACTGTAAGTGCAGCTGACCCAGATGTAGCCGACCCTAACAGCCGGTTAAACATTATCAGCATTGATCAAGACTTCAGCAACCATAATGGTGGTGACCTACACTTCAGCCCTGCTGATGGCTATCTGTACATAGGCATGGGTGATGGTGGCAGCGGTAGTGATCCGTGTAATCGTGGCCAAACCAAAAGCCCAGGATCTCTAGATAATACAGGACCTTGTGCAGCTGACAGTAATTTTACTGGTAACGAAGACTCTCGGGCATTATTGGGGTCTATGATACGAATTGATGTTAACAACCCTGGCGCCAACGTCAGTAATGCATGCGGAGAAGGTCTCAACTATGGTATACCAGCTGACAATCCATTCAGCGGAGTCAGTACTGATTGTGGCGAAATATGGGCTTGGGGTTTAAGAAACCCATTCCGATTTGGATTTGATCGAGATACGGGTGATTTGTTCATCGGTGATGTCGGCCAAAATACCCGTGAAGAAGTTGACTTCCAGCCTGCCACATCTACCGGTGGTGAAAACTATGGCTGGGTTTGTAGAGAAGGTTTTATTCAAACACCAGGACAAGGCTGTACTGCTGCTGGAGCAGTTGATCCAATCATTGATTATCCGACTGGCGGCAGCCCATTTACCTGTTCAGTCATTGGCGGTGTCCCATACCGAGGACCCGAAACCACTTGGCAAGGCACTTATATTTATGGAGACTTTTGTAGCGGACTTCTTTATTGGTCAGAACAGGTCGGTGGCGTTTGGTCAGGTTTTGCAACATTAGCTGATGCAGGTAGCAGCATCAGGGGATTTGGAGAAGATGAAGCTGGAAATCTATTTTATGTGACATCAAATTCAGTGGTTCAAATTTCTGATGCCAATTTCGATGATGACATTATTTTCATCAACGGCTTTGAAGACTAATTATTCGAATTGAAACTTTATCAAAAAGCCCGTGACATCAATCACGGGCTTTTTTTATTTTTTAGACATTAAACCTAAAATGTAACACATCCCCTTCTTTTACAATCTACTCCTTGCCTTCCAACCTCAGCTTTCCTGCCTCCTTACATCCCACCTCACCTTGGTATTGGATGTAATCTGCAAAAGCCATGGTTTCGGCACGAATAAAACCTTTCTCAAAATCCGTATGAATGACACCGGCTGCTTGTGGCGCAGTGGCTCCTTGCACAAAAGTCCAGGCTCGTACTTCTTTCACACCAGCTGTGAAATAAGTATTTAAACCCAGCAATTCATAGCCAGCTCTGATAACTCGGTTCAAACCCGCTTCTTCCAAACCCATTTCTGATAAAAACTCAGCTTTATCCTCATCATCCAACAAAGCGATCTCCGCTTCAATCGCAGCACAAACTGGCACCACCAAAGCACCTTCAGAGGCAGCAAAGGCATTGAGCTGATCTAACAAAGGATTATGCTCAAAACCTTGGTCATCAACATTGGCAATATACATCATTGGTTTGGCTGTAATGAAGCTGAATTCCTTAACCGCTTCCCACTCCTCTTTCGCAAGCTCCAATGTGCGTAAGGCCAAGCCATCAGAGAGGTGGTTAACAATTTTCTCTAAAATGGCAGCTCTTTTGACTGCGTCTTTATCACCAGAACGAGTTTTCTTTTGAGTCCTGAGCAGTGACTTTTCTGCCGACTCCAAATCAGCCAGTGCCAATTCTGTATTAATGGTTTCTATGTCTGACAATGGATTAATTTTCCCGTCAACATGGATCACATCTTCATCCTCAAAGCATCTGGCTACATGAGCAATGGCGTCTGTCTCCCTGATGTGTGACAGAAACTGGTTACCCAAACCTTCCCCCTTGGATGCACCTGCCACCAAACCAGCAATGTCAACAAATTCCATGGTTGTGGGTATGATTTTTTGAGGTTCAACAATTTCACTCAACTGATTCAGTCTGGGGTCTGGAACTTCGACTATACCAACATTGGGATCTATCGTACAAAACGGATAGTTTTCTGCTGCTATTTCAGCTTTTGTTAAGGCATTGAATAAAGTAGATTTACCTACATTGGGCAGACCAACGATACCACATTTAAATCCCATAATACGTTCCAGTCAAAAAAGTGGCGCGATTTTAACATACATTACCGCAGTGGCCATATACATTACAAACAGCAGTCAGTGATTGACTGGTTTTCTGACCATGAAATGTGTAACAACACTGAATTTATAATTCAATCAGATAATCAGCTGCAAAAATAATTCGTTTAGCGATATAATGCCATTTTATCAACTTAACAAATCAATCATGTCTGACTTAAGCCCTGAAGAGATAACAGAAATCAAAGACCATTTCGACTTTTTCGACAAAGACAAAAGTGGACTCATCGATATTGATGAATTCACTCAATTATTGAAAGTATTGGCACCTGATGCCAGCTCTGACAATGCAGAAAGAGGTTTTGCTACCATTGATGTTGACAACAATGAGCAGATCGACTTTGATGAATTCCTCGATTGGTGGAAAATGAACTGGACAGTATTCTGATCATAGAAGGCCTAAGTAATTTACTCAGGCCTTCTTCCAAATATATCAGTGCCCACTCTAACCAGTGTCGAACCAGTCTGGATGGCTGCATCTAAATCACCGCTCATGCCCATTGACAAGGTATCGACCTGAGGATATTTTGACACCATTTCACCAAACACCACTTCTGCTTCCTGAAAAAAACCACACTGAATATTGAAGTCATCACTGGCAGGCGGAATACACATCAGCCCCCGTAATTTCAAACCCTCCAAATTTTCGGCAAGGGCTGCTAATTCAACAACATCATCATAAGTGGCACCAGACTTGTTGGGCTCATCACCTATTTTTAACTGCAACAAAACATTCAATGGCTGTTGATTATCTGCGCGATGGTGATTAAGCAACTGAAGCGTTTTGATGCGGTCAACTGAGTGAACCCAATCAAAATTGGGTGCAATCAACTTTACTTTATTCGATTGAATTGGGCCGATAAAATGCCACACCAAAGGAAATTCATACAACTGCTCTTTTTTCTTCACACCCTCTTGAGCATAACTCTCGCCAAAATCCACTTGCCCAATCGCCGCCAATGCTTTGATTTTTTCAACATCATGCCTTTTACTTACTGCCAGTAATTCTGGCGCCTTAACTCGCTTAGCGAGCTCGGTGGCTGTTTGAATCCGAGCCATGACTTGTTGATAATTATCGATTAAATCACTCATATTATTCGTCATTCACCCTCATACTGGAGATCTTAATTTGTTTACTATTGTATGGTTTAAGTTTAATGGATATAAGCACCCAATACCACGGCAAAACTCCACATTAACTCCAGTCACTCATTTACAACAAGCTGTGATATGAACATCTAAATAACTTGGCTCTCATACATCACTTCAAAAAAAACTGTTTTTACCTTTGCAATTAACCAGAAAAGCCTTAAAATACGCGGTCTTTTTACGGGCAGCTCAATGGAGCCGCTTATAACAAACTGATACCGCCCAAAGTTGGCAACCATTTGGAGACTACAAACTTATGCCTAGTGTAAAAGTTAGAGACAACGAACCGTTTGATTTTGCATTGAGACGCTTTAAGCGCGCTTGCGAAAAAGCCGGAGTTTTAGCAGAATCACGTAAACGCCAGTATTACGAGAAACCAACCCAAGAAAGAAAGCGCAAAAAAGCTGCAGCAGTTAAGCGCCTACAAAGACGTGTTGCTAAAGAAGGCATTCCACGCAGAATGTATTGAACTTTAAAGATAGATCAATGTTGACTTTGCAACCCAAAGTCAAATAACTCACAAACTACAATGAATAGCCAGGAACACTTCCATGTCTCTTAAAACACAAATTACCGATGACATGAAATCTGCCATGAAAGCCAAGGACAAAGAAACCCTTGGTACCATACGTATGATAACAGCCGCTATCAAACAAATTGAAGTGGATGAACGTCGCGAATTGAGTGATGCTGATGTACTTTCGATTGTGAGTAAAATGATCAAACAGCGCAAGGATGCCGCATCACAGTTTGCTGATGCAGATCGTCCAGATCTGCAACAAAAGGAATTGGCTGAAATAACCATCATTGAAAAATACCTGCCAGCACAACTTTCTACAGAAGAAGTAGAAGGCATTGTTCAAACCATTATTACCGAGACTGGTGCCAATGGCATGCAAGACATGGGTAAAGTCATGGGTTTAGCCAAAGCCAAAGTGGCCGGGCAAGCTGATATGGGAGAAGTCAGCCAAATTGTCAAATCAGCCTTGTCATAAACCATCATTGCTGTAAAATAAATAGTTTGACCCAATAACAGGCTGTGGCATCCATCCCCAATGAATTTATCGAATCTCTGTTAGATCGCATTGATATTCATGACGTGGTTGGTGCACGTGTGCAACTGAAGAAAGCCGGCAAAGACTATTCAGGATTATGTCCATTTCATGCCGAAAACACCCCGTCTTTTACTGTAAGCCAACAAAAACAATTTTACCATTGTTTTGGTTGTGGCAAAAACGGCAGTGCCATTGGCTTTTTAATGGAATATGAAGGTCTCGATTTTATTGACGCCATCAAAGACCTGGCTCAACTGGCTGGGATGCAGGTCCCCAGTATTGACAATTACGCTGGACAAAAACCCAAAACCAACTTATTTGCAGTTACAGAAAAAACCACCCGCATCTTTCAACAGCAATTAAAAACATCTCCGCAGATAATTGAATATTTAAAAAATCGCGGCCTTTGTGGACAAACTTGTAAAACGTTTCAACTGGGTTACGCCCTCAATGAATGGGATGCTTTACTGAAACGTTTTGATCAAAGCGAGCACGATCTACTCAAACGCACTGGGCTTTCAACCCAAAATGATCAACAACATACTTACGACAAATTCCGCAACAGATTAATGTTCCCAATCCACGACAAACGTGGACGTGTTATTGCTTTTGGTGGACGTGCGGTTGAAGCGGAGCAAAAACCCAAATACCTCAACTCCCCTGAGACAGACTTATTCCATAAAAGCAATGAGTTGTACGGTTTACACTTAGCCCGAAAACACAGCAATGAATCATTCATATTGGTTGTTGAAGGGTATATGGATGTCATTGCACTACACGAACACGGCGTTAAAAACTCGGTAGCTACATTAGGCACTGCCACTTCTGCTCAACACATCAGCAATTTATTCAAAGTATGGGATCGCATCGTATTCTGTTTTGATGGTGATTCTGCAGGTATACAAGCAGCTGAAAAAGCATTAAGCACAGCACTGCCATTATACTTAGACAATAAAATCATAGATTTTTTGTTCTTACCTCAAGGTGAAGACCCTGATAGTTTTATCATGAAAAATGGCAAAGAAAGTTTTGACCTAAAGGTTGATCAAGCCACGCCATTATCAGACTTTTTACTGCAAGTCATCAGTAAAGGCATTAATACCAAAAGTATCGATGGCAAGGCACAATTACATGAAAAAGCCAAACCTTACCTGAATCAGTTACCCAAAGGGGCATTTAAAAAAATGATGACCCAGCAAATCAGTCAGGTTTCAGGCATGATGCTTTCAATCAAAGACCAGCCTAAATCACAACAAAGCGAAGTCAAGCCAGTCACCGAAAACCCTTTCAGAAAGCTCATCAGTTTGTTACTTAACTCACCTCATTTTTGTAAAAACATCCCCAATGACCTAAACTTACACAAATTATCATTTAAAGGGGTTGAAATAATTGATAAAATTGTTGAAATTCAACGTCACAATCCCCAAATCAATGCAGCAGCAATGCTAGAACATTTCAGAGATTCAGATTACAGCCCTTATTTGGGCCAATTAATGCGAATGTATGATCATTTAGACGATGCTGAAAAAGCTCTGGAGTTTGCGGATATAATCAGTTACTTACAACAACTGAACTCCAAAGCTGAAATTGAACGTTTAAGAAACAAACAGATGGAATCTGGCTTAAATAGCGCAGAAAAGCAATCTTTGGTGCAACTGTTGCGTCAAAAAACCAACCAATAGACCAAAATAGTAGACATTAAAATATGGCAACTGAAAAACAAACATCTCAAATCAAGCTTTTGATACTCAAAGGTAAAGAACAAGGCTACCTCACTTACGGCGAGGTCAATGATCACTTACCTGATGACATCATCGAAACTGATTCAGTTGAAGACATCATCCAAATGATCAATGACATGGGTATTCAAGTGTTAGAAGAAGCACCTGAAGAAGACAGCATTATTTTAAATGATTCAACAGCCAAAGAAGATGATGACACTGCCACTGAGGAAGCCGTTGCCGTGCTTTCAGCTGTAGACCCAAGTATTGGCAGAACCACCGACCCTGTAAGAATGTATATGCGTGAAATGGGTTCAGTAGAATTACTCGAACGTAAAGACGAAATTGCCATTGCTCAACGAATTGAACGTTGCGATCATTTAATTATGGAGTCAACTTTCTTATTCCCTCACACCATCAAGACTGTTTTAGAGTACAACCAAGACATGCTTGATTCAGAACTGAAAATTGAGCAATTCATTACCGATATTTATGACCCACATACTGAGGCGGTTATTCCAAAAGTCAAAAAGCCAACTGATCCAGTTGATGAAGACGAAGAGGAAGAAGAAATCGTTGAACAAGGCTTAGATATGGAAGGCGTTGCCAATCGCATCAAAGCAGTACAAAAATTATTCGACAAATTCAATGACTCAATTGAAACAGCCGGCATAGGTGATGTCAAACAGAAAAATTACATGCGCCAAATAGCTGATATCTTGGTCGAATTTAAATTCGCACCCATAACAATGCAAGACATCATTTTTGATGTCAAATCAGCCCAAGACGAAATTCGTAAAATCGAACGACGCATACTGGATATTGCAGTCAACCAATGCAAACTCACCCGCCAAGTTTTCATCCGGTCATTCATGAACAATGAAACCGACATAAACTGGGTCGACAACCGCATCAAAGAAGGTGGCGATTCGGTTACCATGCTTGAAATCTACAAAGATGAAATCATCGCTTTACAAAATAAATTAATCCGCATAGAAAAGGCCTATGCACAATTGATTCCTGAAATTAAAGCCATCAATCGCAATGTAACTGTTAATGAGGCCAAATCAAGACGCGCCAAAAAAGAAATGATTGAAGCCAATTTACGTTTGGTTATTTCTATTGCGAAAAAATACACCAACCGTGGCTTACAATTCTTAGACTTGATTCAGGAAGGTAACATTGGCCTGATGAAAGCCGTTGAAAAATTTGAATACCGACGCGGATACAAATTTTCTACTTATGCAACATGGTGGATTCGTCAAGCAATTACCCGCTCTATTGCTGATCAAGCCAGAACCATTCGTATCCCTGTGCACATGATTGAAACCATCAATAAACTCAATCGTGTGTCACGTCAGTTACTACAAGAAAAAGGCCGTGAAGCAACACCTGAAGAAATCGCTGATGTGATGGAAATGCCGGTGGCTAAAGTCCGCAAAGTCATTAAAATTGCCAAACAACCGATATCTATGGAAACCCCAATCGGCGACGATGAAGATTCAAGTTTGGGCGATTTCATTGAAGATGGCAACATTTTATCTCCATTGGAGTCAACCACTGCAAATGGTTTAACCAATACGGTGACGAACTTACTTTCTGGCTTAACACCACGTGAGGCCAAAGTACTACGCATGAGATTTGGGATTGACATGAATACCGACCACACCTTAGAGGAAGTCGGTAAGCAATTCGATGTAACCCGTGAAAGGATACGTCAAATCGAAGCCAAAGCCTTAAGAAAACTTCGCCACCCAAGCCGATCAGAACAACTGCGCAGCTTCATGGACCTCAATTAACACTGAGCAGTAAAGCAGTAAAAGACCAAAAAGCCTCAATGTGAGGCTTTTTTAATGCTCATTTTAAATCAAAAAACTTATTTACTTATTTTGGCCTTAGACTTGATGACCATCAATTGTTGATATCGATCAATTTTTCTTTGCCTCAACGTCTGCCTAATTCCAGCTTCTACCTCAGTAAACTCAGGTGCCACAAGAGGCCTTTTATCATCCAAATACAATATATGTGCGCCAAACTGACTGATCAGAGTGTGTGGGTGAAATGTATCGGCTTGCATGGTCTGTAATGGTTTTCTGAATACCTCTGGCACTTGCATGATATTGACCCAACCCAAATCTCCCACATTTTTTGTACTGGGATTGGCTGATAAATAAGCTTTTTCAGCTGTTAAATAGTCACCTGAACCGTTAATTTCGTCTAACACTTGTAAGGCTTCTGCTTCATCTTGATACAGCAGATGCCTGACATGAAATTCCTCACCTTTCAATTCGTCAGAAATTCTTTTGTATTCAGCTTTAAGATCTTCATCCGTAATTGGGTTGTCAGTTAAATGTTGTTCTATTGCCACTTGTGCCAAAGCCAATTGCTTGGCTTGTTTAATTTCAAAGGCTTGTTGTTGAGTTAGTTTCAGACCATTTTTATGGGCATGATGCGCCAATGAGAGTTGCTTCACCAGCGTCTCTAAAGCTTGCTCTTGTTGTTGTTCTGTTGGTTGAGTCAGGCCTTGACTCCTCAGGAAAGCACTTAAATAGGCCTCAGTGACCTGATATTCCCCAACCGCAGCGAGCAATTTTGAATCGTCTTCAATTGATTCATCCGTTGACTGTTGATTACAAGCCATTAAACTCAATAGAGTTATCAAAAGCCAAATAAATTTAAAAGTAGTTTTTTTCATAAAGTAATCCAGTAATTAGAGATCTGGTTTTGAATCAGTGAAGATTCATAGCTAAGCCAAACATGATGCAGCCAATGCATTAACTTCTAATGCATGTATAGAACCATCCGCAAACAATTCATCCAATTGCTGGTAAACCAAACGGTGACATTTTATTCGACTCAAACCTCTGAACTCACCAGAATGAACTTCCACAGCAAAATGACCACCACCTGATTTCGCCCCTTCATGACCCACATGCAAATGACTGTTATCAGTGACCTCTACCTGAATGGCTCCCCAAGCTTTCAATAAGGTTTCAATTTTTTTGACTGTTTCTGCGTTTTTAATCATGTAGTTTTAACCAATAAAATGAAAAATGAACTTAATTTGTCTACAACAAGACTATCCATGACAAGGTTGATATTATAACGTAAAATAACGGTTTTATTAGCGCTTAAGGGCTGTCTTGCAAATGTCCAAAACCATCATATACCACAACCCCAGATGCTCTAAATCCAGAGCCACACTGGCTATTTTAGAACAGCAACAGATAGATTTTGCTGTGGTTAAATACCTTGACACCCCACTCAGTGAAACTCAAATCACGCAATTATTGGAAGAGTTAGGCCTCGGCATCAGAGATATTTTCCGCCAAGGCGAAGCAGACTACAAAGAACAAAATTTCTCCGATCCCACTTTGGATGATACACAATTGATTAAGAAGTTATCTCAATTCCCAAAAGTAATGGAACGCCCTATCGTATCCCATCAGGGTCAAGCCGTCATTGGTCGACCTCCTGAGAATATATTGAGTTTATTTGCATGAGCAATCAAACCACCAAAGTACTGGTATTGTATTTTTCTAAACGAGGCAATACACAAAAAATGGCACGCCTGATGGCACGTGGTATCGAGTCAATCGATGGTTGTGAAGCCATGCTCAGAACAGTTGAATCTGATTTACCTGATGCCGAAAGACCTAACGATGCCTTGGTTTCCGAGCAAGATATGATCGATTGTGATGCACTCATACTGGGAAGCCCCAGCTATTTCGGCAACATGGCATCTCCCTTAAAAAGGTTTATCGACACCACCGGAAATCTCTGGTTTTCCGGTGAAATGGAAGGTAAACCTGCGGGTGTTTTTTGCACGGCTTCTTCACTACATGGCGGTCAAGAAACCACTTTAATCAACATGATGATTCCTTTGTTACATTTTGGAATGGTGATCGCAGGTCTGCCCTATTCAGAAAAGTCACTACTTTATACCGAATCTGGAGGCTCACCTTACGGCGCCACACATTGGGCAGACTTTGAGTCTAATCGCACCATTGATAAAAATGAAAAACAGTTGTGCCTGGCACAAGGTAAGAGAACTGCCAGATTAGCCCAAAAGCTAAAAAACTAAAAACTTGATTATTCATGTTGTTCAACAAGAGTCCTCAATTCATCCATGGCACCAGTGATTCGCTTGGATTCAATGTTATTTTCCTCGATCTTTTGAGCTGCCATTGCAACATATTTTCGAGTTTTTTTAAGATCATTGATGGCCAAATAATGATGCCCTGATTTAATTATTTGTAAAACTGTTCTAGGGGCTTCTTCCCCCAATAACTTTATTGAGGTTTCAAGACTTTTATCTATATATTTATTAGCACTCTTAAAATCAGGCAGTTCCAAATAAGACTTCGCCAGTGCATTGTACACTGGTACAATCCGTTCATTTTTATCAGTCAAGGCATCTTTAACCGAGATAAGTAAATCGATGGCTAATCCAAATCTTTTTTGTTGATGGTAGATATCAGCCAAAACAAATTGAGTGTCGATGGTTGTTGAGTGCTTAGCCCCTAAATTTCCCAGTGCATTAATCAATGCACCTTTAGCCAAATCTTCTGCTTTGTCTAACCAACCTTTTTCACCATACAATCGAGATAAGGTGATTTGTGTATAGAGGGTTGAATCATGCGCTTCACCCAGTTTGATCACTTGGCTGTTAAGAGTTGGTTCCAAGATTGCGATGGCATCATCAACCTTTCTTGCTATATGTAAGATGGCTGCTAAATTAGTCTTAACTTCCCATAAGTCTGGATGATCCGAGCCCAATGATTGCTCGTATAAACCTACAGCTTCATGTAACTGCGTCAGTGCCTTATCAATATCTCCTTTAACAAAAGACAGTATTCCTGTTAAGTTTTTTGCTTTCGCTGTCATTTCATGCACCAAGCCGTTAACTTTTACGGATAAATCGAAAGCTTTGGCTGCAAATTCTTGGGCCTCATCAACCTGACCTGTTGCTCGATTTATACTGGCTTGATTGATATAGGCCTGTATCAAAAAAGGATGATTTTCGCCAAAGACCCTATTGATGTTTTCAATTAATTTTTCTGCGTGCTTTAAGGCGTTAGAGTAATCACCCTGACCGCTGTATAAATCAACCAAGTCTGATTGGATACCTAATACCGTGGAGCTGGTTGGTGCAAACTGTGTCATGGCTTCTGTCAGTTTTTCTTCAAGGTAATCGATCGCTTGTTTAGATTCAGAATTCGATGACATCACAGCTGCCAGTCTTCTGGCAGCATTTAAATAGCCCTTGGGTAAATTCCGTTTTTGGTAAATAAGCTCTGCTTGTATAGCAAAAACTCGTGCTTGATCAATATCAGCATTTAGACTGGCTAAGTTGGATTTTAACATCAAATACAAAGGCCAATATTCAGAGTCTGTAGAGATCGACGACTCCAAACTATCTATACTCTGTTGCGCCAGCTCATATTCGCCTTGTTCTATGTAGGATTGTAATAAACCTACATTGGGAAAAGTTCCATGTGG
>CALDFB010000005.1 GCA_937942365.1 uncultured Marinicella sp. | reverse complement strand
AAATGATTTGATCTGACTTTTTAATGAACTTCTGCTCTAACAAAGTTGTCCTAAAGCTGACATTTATTTGACCAACATAATTGTAACAATGCTAAAAATAACACTTTCAGACGCGTTTTCGATCGATAAAAACGTAAACTTTAGAAAAACTCTGTTGATTTATTGAGTGATGTTTTATAATAAACGTATGCATAGACTAGAGAAACAACACATTTCTTTCTTATCATGTATCTTGAAATTCAGCTTGGTCATGATGGTATTGTTCTTGTCTGCATGTCAACAATCACCTCCTCGTTTAAACATTCAAAATGACTACACTGAAAAAGATTTATTTTATGATGAATGGTTCAGTGCAATAGAACCCTTACCTGTCACAGATGAAATTTTTGAATTGACCCCTGAACAAGAACGTGATTTTATGAAAGCTTACAACAGCTTCAGTTATCGCGCGCTCTCTGGCAGTGAACGGATTTACAAATATTTAGAAAGTAAGTTACAGAACTTTAATTTTCAGGCAGATACCTTAATGGCTTCTGAATCATTATCCCAGAGCACTGGTAACTGTTTATCTTTGGCAATTGTTACCAGAGCGCTGGCGAAACTGGTCAACGTTGGAACCAACTTTGAATTAGCACGTACTGAGCCAATTTATCAACTGGAAAACAACATACAACTGGAATCTGATCATATACGAACAGTCGTATATGTTAAAGAAGTTAGAAACACGAGGCAATATGTCAATCCGAATTATAAAATAAGAATTGATTACTTTCCTGCATTTGGATCGAGAACTTTAAGGCGGGTTCATAAAGATGAATTTTTTGCCATGTTCTATACCAACCGGGCAGCTGAAGCCATCATTCATGATCAAACCGATCAAGCTTATTGGCACATCAAAACTGCAATTAAACTACAACCTAACAACCTCAGAGCTATCAATATGCTTGGGGTTTTATATCGTAGACTTGGTAATGAACAAGTTGCCGAGAAAGTTTTTAAGTATGGCTTGTCGATCGACCCTTATCAATTAGAACTGTTAAATAACTATCAAAAACTATTGGTAAAATCCAACCGCATGGATGAAGCCAACATAATTGCGGACCTACTTAAAAATCACAACGAAAAAGACCCTTTTAATTGGATTGATTTAGCCAATGCTGAGCTCAATGAAATGAATTACAGCAATGCAATTAAATACTTTAAAAGAGCCACTGAATTAGCTGACAACTTGCATCAACCTTATGCAGGAATGGCTCAGGCACATTTTTTACTGGGTCGTCCAAATCAAGCCCTTAAAGCAATGGACATGGCCATGGTAAAAACAAAACACATCAAAACCAAATCGTTTTATCAAGCTAAATATGATTACTATAAATCAAACAGTAATATAAACTGACTGATTTAATAGCTAAAAATACATCACAGCTCATTCCAATTCTATCCCATTAATAAAAATTAAACGGAACCCATTACATGCAACACATCATTTGTATCAGTAACCATCAAGTCAAACAAGCATTAAAAGGTGAAGGGTTTATTAAAACCACTGAACAAATTTTTGATTTAAGCCAATTATGGATAGGACCCCGACCACATTTAGAAGAAGACGAACACTTCAAACAAATCATTCCTTACATCATTTTATCCTACCAAGATAAAATTGCCGTTTACCAACGCACCAAAAAAGGTGGTGAAAGCCGTCTACACAACTCAAATTCAATAGGCTTTGGCGGTCATATAGATGCTTTTGATTTGGCTTATGATAATGAGGGGGTTATTGATTTAGATCAAACCATTGAAACTTCTGCTCAACGTGAAATCGATGAAGAATTAAATGTGTCAAATATTGTGAGCAAATCCCAGCTCGGTTATATTATAGATAACAGCAATCCCGTTGGGCGAGTGCACATCGGTGTTGTAGAGCGCTGGGAACTGTCCTCCGATGAGATTCACAGCAATGAAGATGAAATCAAAGTCTTGGGACTGTATAACATCAATGAATTAAAAGCGATGAATTCAAATATGGAGAATTGGAGCGAACACATCATTAATGGGTTATAAGTAGTTATAAGTAGGCCCTGAGCTGTAATTTTAAAGGGTTGTGTGCTCTTAACAAACAACCCTTTGAACAAAATTGCAGACTAAAAGACTGCTATATTTATATCAAATCACTCAAAGCCATCTGCAAAAATCAAGTCGTTCAATGCTTGGACATTAAGCGTCCACTCAAATTCAAAAAAGGGCAGCTCAGCAAATCGACTAGAGTCAACCAAAGGAGATCGGTCTTTAACCCTTACCCTAACAGATACCAAGCCTTCAGCTGTAGGAGTATATTCAAATTCTTGTATAACTTCTGATGAAGTGATGTCTGAGATTAAAATGTCATCTACAAACCACCTGACATTTAAATCATGGGTTGGCTGTAAAGTTTTCACTTTAAAAGTGGATGGCACTGAGACCATACCAGTGACTGAAGCAATGAGCGGGTCTTGACTGGCTGGTTCAATCAAGCTTAACGGCTGACCCTGACCTGCAAAGTTACCAGCATACAATTCCAAAACATACGCTTCTTGACAGACTTCACAAAACTCAGAGCCTAAAGTTCGCATATTACAAACCCTTTTCGGTCTATACATGCCTGAAGACTGATAACGCGCACCTTCAAATAAGCCGATCAAATTATCGAATGCACCAGAATCAGGCGTTGGAATTGGTGTTGAACCATCAATTAAGTAACTCCATTTTATATCTGCTGCGTTCATTTCATCGGTCACATTGGCCTCACAACTGTCACCACCTCCCGTGTCACTACAGGCCGGAAAACCAGGAAAAGGCGTATCGTATTCATCGGCTAAACCAGTGAATGAATGACCATATTCATGAATAAAAACGTCAGCTGCTGCCACATTGGTAGAAATGGTTGAGAATGAACCACCTGCACCACCATAGGTTGTGTCATTAACGATAACTACAATCGCATCCCAATTGGGTATGGCTGCTGCTGCAGTAAAAACCTTTGCAGAATCAACTGTTAATAAACGTTGAATATTGGCTGTGCAATAAGTGGCATCAAATCCAGTATCAACAAACAAAGGAGCCAAAGGATCTGCCACACCATCACCACAAGGGTCGACTGGATGATCCGCACCTGATTCATTACTGGCAGTGAATAATCGATTAAATCTAACGAACTGTCCGTAGGACTTATACGGTTCAAAGGTCAACATTTTATCGATGACTGCATCTGCATCTGCATTAAAACTATTTTCTTCAGCACTCGTGTATCCATCACCCATGATCAACAAATTAACTCTGTTATCAAGAAGCCCACCAACTTGCTTAGAGTTTGATGTTTTGGGGGTTACATTCTCGAGTAAATTTTTCAGCCTATATACTGGGGACACTTTGCGCTGGTTTTCATTGAAGACCTGCACTGATATATTCTGATTATGGGGGCTTTTTAATACAAAAATCTGCTCTTCGTTTTCTATGTATTTACCATCAATATGTTCATGACCATGGTGCTCAGAACGGGTTAAACGTTCATTTTTCAGTGACACATAAATGGTGTCACCCATGTTGTCATTATCAATCAAACTGACATATCCACCTCGATCAGGTGGAGACTTAAGTTGATATTTATTTTCAGGTAAGTCTACAACTTGATATGACTTCACTTGCAAGCCAGAATTCTCTGACCAACTTAAAACCACATAATCAGTTGGCACTGCCAAGACTGAAGCACTCATTGTGATCATCAAAAAAACTGCCATTAAACTACTCATAGATTTCATATTTCTTCCTCATTATTGTTGAAATAAATGATAAAAAATATAAGTCAGTAAGACATGAAACTTTTATGAAATCGACCTAAAATCTACTGAAAATGTTCTGAATTTCAACATAAAACTTGCTTATACATCAGATATACATGAGCTTTGTTGAAATACATCCCAACTGAAACTTAAAAAGAATTTCACGATTTCAGTTCTTATTTATTTATTTCCAGTAGTTCGGTACTTGTCAAACCAAGCCAAAATACTGACAACTTTAGCCACTAAATTACTGGGACGGTTGGCAATACCATGACCTGAACCAGGAATTCTTACCATGGCCGCATCTACATTCTGTAATTTCAAAGCCGAATAGTACTGCTCTGATTCAGCAATTGGAGTTCGGTAATCTTCTTCGCCTGTTAATAGCATGGTTGGCGTTTTTACATTTCCTACATAAGAAAGTGGTGACCTTTTCAGGTAATTCTCAGTGTCATTCCAAGGTTTATCAGCAAACCAGTATTTGTAAAAAAAACCTGGGTTATCTGCATACAAAACAAAGCTGATCCAATTAATTACTGGCTTGGCCACGACTGCCGCTTTAAAACGATCCGTATGGCCGATGATCCAAGCAGTCAACACACCTCCTCCGCTGCCTCCTGTGACATAGAGTTGTTGTTCATCTACATACCCTTCGGCTATGGCTTGATCAAC
>CALDFB010000004.1 GCA_937942365.1 uncultured Marinicella sp. | reverse complement strand
AGGTCATCTGCCAATAAGTCTGCTATGGTGTAATGGTGTCCTTTCGCTTGGAAAATCTGATCGTGTGCAATTGACCCCATTTGTGAAACCACGCCATCTACTGGTGATACCAAGCTTTCTTTGGCCAAGTCAATAGGTCTGGCCTCAGGTTTTAATTCGCGCGTGAAGAAAGCATTAAAGTGAGGGTAATCATCGTAATCTTTTGATATGGCTTCATCTAAATTGATGCCAAAGGTTTTTATCATTCGATTGAGGGTGAAATTTTTGATTGGTTTGAATCTGATGCGCATCAGGTAGTACATCAATCGTGATAATAAGCGATGAGGTAGGATGTATTGAAAAATTAATGCAATGCCCTTCATGTCGACTCCATTAAAATGCTCAGGTCTTGGGTGATTGATTCAAAATCATGTGGCGCTGTGAAAAGGCCGATTCTTTCTCCCTCAGGATTGATAAGGAACAATGCCGATGCATGATCTACATCATAGACTAAATCACCTGGCTGATGATCTGCCACTTTATAAGCCACCCCTAGTTGTGACGCCAAGGATAAAATATTGGGGGCATCACCAGTTAACGCAAAGAAATCAGGGCTGAAGAAATTAATGTATTCATCCAAGACTTCAGGTGTATCTCTATCGGGATCTACAGAAATAAAAATAAACCGAGGGCTTTCCTTGCCTAATTGATTCAGTTTTTTATCAATTTTTTGCATATCTAGTAGTGTAGTAGGGCAGATATCGGGGCAGTTAGCAAACCCAAAGAACACCACTGAGTAAGTGCCTTTAAAATCATTTTTTTTCCAGGTTTTATTCTTGTGACTGGTTAATTGAAAGCCTGAAAATGATTTGCCTTGAGGAAATAATTTCAAGCTTTTGAATTCTTTTTGCTCAATGGTGTGGGTGTTGTTGTTTTCACATGCCAGTAAAAAAAGGCAGCAGCATGAGATTATGTATATAGGACGCATAGGAGTTTTGAACATAAAGCTGTTTTAACCGTTGACCTGATTGATAAAAACAGGCATTGTATAACTTTTTGAGTTCTGGCGAAATAAGTGACGACTTTGTTGCATGATATATTCGAAAAATCGGTGGATTTTTTGGCCCAACATGATGTTTTTTATGGGCATGGTGTTCAATTGGCTGAGGATGAGGTGGTTTTGTTACTGATGCATGTGTTGGAAGTAGAGTTTGATGAATTGAATTTGATGTACAGTCATTCAATAAAAACAAATCAAGTTGATCAAATTTACCAATTGTTAAATCGCAGGGTCAAGCAAAAAATACCCATGGTTTACTTAGTAGGTTTCGCAATTTTTGCAGGTTTAAGGTTTAAGGTAGATGAGCGAGTGTTGATTCCTCGCTCCCCTTTTGTTGAATTGATTGATGCTGGCTTTAAGCCTTGGATTGACCTTGAGTCTCCAGCTCGAGTCATGGATTTATGTACTGGTTCAGGCTGTATCGGTTTGGCCATCGCTCATTATTTTAAGCATGCCACTGTTGATTTGGTTGATTTGAGTCATGAGGCACTGCAGTTGGCTCAGGTCAACAATGAAGTCTTGAGTTTGTCGCAAAGGGTGCAATGCATAGAATCTGATTTATTTGATGAGATAGAACGTAACCCAAGCAGTCTTTATGATTTGATTGTGGCCAATCCACCTTATGTTGGAGAGGATGAATATCAGGACTTGCCAGCTGAATACGGTCACGAACCTAAATTGGCTTTGGTCAGTAATCTTCAAGGTATGGAGTTGCCTGTGAAAATTTTGATGCAAGCACCAGATTACTTGAAAGAAGGCGGGTTTTTGTTTCTAGAAGTGGGTTACAACGATGTTGTCTTAAGCGACTGTTTCCCGCAGGTTTGTTTTGAATGGTTGGAATTTGAATTGGGTGGGCAAGGTATTTGTTTTTTTAGTCGAGCTGATTTGTTAAAGTATCGGGTTGCTTTTAAAGAATTTCTGGAATTACATGTCGCATAATACGTTTGGTAAAAATTTACGATTCACATCTTTTGGTGAATCTCATGGTAGCACCATTGGATGTGTATTAGATGGGTTTCCTCCAGGCATGAAGATCACTCCAGAAGAAATCAAACGACAACTGATTCGCCGTGCAACCGGTCAATCTCGACATACATCACAGCGCAAAGAAAAAGATGATGTGCAAATAGTGTCAGGGGTCTTTGAGGGAGTGACCACCGGTCACCCCATTGCTTTGATTATTGAGAATACAGATGCTCGAAGTAAAGACTATACCAACATTGCCAAACAAATCAGACCTGGGCATGCAGATTATTCTTATTGGAAAAAATACAGTGTACGTGATTACCGCGGTGGTGGTCGATCATCAGCACGTGAGACTACCATGCGAGTTGCTGCAGGGGCTTTGGCCCGTAAATGGTTGTTCGAAAACTATGACATCACCATCACAGCGTGGTTGGCGCAGCTGGGTGATATACCTCTCAAAGCAGGTGATTTAACTCAAATTGATGAGAGTCCATTTTTCACAGGAGAAATAGAAAAAGTACCTGAGTTAGATCAATATATGGATGCTTTACGAAAATCAGGTGATTCTGTAGGCGCTCGCATCAATGCCAAGGCAGTTAATGTACCGGCGGGTCTTGGCGAACCTGTGTATGGAAAATTAGATGCTGAATTGGCCTTGGCCATGATGAGCATCAATGCCACCAAAGGTGTTGAAATAGGTGCTGGGTTTGCATCTGTTGCGCAAAATGGTTCAGAACATCGAGATGAAATTATTAACAATGAGTTCGACAGTAATTACGCAGGTGGCATTTTAGCCGGTGTTTCAACTGGCCAAGATGTAACAGTCAGTGTGGCCTTTAAACCCACCTCATCATTAAGGCTTCCCGCAAAAAGCATTGATGTGGACGGTAATGCCATTGACGTGATTACCAAAGGCAGGCATGATCCATGTGTAGGAATTCGCGCGACGCCAATCGTTGAAGCCATGATGGCATTGGTTATCATGGATCACATCATGCGTCATAAAGCGCAGACTCAATCCACTGAATTAGTTTAAACAACCACAACTTTTCAATAAACAGTTATGAAAAAATACAATGTAGCCGTAGTTGGTGCCACAGGTGCTGTAGGCAAAACCATATTAGAAATTCTTGAGCAAAGGGCTTTTCCCATTGATAATATTTATCCTTTGGCCAGTGAACGCAGTGCTGGAGAGAAGATCGATTTCAATAAGAAATCGATCACAATTGGAAATTTGGCAACCTTTGATTTCGCTCAAGCTGACATCGCTTTGTTTTCTGCTGGAGGTTCAGTTTCGGCAGAATATGCTCCGCAAGCTGCCGATAATAAATGCGTAGTGATTGATAACACGTCCCATTTCAGAAACGAAAAAGATGTGCCCTTGGTAGTGACTGAAGTTAACCCTCAGGCCGTAGCTGATTACAAACAAACTTACATCATAGCGAACCCCAATTGCTCCACGATGCAAATGTTGGTTGCTTTGGCCCCTATTCACGAAAAAGTTGGAATTGAACGCATCAATGTAGCGACTTATCAATCGGTTTCAGGAGCGGGCAACAAAGGTATTGATGAGTTGTCTGAGCAAACCAGATCTATATTGAATTTTAAACCTTTAAAAACAAATGCTTTTTCGCAGCAAATTGCTTTTAATGTGATTCCGCATATTGACCAATTTCAAGACAACGGATACACACGAGAGGAAATGAAGATGGTTTGGGAAACACAGAAAATATTGGATGATCGCAGTATTTTGGTTAATCCTACTTGCGTAAGAGTGCCTGTTTTCTATGGTCATGCAGAAGCTGTACATATTGAAACCAGAGAGAAAATATCAGCTGCCGAAGTTAAACAATTGATGCATGAAGCCCAAGGTATTGAGCTGATGGACCAACCTGAAACTTTGACTTATCCGTCTCCTGCTGTTCATTGTGCTGGTAATGATCCTGTTTATGTGGGTAGAATTCGTGAAGACATTTCCTATGACAAAGGTATGAATATGTGGATTGTGTCAGATAATATCCGCAAAGGAGCGGCATTGAACAGTGTGCAAATTGCAGAAGAACTAATAAAAATACTGGATAAAGAGTAGCTTAGCTGACTTTTTTTAGACAAATTCTTGGCTTTTTATTGTAGAATTAGTTACCATCGTTAACATTAAATTAATTTCACTATAGTGAATAACAGAAAAGCATTGGGTAAATTTATGAAGCAAAAATTGATTTTATTGGCCTTGGTTATGGGCTTGACCATCGTTTCACAGTCATCCTTGTCACTAGGCATGGGGAAAATTCAAGTCTATTCGGCTTTGAACGAACCATTACAGTCAAGTATAGATTTGTTGGCCAATGCCGATGAAGAACTGTTGAATTTAGAAGTTAAACTGGCCAGTAGTGAAGATTATCAGAAGGTTGGTTTGGATAAATCGTTTGTACCTGCAAATATTATTGTGTCATTTGATGAAGACAACCCTAATCAAATTAAGGTCACTTCAAATGGGCCCATTTCAGAACCTATTGTTAGTTTATTACTGGATGTTAATTGGAACAATGGTCGAATATTGCGAGAGTTTACCGTCCTGTTAGACCCGCCTGTTTATGAATCAGCTAACACCAACCCTTCAGTGAGTGGTGTTACCG
>CALDFB010000003.1 GCA_937942365.1 uncultured Marinicella sp. | reverse complement strand
TTGGGTGTAAAAAAAAGTGAAAACTACCCTGCTTTGTTACAAAACGCTCTGCACAAAAATGGTTTTAAACATGTGAAAGTCATCAACTCTGGCTTAAGTGGAGAAACCAGTAGTGGCTTAAAAAACCGAGTTGACTGGGTCCTACAATTGGAGCCTGACTTAACCATTCTTAATATTGGTGCCAATGATGCCATCCGCGGTTTGCCGTTGGATTTAACTCACAACAACATCGATGAAATCATTAATGTCATCAAAGCTTCAGGCTCACAAGTGGTATTAGCCGGCATGCAAATTTATGATAATTTAGGCAATGAATACGTTACGGGCTTCAAAGACATGTATCCGAAGTTAACAAAGAAACATCAATTAACCATGATTCCATTTTTTCTTGATCATGTAGGCGGCGTCCCCAAATACAACCAAGCCGATATGATTCATCCGACAAAGGAAGGTTATGAAATTATTGTAAACCGCAATATCATGCCAACTTTATTACCGTTAATCAAACAGCTAACCGATTCAAAAACAACTTCAAACTTGGCCCATGAATAATATGCAAAATAATGAAAGTCATGTCCTGGAAGCACACCAGATTCATAAATCTTTTCAGTTAGAAGAAAACCAAATTGATGTGCTCAAAAACATCAATCTATCGGTTAAGCCTGGGGAGTTTGTTGCCATAATGGGTAAATCTGGCTCAGGAAAATCAACTTTGTTGAGTTTATTGGCTGGTTTAGATCACCCATCATCCGGTCAGATTAAACTCAATGGCGATGATTTAACTCATATGAGCGAAGAACAGTTGGCCTTGAAACGTCAATCTGATATTGGCTTCGTTTTCCAGTCTTTTCATTTGATTCCAACACTGTCAGTCAGAGAGAACATAGAATTCCCTTTAAGTATTGCCAGACAACAAGACGTCGGTAGAGTCACTGAACTTTTAACCGCTGTTGAACTGACTCATCGAGCCAACAGCTTTCCACACCAACTGTCTGGGGGCGAAAAACAACGCACCGCAATCGCGCGTGCCTTGGTAGCCATGCCTCAAATTTTATTCGCAGATGAGCCCACTGGAAACTTGGATGAAAAGAATGCAGACCAAGTATTACAACTTTTATTGAATTTACAAAAAGCTTTCAATACTGCTTTGGTGGTTGTAACTCATGATCCTGGTTTGGCACAATTGGCCGATCGAACCATAACGATTATTGATGGTGAACTGGTTTGAAAAAACAACTCAGCAACACCATCATTTGGCGAGAATGGTTTGGTCATTGGATTTACCCATTACTATTTTGTTTCAGTTTATTGGTGTCATTAAGTGCGTATCTGACACTTGATTCATTACAAAATGCGGTCGACGGCTACATAACAGACAATCAAAAAGCCATGGTGGGCGGCGACATCATCATTCAATCCAGGCAAGCCTTGCCTGATGCAGTGAATCAATGGGTATCGACTTTACCCAGTGAAGAAGTGGTGCATGACCGCCAGTTCAATGCCATGGCATATGTTAGCAACACTGAAACTAATGATGCTTCATTACTGGTAAGGATCAAAGCAGTTGATAACAGTTATCCCTTGTATGGATCTGTACTGCTCTTAAGTGGGCAAACCATCAACCAACAACTACAACCTGGACATGTGCTGGTTGAGCGTCAAGTATTAACCGGCTTGGGCCTTCAAATTGGTGAATACATCACATTAGGTGAAGCTCGATTTTTAATCGCTGATGAAATTATTGAAGAGCCTGATCGACCACTGACAGCATTTGGTTTCGGCGCCAGGGTGTTGATGCTCAATCAAGACCTTGAAGCCACTGGTTTGATGGGACAAAGAAGCCGTGTCAATTTTCGCGTTGAAATTAAAACCAATGCAAGCAACAATCCAGCACGCTTACAAAAATTACAAAACTTAACTGCTGACACCTCAGCAAATGTCACTACGGTTGATCAAGCACAAACGACCATATCTACCTTATCTTCAAACTTTCTGAAGTTCCTAAAACTGCTGGTGGTGGCAGTCATCGTTTTATCTGGAGTTGGCTTGATGAGTGTTGTAAAAGCTTTCGTTAATCGACAACAGCAAACCAATGCCATCAGACGTGCCATTGGTGAGCCCATTTCACAGTTAAAAAGTGGTTATTACCGACTCTTTTTGATGATGACTTTACTGGCTGTATTCTTGGCATGGTTATTGAGCCAAGCAGTCTTGTATTTTGGTTATGATGCATTTGCTGCCATCATTCCCTCTCAATTAACCCTACAAATCAGCTGGAAAAGTATTGTCAAAGTACTCATGATAGCGATGGCATTAACATGGTTAATGACTCACAACACCATCCAAGCCCTCTCTGGTGTCAAACCTGTGGCAGTGTTGCAACAACAAACGCAAGGCAAGCCCAGTTGGTACTTCTCACGTTATTGGATCCTGCTGTCACTACTGTGCTTGTATCTATTGATGGCATTAGAACTTGATTCTTGGTGGCAGGGCTTACAAGTGGCCGCAGGGTTATTGATGATCAGTGTGATCTTTTGGGGTTTCAGTCAAATCATTTTACGCCTGCTGAAGGCCCTGATTAATCGTGGTTGGGTTAAAAACTGGTTGTTAAAGCTGTCTCTGCAGAATATTTTCCGAAAAGGCAATCAATCGATATTGTTCTTTACTACCATGTCAATGGCGGTGATGGTTATGTGGAGTATCAGTGCCTTGAATCACACCATTGATCAACAGTTGATCAATACTTATCCAGAAGATTCACCTAATATGTTCTTGTTAGATGTCCAAACAGAACAACACGACGGGCTCAATGACATCATCAACACCCCCATCACATACTACCCCGTTATTCGAGCCAGAATAGCCAGTGTTAATGGCATTGACCCTGAGACTTTGAGACAGCAGTTAGGTAATTATGACAACATAACTCGAATTTTCAACCTCAGTTATGGCAAGCAAGTGCTACCCACTGAGCAATTGATTCAATCAATCAACAAAGACCAACTGTTCACTGATAGGGAAAATTCAGACCTTGTTCCTATTTCAATCTTAGACAGCATCGCGGCGTATTTACAAGTTTCCTTAAATGATGAAATTGTATTTGATATTCAAGGGGTGCCGATTAAAACTTATATCAGTAGTGTACGCAGTCGATTTCAACGAGGCCCAAGTCCATTCTTTTATTTCATGTTTCAACCCGAAGTGATGGCCTCAGCACCACAAATTCAATTTGCCACTGCACAAGTTCAAGCAACGAATATTCCACAACTGCAAACCACTATAGCCAAGCAATTTCCAGGTATCACCACCTTAGATGGTGCCAGCATTGCGAAACAATTAAAGGGCTTTGTTGATCAGTTAACTCAATTGGTACAAATATTCACTGGTTTAAGCATATTGGCAGGAGTTATGATTTTGATCACTTCATTGGTTTCTACATCCCAGGATCGTTTACAAGAAAGTGCCTATTTTCGCCTAATGGGTATGTTAACCAAAGATTTGTATTTCATCAATATAATTGAGTTACTCACATTGGGGCTCATGGCATTTCTGGCCGGAGGCACACTGGGTTTTGTGGTTGCCTACTTTATCACCACTTATTGGTTCGCGCTGCCCTTCGTCTTTCCTTGGCAAGTCAGCTTTTGGTCATTGCTCGGTTTGATGGGTACTTTACTGTTGGTAAGCTTCACATATGCGCGTTTGGTGATTAAGTCAAATGTCATGAATTTAGTTCGACAAATGATATAAGAATAATAATATGAGACCTCTCATGAATTGAATCAATCATTTTTGTGACAAAAATTAACAATCACTGTGTTTTTTTCATCTGAACCAATGTCAATGATTTTAAAACTGTTCGATTATCTCAATAAAATCACTGATTTCAAAAATATTCACTCAAACTTTAAACTTAAAGTGGCACAATAACTCTGTGGACCTTTTATGGTTTTGTGTGCAAGCATCTAGCTGCTGTTTGACTCATAATTATGTGCGTCGGATACCAGGTAAATAGGTATTATTAAATTTAAACCGAACTTGGGTGAGTTCGAGGCTTGAGCACTTTGGGAATGAATAAAAATATTGAAGACGCTGTTGATCTGACTGATCGGGAAAAAACTGTTGATAACGTGGTAGATATCAAAGAAAAATCTAACCTAAAAAAGATGTCAACTTTTAACAGGCATTTACATCAAATTCATCGTATTTTTGTACAGTCGATTAACCCACGACTCAATCATTTCTTTGAAGGTCTCAATGACTTCTTCTTCGATATGGCCGAGCAAGCAAAAAACAATGTCCAACAAAATCAATATTTTGCTGCGATCGGAGAAACCAGAAAAAACAAATCTGTATTAACTCAACAGTTTGCTAAAAACGTCAATATTATATTTCAAAAGTTTAAGAATAAAGACTTCGTTTATTTCATAGAAAACAAACACCAAACAGAACAAACACTCAAAACAATGACCTTGATCAAAGACGATGACTTAGATCAAAATCTTGCCATCAATAATGTCATCGCCAAGATCAGTCAGGTTCACCTCAAAGAACTGCATTTACTTAATCTGCGCTTCAGTGAAATGGGACAAATACAAAACCTCAGCGAACAACATAACCCCATTGGCCCCGATGTCATTGTGAATGCATTTGCGTTGTCATTGAAAGTCCTGAACTCTGAAAACACCCTCAAACTGATGATCATTAAGTTATTTGAGAAAAACATGGTCGAGAGTTTAACGCCTGCTTATCGAATGGTTAATCAGTATTTCAAGAAACAAAGTATTCTGCCTCATTTAAAGTTCACCGTTAATTCCACCCAAACCAAGTCTGATCACGGTATCAATAACTCGATTAATTACTTAGCACAAAAACTATCAGGTGAAGATGAAAGCTATAAGAAGATAGCCAAGATATTAGATCATGACAGAGAGCAAACGGCGCAAAAAAATTATTCAGCAGAAAATATTCTGGCGTTTTCACAACTCACCAATGCGCTTGAACAGATCAAAACTGAACTCCTTACAGATAAAGAACTGGCAGCGAAAGATCACATCAGCCCACTTGAACTCAAAGATGAATTGATTCGTAAACTCAAGTCTCTTAAAGCCATGACGGCTAACCAACAACTGAATCAAGCTGATGAGAATACCATAGATTTAATTGGCGAATTGTTTCAATATTTAGTCGATGATCGTAACTTACCTGAAACCATTCAATTGGTGCTATCAAAACTACAGCTACCCTATTTACAAATTGCATTAAAAGATCCCAGCTTCTTTTCTGACAAACAAAATAATGCCAGACAGTTGCTTAATATCATTGCTGAAAGTGCTGTGGGTTGGTCTCCTCAAACGGACGATGATTCAATATTCCTGAACAAGGTCAAAGAAATTGTAGATTTCATCTTGCATAACCATGAAAAAAACATCAACTTTGAAAAATTAATAGTCAAATTTATCCAATTAGATCAAAAGCTGAAAAAACGTGCAGGTATTCTTGAACGCCGAACATCGGCCAAGATTTCTGGCCGAGAACGCCTGAATGAAGCCAAGAACAAAACAGCCAGCTTCCTCAAAAAACAACTGGAAGGCCAACAAATCCCAGCTTTGGTTCGTGAATTGTTACTCAAACCTTGGGCCAATGTTTTAATTCTCTCTGAACTACGACAGAAAGAGTCACCCAAACTACTATTCAAAAGTCGAAAATTCACCATAAAATTGATTCAAGCTGCTAACCCAACTAAGTCGAAAAAAACCACCGATTCTGAAATCAAAGAATTGTGCAGTATTTTAAAATCAGGTCTTAAATTAATTGCCTATGACATCCAAGATATTACAGCCCAAACCAGCAATTTACAGCAATGCTTAGAAAAAATTAATGGCATTAATGACACACAAGTTCAGATAGAATTTATTAACCCCACTGAAGTTTTAAACCTTTCTAAAGAATTTAACCAAGAATCTAGTGTAGGTAAATTAATTGCAAAACCTGATCGCAGCTTAAAACCACCCTCTGACAGCACTCAAACAGAAGACAACTACGATGAACTGGCCAACCAAATCGAATTGGGCCAATGGATAGAAATCATCATTAAAGGAAAAGCTCAAAGGGTCAAACTATCATGGAAAAGCCCAATCAGTGAAAAATTACTGTTTGTCAATTCCAAAGGCGCAAAAGTCATTGATATTTTCCCTGTCGAATTGGCCGAAAAGCTACGTAACAAGCAAGTCATTATCCTACAACAAATCCCATTGATTGATCGAGCCATGTCTTCAATAGCTCATAAGATGAAAAAGAAAAAGCAAGAGCCTAAAGTCTAATCCAAAATAAAAACTCAAAACAACAGCTTTACTTTGACTAACAACCTGAATGGGAAATAAGTGCAGACGTTCAATTTTTTACCAAACTTGAACTAAACAAAGGAACAACGTTCAAATCATTACCAAACTTTTAGTGAAGCGATGAATAATTCACCCAATTGAACTGTGCCAACCCAGTATTCTTATATATGCCAGAATATTCATCTGTTTATTCCTGATATGAACGTTAAGAATATAGGCTCTTATTATAAAAAAAACAACACTTATGAAACTCAGTGAAAAAATAAAATTACTCAGAACCAGTCATGACATGACACAACCAGACCTTGCCTCTAAAGCTGCTGTTGAACAGTCATACTTATCCAAATTAGAAAACGACAAAGGTTCGCCTTCCTTCCATGTCATCAATAAAATAGCCCAAGCTTTTGGCATGACTGGCATGGAGTTAATCAACAGCCTCAGCCAGTCTTACATTGAAAAAAACTTGTCACACCTACCAGAAGTTGCAGCAGAATATGCTTCGATCAGAAAGCAACAACTTAAAAAGTTTAAACGCGGACATATCCTTGCCTCATTGTTCGTCGCCTTGGGAGCTGGTTTGTTTTTTTACGGAGTCAAATCGACATGGAAAACTCATTCTGACAGCCTTTACCAATCTCAAGGAGTAATTAAATCAGGAGAAACTCCATATCAGTTTCAAAAATATCCAATCAAAGAAATTGCAGAGACTACAGAAGAACATAAAATTCGACTCAAAAACAATCGCAACAGAATCTCTATTAAACAAATAACTTTAGAAAGGTACAAAGGTGATTTTTTCATAACTCAGGTTGAGGGCGGAAGACGCATGTATACATTTGAGGACTTTACTGGAATCAATAAAACTAAATACAATTTGATTTCAGCGCTGGGCGTGATGTTGATGGTGGCTGGTTTGTGTGCTTTTTTATTCAACTCCAAGTTTAAAATTTCATCCAACGAAAAAATTTAGAATGCTAAAAAAACAACTAATAATTAACCTAATTCGATCTATATTAATATGATAGTTACCAACAAAAATACAATCTCAACACTTTTACTGTTACTCTCTATAATTGCATTTGCACAAAAACCAAGCGATTTAATCACCTCAAAAGTGGATAATCGAGTGGAATTACTCAGTATAGCTTTTCGACTGGCCGATGCTGAAGAGTATAGTTCTGATGTATTTCCAGATTACGTTAATGAAATTGAAAAACATTATGGTGATTATAAAGATCACGATTTAATCAAATACATAAAATTAATCCGAGAGGAGAATGGTATTGCTTACGATGCGGTTATGTCATTTGCAATTAGTATTACAGAACCGCCAAATATGGTACCGATTATTCCTTTTTCAGAAACAATACCTGAAAAACGTTGGGGCAAAGAAACAGCGCTAAAGTTTCTAAATCTTTTAAATCAGTTTTATATTGATACAAATAGCGAACAATTTTTTTCTGAGCATAAAAAGATGTACCAATTAACCTCACAAGCTTTTGAAAAAGTTTATGAAAATTTAAATCTTCAATGGTACGAAAACTTTTATGGGCAAGAACCTAAAGGTCAATACAAGATTATAAATGCTGTGGGTATCGGAGACATGGGCTACGGGCCCAAAATTATTTTACCCAATGGAAAAGAGGTAATATATGCCATTATGGGGGTATCTGAACTTGATAGCAAAGGTGCTCCCAAATTTTCAAAAGACACTCATTTCCCAACAGTTTTACACGAAATCAACCATTCCTTTGTTAATCATCTCATAGAAAAATTCAAATCAGAATTACATAAAAGCGGAGTAGCCATTTACAAACCAATACAACCTCTAATGAGAAAACAAGCCTACACTCATTGGCCAATTATGATCTCAGAAGCACTGGTAAGAGCCTCTGTCATTAAATACATGAAAGACAATAACTCAGATAAAGAATTGATAAAAAAGGAAATAAAAGAACAATTAACAAAAGGATTTATTTGGACCGAAAATTTAGTTAATGAGTTGGAACGCTACGATAACAACAGAGACAAATACCCTAGCATGGAGTCATTTATGCCTGAAATTGTTAAGTTTTTTAACCAAACAGCTTTGAACATTGATTCTTTAATGCAAAAGTTTGATGAAAAAACACCCAAAGTAGTTTCAATGCGGCCTTCAATTAATGACTCAGTCAAGGTTGATCACAGCATCAAAAAAATAACATTTAACTTTGATCAAGCACTCAACGGTCAAGGATATTCTATTAATTTTGGACAGAAAGGGAAACAAGCATTCCCGAAAATAGGCGATGTTATTTTTTCTGCAAACAGAACATCTGTAACCATGGAAGTGAGTTTAGAGCCTAATAAAGAATATCAATTCATTTTAACTGGACTGGCTTTTAAATCAAAAGATGGTTATGAGTTAGCTGATTATGAAGTCTACTTCAAGACCAAGTAATTACGCTAATTATCGTTTTTCAAATAACTTCAAACAATCAGTCCTGACATCACTCCAAAACAGGAATGATGTCAGGTCATTGTTTATTTAAAAGAATTACTCTTTGGGTTTACTGGTATCAAATTCATTGGCATTGAAATTCTGATTGGCTTTTAACTCATGATATTGGATCACCACTTCACCCATCAAAGACTGATCCCAAGTTTTACCGCTTAATAGAGCTGCACCCTCTCCTGCTGCTAAATACATCACATTGTTGTAATAAAACTTTTTTCTGAACTCATCATCAGGATCTGCTTTGACTGCCGTTTTTAGAATCAACTCTTTGCTTGCTTTACCATTGAACCAAAGCAGGTCATTGCGGGTATACCCAGTTCGGTGCGACAACATGTCTCGATAGGTAATTGGGAGCACTTTGTCATCTACAGAAAATTGATAATCTGGTAATTGCGCACTGATTTTGTCATCCCAGCTCAGCTTATTTTCATCAACTAACATGCCAACCATGGTTGCAGTAAATGCTTTTGAAGATGAACCTATTGCAAATAATGTATCAGTAGTCACAGGTTTATTTTCTTCAAGGTTCATAACACCAAACCCCTTGCTCATTATCACTTTGTCATTTTTCACCACAGCTATCGCCATACCTGGAATGTGGTGCTCTATTCTTTTGGCTTCTAAAGCAGCGCTTAATTCTTGCAGTTGGGGGGTTAATTCAGGCGTCTTACTCAATGCGTAAAAGGGTAATATCGAAATAAGACCTGACATTAACCACTTAATTTGAATCAATCGTTTTATACTCATAGTTTGTCTCTTAGTGGATGATACAGCGAATGGCTACTTAAATTATTATCTACTTTTAACTATGCATTTTGTTAGTCCCAAAAGTCATTAATACGTAATCAAGGAAGTGCTCTTTAAATCACATAATAGAATGCTTTGAAGTATTGTCTAAATGATTGACTTTGTTTTAACTCTGAACCAGTTCGATTTAATTAAATAAATCAATGAGTGGGGTTGGTTTTTTTCGTATTAATAAAGCGCATCGTAGTAACCGCTGCCATGATAATCAGGAATGGAATACAGGTATATAAAATGCCTTGCCATTGATAGTTGAACAACACCCAGCCCGCCATCAGAGAAGATAAGCCTTGAAAAGTAAAAATACTGAAGTCATTAACCGCTTGAACCTTATGGCGTTCGTGATTTCGATAACTTAACGGTAACAAGGTAGTGCCCGCATAAAACATAAAATTCCACCCAATACCCAATAAAATCAAAGCCCACCAATAATGCAGTAATTCATGCCCTTGACTGGCTATGATGACCACACCGACAAACATCATGGTTCCAACCAATAGAAAATATTTGGTTTTAATTCTTGAGCCTAACCAAATAGTTAATAATGAAGGTAAATACATGGCTGCTACATGGGATTGGATCACCCATTTGGTGTGTTCCAATGAATGATTATGTAATTGGTGCATACTTAAAGGTGTGGCCGTCATAACAAAGCTCATCAAACCAAACCCCAGTGCAGCAGCCACAATGGCCACAATAAACACCGGTTGTCTCATGATGACGCTCATGGGTCTGGTCGCTTCTGTTTGGGTGTTAATTTGCACCGATGGCGCTTGGAAACGAGAAACAATCACAATTGCCAAAACAGCCAAGACCATAATACCTAAGAACGTACCTGCATAGGCCTGATTTGAGGCATCTTTGGGCGATGAGCCCTCAAAAATCAACCAGTCTTTACTGACAAAGGCCAGTTCAGGCCCAATCAAAGCAGCAAAAATACCAGTGAGCATCAACAATGAAACTGCTTTAGGAATATCCTTACTGTCAGATAATGATTCTATGGCAGCGAACCTCAGTTGTTGAGCAAAAGCACCACTGAACCCCATCACAAAAGCCGCTATTACGAATAAATAAAACCCACCGTTCTTAACTGCCAACAAACCCAATACGCCGCCCAATAAACCAGATGAAAATCCCATCATGGTGGCTTTTCTGCGGCCGTATTTTTTAGCTAACATGGCCGCTGGAATTGTGGCTACTGCAGTACCTGCAATCATAAAGGTCAAAGGTAAAGTCACCCAAGCAGGATTAGGCGCCATTTTATTGGCGATGATACCACCAATAAAAACCATCATAGGAGCCGCTGCGGTGATCATGGGCTGGGCCAAAAACAATAAACTGATGTTTTTATGTAATCCTGAAAAACGATAAATCAGCCATGAAAAAACAGCCAGAACAACAAAAATAAGTAAGAGTTGTAACATAACAATGGCAGTCTAACAGCAGGTGAGAACCAATACCAGAAATTAAACCTTAGGAAACTCACCTAAATGTTTCATTGATCAATTAAAAAAATTCACTAATCTCACATCACACTGCATAAAAATAGCTAAAATAGCCGCTGAAAAAAA
>CALDFB010000002.1 GCA_937942365.1 uncultured Marinicella sp. | reverse complement strand
AACCACATGACAACCCGTTGGCTGAAAACCTGAAAAATGGTGAAGCCAGCTTTAATCCTTGGGTCTTAATCAATGAAGAGAAAATCACCTTGGTTGTGCCGCACATGGATATGGGACAAGGCATAGCATCCATGCAAGCTGCATTGATTGCCGAGGAATTAGACTTAGATTTTGGTCAGTTTGAGATCAGTTTTGGGGTACCAGCGGCGGCTTATTTCAACACCGCGCTTGCATCTGAAGCGGCTCCCTTTCTTTCTGCTGATGAAAGCATTCCAGCCAAAACCATGCGAACTTTGATGAGCTCGGTGTTTAAAATCATGGGTTTGCAAGTAACTGGCGGTTCAAGCTCTGTACCTGACAGTTTTTTCAAATTGAGAATGGCAGGTGCAACAGCCAGAGAGACCTTGAAAAAAGCGGCATCTTTAAAAACAGGTGTAGCTGTTGAGCAATTAAAAACAGCCGGTGGACATGTTATTTTACCGGATGGGAATCAACTGGCTTATACCGAGTTAGCAAAACTGGCATCAGAATTGAAGCCGTTGCATAACAATGAATTACGTGAGCCGGCAGATTGGCGTCTAATTGGGAAACCGATGCAGCGTTTAGATGTGGTAGAAAAGTCTACAGGTACACTCAAATACGGGATTGATCTGGCGTTCGATGAGATGCTGTATGCTGCGGTGAAAAGCAACCCCAGAAAAGGTGCAGCCATGCAGTCATACGACGATAGCTTGGCTAAGAAAATGCGCGGTGTCAGTCATGTAATTGCTGTGACCAATGGAGTTGCTGTGGTTGCTGATAATACCTGGCGTGCATTCAAAGCGGTTGATAAGGTTGATTGTGAATGGTCTGAGGCACCGTATCCTGCAGAACAAGCTGATCACTGGGCAGAGGTTGTGGCATCTTTTATACCTGAACGATTGGATAAGGTCTGGCGTGATGATGGAAGTATTACGTGGTCCAAAGATAGTTATGAGATTAAATCAGAATACAAGGCACCCTATGTGGCTCATCAACCTCTTGAACCTTTGAATGCAATCATCAAAGTGACAGATGAGCGGGTAGATATTTGGGTGGCACATCAAATGCCGCGTTTCGCACAACAGAAAGTGGCATCAATAACCGGGCACGAAGAAGAGCAGATATATTTACACAATCAATATGCGGGTGGTAGTTTCGGCCACCGTTTGGAATTTGAAAATGTATTATTGGCAGCAGAAATTGCCAAGCAAGTCCAAGGTAAGGCCATCAAACTCACATTTTCCCGTGAAGAGGATTTTGCTCAAGATTTCACTCGACAAATTGGCATGGCAAGTGGACTAGGTGGTGTCGATAATGGACAAGTTGTGAGCATGGATTTATCTATCGCAACGGTTTCATCTTCAACCTCACAAGGCAAACGACTGGGGCAGGCTACGCCTGGTCCAGATAAACAAATTGTCGAAGGGGCTTGGAATTTACCTTATGCGATTCCTAATTTCCGGGTCAGTGCATATCGAGTGCCTGAATTGGCCCCAACATCATCATGGCGTTCAGTGGGTGCTTCAACGGCCGGTTTTTTTGCCGATTGTTTTCTGGATGAATTGATTCATCTAGCTGGGGCCGATCCATTGGCTGAACGAATCAGGCTGTGTCAAGACGAGGTGGTTAAACAAGTGCTGATAACAGCAGGCGAATTGTCTGAGTGGGATAAACCTTTAGGGCCTAACCAAGGCAGAGGAATCGCTTTGGTAGAATCCTTTGGTGTGCCTGTGGCTGAAGTTGTGGAAGTGACCCAGACAGATAATGGCATCAAAGTAGATCAAGTCACAGTGGTGGCAGATGTGGGGCAAGTTTTAGACCCAGTCAACTTTGATAATTTGGTCAAAGGCGGTGTGGTTTGGGGTTTGGGGCATGCGATGAACTCTGAAATTACTTATGCTGATGGAAAAGTCCAGCAACGCAACTACCATCAGTATGAAGGTATGCGTATGCATCAATGCCCCCAAATTATTGTCAAAGGTTTGGAAAATGCAACAAAAATAAGAGGGATTGGCGAACCTCCGATTCCACCTGCCGCACCGGCTTTGGCCAACGCGATATTTGCTGCAACAGGTCAGCGCATTCGTGAAATGCCATTCAATAAACACATCAAATTTGTGTGAGGAGTGAAGAATGAAATCAGTCATTAAAACCTGCCTTCTGTCATTATTCATTGTGAACAGCATGGCTGCTGAGAATTCAATCGGTGATAAAACAGTATTGAATGAGCCAGAAGCAGGCAGTGTTTCAACGCAGCAAGGCTTGGACAGTTGGAGTAGGGTTTATGAAGTGACTTCCCATCCAAGGTGTGCAAACTGTCATGTAGGGAATAGCCCTTATCCCATGTGGTCAGGACCCAGTTTTACAAAAACACAGAGGCACGGTATGAACATCAATGCCGGAGCCAGTCGAATGGGGGTTGAATACATCATGTGCAGTACCTGCCATACTGGCAGCAACAGTGAAGCTGATCATGGTGCGCCTGGGGTTAAAGATGCATGGCGTTTGGCGCCAGTTGAAGCGGATTGGTTTGGCAAGTCGTCAGTAGAAATTTGCCAACAATTGCGTGACCCCAAACGCAATGGAAACCGCACTTATCAAGAAATTGCTTCACACTTAGGCCATGATGTTATTTTACACTGGGCCTGGAACCCGGGTGGCGAAAGAGAACCTGTTCCTTATTCATTGCAGGAGCATATGGATGACATTATGTTATGGGGGGTGGCTGGTATGCCTTGTCCAGATGATATCAACAGCAATTTAAATGATGGTGTGAGTTATGAATGAATCTAAAAGTTCTTTACATTATTCAGCCGTATTTATGGTGTTGTGTTCTGTGTTTCAAGTCACTTTGCCTTTGCTACTTGGATTTAACATGACAGCCTATCAAATGGTGTTTCTGGGCTTATTGGGCTTGGTAACTGCATTTGGTTTATTTAAAGGCTGGCGTTGGTTGGCATATATGGCTTTCCTTCCTGTTTTGGTGGTGGTGACTCTTGCCATGGCCCGCTCATTCGATGTGATCGGGTTGGCGTCGGGCTGGTATATGGGAATTGCTGTGTTTGACTTATTGACTGGCATTACCCTATTTATGGCATTATGGCGAGCGCCTGAAGTTTTGTGATGACTTTAGCGCATGTTATAATCACTTTTGAGTTAAAGCATAGATAAAATTAATGGTTAAAGCTTCGCTGCTTATTTGTTTGATGGTTGTTTTGTTGGCTGGTTGTGCGAATAACAGACAGTTCCATAACAACCCCTTATCTGAACAATCGAAACGTCTTACAGTACCAGAACGATTTGAACAATATGGGCGCAATGATGATGTGACCATTATTTTAACTTTTTCGGGTGGTGGAACCAGAGCTGCTGCATTTGCTTATGGTGTGATGAAAGGGTTGAGAGAGACGCCGATTCAATTGAATGCGAACAACCAAGTAAGTATGTTATCTTTGGTCGATGTCATATCGTCTGTATCTGGTGGTAGTTTTACTTCTGCTTATTACGGATTGTTTGGTGATAAATTATTCACTGATTTTGAAACAGACTTTCTAAAAAACAATGTTCAAAGTCGATTGTCAAGACGATTGTTGATCAACCCAATCAACTGGTTTAGGAGATCCTGATTTATTATTTCAAAAGCAGTCTCAGATGATAAAATAGTTAATGACTCCGAATTATTAAATGCTCATGAAACAATCCAGTTTTTTCTCCCAAAATTATGATGCCAAGAAGAAAACCACCCGCAAAGAATTGTTTCTTGCTCAAATGGAGCAAGTAGTTCCCTGGAACCGCCTGCTCAGAGTACTCAAGCCCTATTATTATAGTTCTAAGCCCAAAGCAGGCAGGCCAGCAATGCCACTTGAAAGAATGTTGCGCATTCACTTAATGCAACAGTGGTATTCATTGGCAGATGAATCGATGGAAGATGCTTTGTATGAAATAGAGTCTATGCGTCGCTTTGCAGATATAGAGTTAAACGAAGATGCGATTCCAGACGAAACCACGATATTGAATTTTCGTCGTTTAATAGAAAAGCACCAACTTGCCGACAAGTTATTTACTTCAATCAACAGGCACTTAAAACACGAAGGTTTGTTGGTATCCAAAGGCACAATAGTAGATGCTACCATTGTTAAAGCTGCCAGTTCCACCAAGAACAAAGACAAATCACGTGATCCCGATATGCACAGTACCCGTAAAAATGGCCAATACTACTTTGGCATGAAGGTTCATATAGGAACAGATATCAATTCAAATGTGGTTCACTCAGCCACCGTCACTGCGGCTAATGAATCAGATATTGGTCAGTTACCTCAGTTATTACGGGAGGATGATAAGCTGATTATGGGCGATGCTGGGTATGTGAACCAAGATTATAAAAGAGGCTCAAGGCACCTTGGGTTTAGTTGGCAGGTCATTGAGAAAGCTGGGCGCCCAAAGAAACTGAGCAAAAGCCGCGTGAAAAAGAATCAAAGGCGAACCAGTATCAGGTCTAAAGTTGAGCACATATTCAGAGTGATGAAATGTCAGTTTGGATATAACAAGGCCAGATATAAAGGATTAGAGAAAAATCGCAGTCAAGTGATGATGCTTTTGGCTTTGACTAATTTATACACACAAAGAAAGGCTTTAATGGGTTAGTGCGCCCAAAATATGCCTAATGGGCATATCTTGAGGCCAAAAACTCATTACAAAGCCCCTATTGTTGGTTGTTTTGATCTAAACAACCAACAATCGCGATTAATAGCTGTTATTCCTAATAAATCAGGATCTCCTTTAGATTCATGTCGGGTAATTTTAGTCGCAGTGATTTAACCAGTCAGTATTATCAAAAATACATTTTTTCTGACAAGACCTTTGCTGATATGCGGCCGGATGCGCCGGCAATCATGATCAATGCCACAGATTTAACAACGGGTGTGGGTTTTACTTTTTCAGATGATCACTTTCGTTGGTTGTGCTCTGACCTGGCTTCATTTCCAGTGGGTAAGGCTGTGACAGCTTCTTCTGCTGTGCCGGTATTATTTTCACCAGTTTCACTGAAAAGCCATGGTGACTGTCAGCCTTTTACTCATCAAGAGCATATGGTAGATGACAATGTACGCTATAAGCACCAAGCCCTAAAAATCAGAGAATTGCGCCATAAAGAAAAACACCCGTATATACATCTGGTTGATGGCGGTGTGGCAGACAACTTGGGCGTGCGTGCTTTGTTAAATCGAATTTATCGACAAGACGATAATTTTTGGGAAGCGCTTAAAGCGTTTCGTTTGACCAACACCAAGAAAGTTTTGTTTGTGGTGGTCAATGCAGCGGCTACCTTGAATCCTAATTTGTCTTTGTCCGCCAAAACACCAGGGATAGCAGACACACTGAATGCGGCAACCACCATTCAATCTCAAAATTACAATGCCGATACATTGGATTTACTTGAGCTGAGTGTGGCCAAATGGACCGAGCAAGTCAAACAAGGTCGATGTGCTGAATATTTCAAAAAGGACTGTGACGATTTTGCATATTACACAACAGAGCTAAACTTCAGTCATATGGGTGAACCCGAAGCTTCACAATTGGCCGCGATTGAAACAGCTTTACAGTTGCCTGAAAATGAAGTTGATCACTTGATCGAGGCAGGTGAACAATTGGTGCTTGAATCGAATGTAATTCAACAGTTCATTCAAGATATTCAAAAGTAATTTAGTTCTAAAAGTTGAACTTTGGTGTGAATATTTAATACTGAAGTAGCATTTAGTTACACGCAATGAATAAGTCACTATGAGCAGGTAATTTGTTCTTCAAATTTTCATCTGCAATGCTAAACTGATAGCAATTCTAATACACATTTAAACCTATGTCAGAAAAATCACAATTTCAATTATTGAAAGAACGGCGATTTTTGCCATTCTTTTTGACCCAATTTTTTGGCGCTTTTAATGACAATGTATTCAAGAATGCCTTGGTTATCATGATCGCTTTCCGGGTGGCTGAAGATCAAGTTGATATTTTGACCAATTTGGCTTTTGGCTTGTTTATTTTGCCATTCTTTTTGTTTTCTGCTTTCGCTGGCCAAGTGGCCGATAAGTTTGAAAAGTCGATGTTGATCAGGCGAGTGAAAATGGTTGAATTCTGTATCATGCTTTTGGCTTCAATCGGCTTTTATTTGAACAGCATTCCATTGTTGATTTTTGTGTTGTTTTTGATGGGCAGTCAGTCGTCTTTATTTGGGCCAGTTAAATATGGTTATTTGCCAGAAAAACTCAGTAATCATGAGTTGATGGGTGGTAACGGCTTGATAGAGTCCAGCACCTTCATTTCAATTCTGTTGGGTACCATTTTAGGTGGCGTATTAATTGCTTTAGATTCATTTGTGCCGATATCATTGGCGGTGTTGACTTTTGCCACATTGGGTTATTTGTCAGCACGTCATATACCTTTGTGTGAAGCGGCTGAACCCAATATTAAGTTGGATTGGAATTTATGGCGCGCAACGGTGAATAATCTCAAGATTCTTCCAGAGAAAAAAGTGGTTTTTCTCGCTGTATTGGGAATTTCGTGGTTTTGGTTTTTTGGTTCTGTATTCCTGGCACAAATGCCCAATTTCAGCCGCACTGTTCTCAATGGTAATGAACATGTTGTGACGTTATTGTTGACGATGTTTTCAGTGGGTATTGGGTTGGGGTCATTATTGTGTGAAAAGCTTTCAGGAAGACGTGTAGAAATAGGCTTGGTTCCAGTAGGCGCAATAGGGCTGGCTTGGTTTGGTTTTGATTTGTATTGGGTGAGCCATCAGTGGCCGGTTTTTGAAACAGCTGACTTTGGCATCGGTGCTGTGATGCAGGTGTCTGGAGCCTATCGAGTTTGTATAGATCTGGCCATGATTGGTGTATTTGGTGGGCTTTATATTGTGCCATTATATGCGTTGGTACAAGAACGTTCTGACCCGAATCAAGTGTCAAGAATCATTGCTGGCAATAACATCATCAATGCCATATTTATGGTGGTAGCAGCCTTATTGGGCATGGTGGTTTTGGGTGTGTTGGGTTGGAGTATTCCTCAGTTGTTTTTAATTACGGTGGGTTTACATATTTTGGTATGTATTTATATTTTCACCATAGTTCCTGAGTTTATTCTGCGCTTGATAGCATGGCTGTTGGTTTCATTGGTTTATAGAGTCAAGTATAAGGGATTGGAAAAAATACCCACAGAAGGCCCAGTGGTATTGGTTTGTAATCACATCAGTTTTATGGATCCTGCGATCATAATGGGACGAGTGCGGCGGCCTTCTCGGTTTGTGATGTACTACAAGATTTTTAAAACTTTTGGTCTTAAGTTTTTCTTCAAAGCTGCCAAAAGTATACCCATAGCGGGTAAAAACCAGGATCCAGAAATGATGGAGGCGGCATTTGCTTCGGTTAGAGAAGCTCTGGCTGATGGTGATGTAGTATGCATTTTCCCAGAGGGAGGGTTGACACCAGATGGTCAAATAGGACAATTCAAAAAGGGTATTGAGCGCATCATCACAGAGTCACCGGTTCCAGTTGTGCCGATGGCACTGAATAACCTATGGGGCAGTATGTTCTCACGCTATGATAAAAAGGTCATCAAACGACGGCCGAGAAAATTTATGGCCAAAGTTGAATTGATAGTAGGTGACCCTGTTCCTGCAGACCAAGTCTCCGCTGACTATTTACAACAACTGGTCATAGCGTTGAAAAATCAAGCTGAAATTGCCAATCCACTGACTGCCAAGTCCTCATCTGAAAAAACGGATTGAAAAGCTTGTTTGATATCCGCAATGATGTCATCAATGTGTTCTAAACCAACAGAGAGCCTCAGTAATGTTGGGCTGATTAAGTGCTGTAATAACTCTTCTTCTGTGTAAGTGGAGTGTGTCATTGAGGCAGGGTGCTGAATTAAGGTTTCTGCATCACCCAGACTGACCGCACAGAGAATCATCTTCAGGTTGTTAACAAAACGGGCTGCTTGATCTCTGCTGGCATGCAATTCAAATGCAATCATCCCGCCAGAGTTATGCATTTGTTTTTTGGCCAATGCTTGTTGTGGAAAATTATCTAACCCGGGATAAAAAGTATGTTTGACATGTTCGGATTGATCTAAAAATTCCGCCACTTTTTGGGCATTTTCACAGTGTCTATCCATTCTTACATGCAATGTTTTTAAGCCACGCAATAACAATGACACATCAAACCCAGAGATAACGGCACCTGTCATGTCCTTTAATCCATACATGCGTATATGGTCTATATCTTCTTGTGAACCAGCTACAAAACCAGCAATTAAGTCACCATGCCCACCCAGGTATTTGGTGGCAGAGTGAACCACTAAATCTGCACCTAATGCCAAAGGATTCTGTAAGTAGGGGGTGCAATAGGTGTTATCGATCATAAGTTTGCAATCATAATTTTGTGTAATTTGGCTCAAAGATTCAATATCAATCAATCGCATGTTGGGATTGCTGGGGGTTTCAGAGTACACCAGCTTGGTTTTTGGTGAAATATGATCTGCCAAAGATTTAGAATCTGTCAAATTCAAGTAAGTGACTTTGATACCAAATGACTTTAAGCCGTGCTCCAAAAAGCTGTATGTACAGCCATACAAGCTTAAATCTGCTATGACTTCATCACCAGGCTTGACCATCGACCACATGGTTGCCGTGATGGCGCCCATGCCAGAGGCGCATACTAATGCCGCTTCAGCTTGTTCTAGTTGGGCAAATCGTTGTTCAAGCATTTGTTGTGAGGGAGTGCCTAGTCTGGCGTAAATAAACCGATCATTCTCGCCTTGAAAAGCAGCGCCACCTTGTTCAACAGAATCAAAAGCATAAGTTGAGCTGATATGTATGGGAGGTATTAAAGAACCATGATTTAGCTTGGCATCATATCCAGCATGGATGGCCTGAGTAGAAAAATGTGCCTTAGATTTGACTTTCATAATGATAGTTTAAAATGTTATTACAGTGATTTAATTTTAGGTTGTGACGGCGTTGTAACCAAGTTAGAATACGTAATATATTCATTACATGACGATTGAAATACATCTTAAGTTGTTGAATATGAAGATAATATTAAATGTACGGAATTTCTTACACCCATGAAGCTAGCCATAACGACAGAAAATAAACTGGGTATCACTGATGATGTGTTGTCATTATTGAGAAGCCATCAAGCAGATTTGATCAAGGTTGAAGTTGAAGATGGGAAAATATACTTACATACCCAAGACTTAGCCAAATCCGTGCAAGGTACCATCGCCAGTTTGTTGATGAAAATTCCTGGAATCAAATGGGTTAATCAAATTGATGTACTCCCGGGAGTAGAGACTCAAAATATGTTGGCCTCATTGATGCAGGTGATGCCTGATCCGGTGCTGGGCGTTAACACCAAAGGCGAAATAGCCTATGCCAATCGCAAAGCCGGGGCTTTATTTAAGCCACATACAGAAAATCATAAAGTGCCCAATCTAATGAAACATGTTTTTTTGTCTCAAGGCTGGCAAGAAAAAGTGAATGCGGCGGCCAGTTCACAGTTGCCGGTAACGATAAAAACCATTGCTGGAACCATGTTACTTGAAGTGCAAGGGATCAAAAATCAAGCCGGTCAAATGAATGGTGCTATGTTGTTATTCAGAGACTATGAAAAAATTCGAGCCAGCAGCTATGTGATGCAGGGTGAGGAAATTGATGGCCTTGAAAGTTTGGTTTATCAGTCAGAAGCATTCAAGGCCATCATACAAAAAGCCAAAACGATGGCAAATGTTGAAGCACCTCTGAGTATAGTGGGAGAAACGGGGACAGGTAAAACCTTGCTGGCACATGCTTGTCATAGCATGAGTCAACGGAGCCATCAATTGTTTACGCTCATAGATTGTCAAGCGATGAAGAATGATGAGATGGAAGTCATGTTGTTTGGAGTTAATGACAGGGCAGGTGTGTTAGACCTCAATCAGTCAGGAACATTGTTTTTCTCTCATATCGAGTTTATGGCGCCGCACTTACAACAAAGACTGTTGCAATATTTCGATAAATATGCCAAAGATTTAAATGTTCGTGTCATGACTTCAACGAGTCAAAAAATGAATCACTATCAACAAAAAGGTCAATTAATTTCAGAACTTGTTTTGTTGTTGGATGTTCTTCGATTGGAGGTTTTGCCCTTGCGAGAAAGGCCAGAAGATATCGAGCCATTGATTCAGCATTTTTTGTTGGTGTTTAATCAACAGTTAGGGCAAAACAGCTCATTATCACTTGATGCGATGGTGAAAATGAAACGATATTACTGGCCTGGGAATGCAACTCAGTTACGTCATGCGATTTACAAAGCCATCATGACGGCTAAAGAAAATATCATTCAAGCCAGTGATCTGGACCTTGAAGCTGCCATCAGTTTAGAGGCGGATTTGGAAGGTATGACACTGAATGAAGCAGTCAATGAATTTGAAAGGCACTTTCTACAACACTGGTATCAAAAGTACCCATCAACCAGAAAACTGGCTCGTCAGCTGGGTGTTTCGCACACAACCATTGCTCAGAAAATTAAAAAATATAACCTAAAACAATCGCAAGACTAAAAGAGAAATTAATGAAAATTATTGATGCCCATGGTGGCAGTTTAATCAACCTTATTCCAGATGACCAGGTCAAGCTAGAGCGCCAAAAGATCGCCAATGATTTACCTGATTGGAACTTAACTGATCGACAAATTTGTGACATTGAGTTGTTATTGAATGGTGCTTTTTCTCCATTAGAAGGCTTTATGACGCATGAGGACTATCAGTCAGTTTTGAAAGACATGCGTTTAGCAGATAGGACGCTTTGGCCCATGCCAATTACTTTGGATGTGGATGAGCAAACCATGTTGGCTGCTAAAAAAGCAGGTCAACTGACTTTGCGTGATATGGAAGGCGTGGTGTTGGCTATTTTGAAAGTAGATGATGCTTGGTTAATTGATAAAAAAGCAGAAGCACAAGCTGTGTACGAGACCACTGATACAAAACATCCAGCCGTTAATTATTTGATGAATAGTGCAGGGGATTATTATTTAGGCGGTGAACTCTCAGGTCTTCAATTACCTACATACTATGATTATAAACAACATCGTCACACACCGCAGGAAATCAGAACTAAATTTAAAAAGCTGGGGTGGTCCAGGATAGTCGCATTCCAAACCAGAAACCCGATGCACCGAGCACATCAAGAGCTCACGTTTCGAGCGGCACAAAGGGTAGAGGCCAATTTATTGATTCATCCAGTGGTTGGGTTAACCAAACCGGGCGATATAGATCATTTTACGCGTGTGCGTTGTTATGAAAAGGTGATGGATCGTTATCCAGAGAGAACCACCACACTTTCTTTATTACCTTTGGCCATGCGAATGGGCGGACCCAGAGAAGCTTTGTGGCATGCCATCATACGCAAGAACTTTGGTTGTACACACATCATTGTTGGACGTGATCATGCTGGCCCAGGTGATGATTCAAGAGGTGAGCCATTTTATGAGCCATATGCAGCTCAAGAGCTGTTGAAACATCACCAAGAAGAATTGGGAATCCAGATGGTTGAATTTGAAATGATGGTTTATTCTCAGGACAAGGCACAATATATACCGGTGTCAGAAATAACGAAAAAAGAAAACATCCTCAATATTTCAGGCACAGAATTAAGACGTCGTTTACAGTTAGGTTTAGATATTCCTGCATGGTTTTCATATCCTGAGGTGGTTGAAGAATTACGTAAAAGTTATCCACCCAGAAATAAACAAGGTTTTACAGTTTTCTTTACGGGGTTATCAGGTTCTGGTAAGTCGACTATCGCCAATGCATTGCGAGTTAAGCTCATGGAAATGATCAATCGTCCAGTGACTTTGTTAGATGGGGATGTGGTTCGTAAACACTTGTCCAGCGAGTTAGGTTTTTCAAAGGAACACAGGAACATCAATGTTCAACGCATCGGTTATGTAGCCAGTGAAATTACCAAAAATGGTGGTGTGGCTATTTGTGCACCTATCGCGCCGTATGAAAAAATGAGGTCTCAAGTTCGCGAAATGATAGAACCATTAGGTGGTTTTTTAGAGATACATGTGTCTACACCTTTAGCAGAATGTGAAAAGCGAGATCGCAAAGGGCTTTATGCGCTGGCTCGGAAAGGTGTGATCAAGGAATTTACAGGCATCAGCGATCCCTATGAAGAGCCTGTAGATCCTGAAATGAACATCAATACACTGGATTTTTCTCCAGACCAAGCCACGCAGCGTATTGTCTTAAAGTTAGAGGCCATGGGATTGATAACATGAGTTCAGTGCAATGAGTGAAGCGTCAAAAAAACCCACGGCATTTTTGATTGATTCATCGGTTTTTGTTTTCAGAAGTTATTATTCCATGTCTACAGATTTGGTAGACGTTCATGGGAATAACAATCATGCCGTTTATGGTTTTGCGAGGTTTTTAGTTCGTTTTATTAAGCAAAATAAACCCAAGTACATAGCTGCAGCATTTGATGAAGCTTTGACCACTTCATTCAGAAACGAAATTTACCCTTTATATAAAGCCAACAGGGATCCAGCTCCTGCCGACTTGAAATTACAGTTTAAACAATGTCAGCGCCTGACTAAGCTGTTAGGCATATCGGTCTTTGCAGATAACAGTTATGAAGCAGATGACCTGATAGGGACTCTACATCAAACTTATGCTGAACGAGGGCATAATATATGTGTCATCAGTGCTGATAAAGATTTAGCACAGCTGGTTAGACCTTCAGATTGGTGGTGGGATTATGGTAAGTCTGAACCATTGGGTTTTGAGGCATTGACCCAAAAGTTTGGGGTGCGCCCTGATCAGATTTGTGACTTTCTGGCTTTAGCAGGAGATGCAGTAGATAACATTCCAGGAGTTAAGGGTATTGGTACCAAAACAGCACAAATATTGTTAAATCATTTCAATGATTTAGATGCCATCTTGTCACGCTATAAGGAAATTGAATTTTTGAGTATGCGTGGCGCTAAATCGTGCCAAAATAAAATAAAAATACACCAAGAGGATGCTAAATTATCAAAACAATTATCACAAATTGTGCTTGATGCGCCATTAGAAAATGATGATATAATAAAATCTAAAGCAAGCCAAGAGCCATTAATTTCATTCATCGAAGAAATGAAGTTTGGTCCCATGTTACGTAGAGAATTATTGGAAGTAGCGAGCGTATGACAGCTGAACAAAAAAAAATTCTGGTGGTTGACGATGAACCAGATATCTTACAATTACTAGACATATCTTTGACCCGTATGGGTTTCAGTGTTTATAAAGCTGAGAACTTAGGCTCTGCCAAGTACCAATTATCTAAAACAACTTTTCATTTGTGTTTGTCTGATTTTAAATTACCTGATGGTAATGGCAGTGAATTGGTTGAGCATGTGAATGAACTGTATCCCAATACTCCGATTGCAGTTATCACCGCATTTGGTACCATCAATCATGCGGTAGAAACCTTGAAAAAAGGCGCTTTTGATTTCATCACCAAACCAATCAGTTTAGACACACTCAGGCAACTGGTAATTACTGGTTTACAACAAAATGATGTGGTTGATGATGACGATGATGACACCAGAAAAATTGGCATTTCAATTGAATACTTTGAGCAACTTGATACGTCGATTAATAAATATGCACAAAGTCGTGTTCCAGTTACTATTTATGGAAAGCACGGGAGTTGGAAAGAAAAAATTGCGAGTTTGATTCATGAAAACAGTGAGTTAAAAAATTTGGATTTATCTTTTGTTGACTGTTCAAATCCTGTGGATGGATTGACGCCCGAACAACAAGGCACTTTGGTTTATCATAATGTTGAACAATTAAAGCCTGAGCAACAAACTATCCTCATTCAATTCATTAAATCATTGTCTGACCAACAACGAATCATCGTAACCAGTAATTGGACAGAAGAAGAGTTTAAACATTCAATGGGAATCAAAAAGTCTTTGGTAAGAGCCATTTGTGTGGGTGAAATTCAAACCACATCATTGATAGAGCTTAAAGATGATTTGGTCGAAATTTGTAAAGCGAGATTAGAACAACTGGCAGAAGTTTGGAATAAGTTGCCCTGTAAACTGCACCCAACAGCCATTGCTAAACTCAAACAACATAATTTCCCAGGCAACATGAAAGAGTTGGATTTGGTGTTATCGAAAGCAGCAGTTAACTGTCAAAATCAGCTGATTCGTGAGGATGAAATTCAACTAGAGAATACTGGATTCCAGCCTCAACTCAATAAAGAAATGAACCTTGAAAAGTACATTGAAGAGATTGAGATTCGGGAAATCACGAATGCATTGGCCAAAACCAATAACAACAAAACCAAAGCTGCAGATTTACTTGGTATCAGTTTTCGGGCTTTGCGATATAAAATTAAAAAGTTGGGAATTGATTAAACAAAGCTTATTTGTAAATTTTAAGCGAAATCAACTATACTTGGCTTAAACGAGTATTTCAGTCGCATTTTCTTTAGGTCGTGATGTGGGTATCGTGGCTTGTCAATTTGTGTTTTCTCCATTTTGTATGGCTCAATTGTTCAGCTTGTAGCCTGTTGTTTTAATTCATGTGCAAGAAATAGAAAGCAAAAGAATAACAAATAAATGAAGCCATAGACCCAATCAAAGGTATTGAAAACCAATACCTTTTTGCAAGTATGGTATAAATCAAAGCCATGACAGGTAATAAAAGAGTCAGCCACAAGCTATTTTGTAAAACATGAAAGTGATTAATTGCCAAGGGGATGTAGATGAAAGGAATCCACAAAACACCAAAAGAGTGGCTGTAGTTAAAACCAATCCATGCCTGCCACATGGTGGTGTCTTTAGTTAATACGGGGGAAGTTTGATGCATTGACTGTGTGACTGCATCGTTATAAGCATGGAATTTGTTGGTCAATAAAACATATACGTAATGAGCAAAGCCTAATATGCCCAGTACGATTGACCCTGCAATGATTAATGCTTGTGCTGTCATGAGGAACTCCGGTTAGGCTCAATTAATGGAATTGTTGGTGGGTCATTTTGCCGATGAATACAGGTTTGTAGGCAATGATCTCAAATTCACGAATATTGGACATGTCTCGCCACAACATGGCATGACCCTTGGTCAGGCTGAATAATTTGACGCGACGCTGGAACTTCTCCATTTCAGCTTTTGTGGCTGGTCTCAATGCGCCAAGTTTGACCTGCATTCGCATGGCAGGAGGTTGGTTAAATCGACCTTTGATTAAAGACTTCAACCAAAACCATGCGCCGTCATTAACGGCCATGATGGTTGCATATTTACAGTGGACAACATTGTTAGGAATGCCCTGGGTGAATTTTTGAAAGAACCAGCCCTGGTTTTTATTGTTCAACACCACACTTCCAATCGGCGTGATGTGAGGCTGACCTTGTTCGTTCACTGTGGCAATCGAACAATAGACAGCTCGTGTGAATAGTGGTTTAATCTTTTGTTTAAATAACAGATCATTAATTTTCATACTACCTCCTAATAAACATACCCATAGGTATGTGATAAAAGTAATGTAACATACCTTTTGGTATGTTTCAATAAAGTGTGGAATATTTAGATTGAAGTTGTATACATGCCAAGGTTAGAATCTAATCAGTTGTATCTAAATATCTTAAGCGTGAAATTACTATGACAGAAGACAGTAGCCACTTAGCTTGGTTAAAAGTTGGTATTAAAACATTGGATATGGAAGGTTGGCAAGGACTGAAAATTAACGAGCTTTGTGAAAGGATGAACGTCACCAAAGGCAGTTTTTATCATTGGTTTAAATCGAAAAGTGATTTTGATTTGCAGGTACTGGCCTATTGGAAGTTGCGTTTTACCCAAGAATTTATTGAGCAAGCAGAAACGGGCCAAGACAGTAAAGAGAAGCTATCAATTTTGTGTGAACAATGTAT
>CALDFB010000001.1 GCA_937942365.1 uncultured Marinicella sp. | reverse complement strand
GAAGAAAATCCTGAATCAGGTACCTTGGGTTATGCTTGGCAAATTCAAGGCAAGGCACTTTCATACAATAACATCGCAGATGCTGATGCTGCTTTATCTTGTGTAAAAGAGTTTAAGGATGTTCCAACATGTGTGATTGTTAAACATGCCAATCCGTGTGGGGTGGCCATAGAGTCAAATTTAACGTTGGCTTACCTCAAAGCTTTTGCTACTGATCCTACTTCAGCCTTTGGCGGTGTGTTGGCATTTAATGGTAAGCTCACGGCAAAAACAGCAGAAACCATACTGGATAAGCAGTTTGCGGAAGTCATTATTGCTCCTGATTATGAGAAAGAAGCCTTAAAGATTTTTGCAGCCAAGAAGAATTTAAGGATTATTTGCTGTGGTGAATTACCCAATGAAGCCAAGCCATGGATGATGTATAAAAGAGTCAGTGGCGGTTTGTTGGTACAAGATGCTGACGTACAAATGGTTGATGTTTCTCAGGCGCAGGTAGTCAGCAAAAGAAAGCCATCACCAACAGAGCATACCGACATGGACTTTGCTTGGAAAGTAGCTAAATGGGTTAAGTCCAATGCAATTGTTTATGCCAAAGATGCGCAAACCATTGGTGTGGGTGCCGGGCAGATGAGTCGAGTGGTATCAGCCAGAATTGCTTCGATCAAGGCCGATGATGCTGGGTTGAAAGTGCCCGGTTCGGTGATGGCTTCAGATGCTTTTTTTCCATTCAGAGACGGCATTGATGCGGCTGCCCAAGCGGGTATTAAAGCGGTCATCCAACCAGGTGGTTCTATTCGAGATGAAGAAGTTATCCAAGCAGCCAATGAGCATGATATGGCCATGATTTTTACAGAAATGCGTCATTTTAACCATTAATTTCAAGTAGGTATGTAGCTAGGAGAATCATATGAATCGAGTTTTGGTGATAGGTTCGGGTGGTAGAGAACATGCTTTGGCATGGCGTCTGGCACAATCTTCAACAGTTGAAAAAACTTTCGTTGCGCCGGGCAATGCCGGTACAGCGTTGGAACAAAAGATTGAAAATGTGGTTCTTGATGTTGCGGATTTTTCTGCTGTGATCGCATTTTGTCAAATACATCATATTGATCTAGTCGTCGTTGGACCAGAACAGCCTTTGGTGGATGGTGTAGTTGATGCTTTATCGGCTGCTGGAATTGCTTGTTTTGGACCGACAGCAAAAGCTGCACAACTAGAAGGTTCAAAAGCTTTTGCCAAGGATTTCCTGGAACGACACCAAATTCCAACTGCCGCCTATGGAGAATTCACTGAAGTGGAATCAGCGAATACCTACCTTAAAACCCAAAATTATCCAATCGTGATTAAGGCCGATGGATTAGCCGCTGGTAAAGGTGTGGTTATAGCAGAAAACAAAAAACAAGCTGAGGAAGCTATTGCTGATATGCTGGCAGATAATAAATTTGGTGATGCTGGCAGTCGCATCATTATTGAGGAGTTTTTAGTAGGTGAAGAAGCTTCATATATCGTAATTGCTGATGGTAAAAACTTCATACCAATGGCAACTTCTCAAGATCATAAGGCGCGAGATAATGGCGATATCGGCCCGAATACAGGTGGTATGGGCGCCTATTCGCCGGCACCGGTTGTGACGCCAGAGGTTGATCAACAAGTAGCCAATGAAATCATTCAAGCAACTTTGGACGGCATGGCCAAAGATGGTATGCCTTTCACGGGTTTTTTATATGCAGGCTTGATGATAGATGCTCATGGTAAAGCGAAAGTGTTGGAATTCAATGTGCGCTTTGGAGACCCAGAAACCCAACCCATTATGATGCGTCTGAACAGTAACCTTGATCAATTGTGTTTGGCGGCAATTAAGGGTGAATTAAAACAAACTGCAGTGACTTGGGATACTCGTTTTGCTCTTGGGGTGGTTATGGCTGAAGAAGGTTATCCATTCAGTTATGCCAAAGGAAACAAAATCAACGGTTTGGATCAAAACGATCCAAATGTCAAAGTATTCCATGCTGGCACAGCTAACAAAGACGGCTTCATTGTGACCAGTGGTGGACGCGTTTTATGTGTTTGTGCCTTGGATGATAGGTTGAATCTGGCCCAACAAAAAGCTTACCAAATTGTCCAAGAAATCAATTGGGGCAGCGAATACTATCGAACGGATATAGGGTTTAAGGCTTTAACTCCTTAATTCAGATTGCATTTACTGGCTACTTTGATTTAAAGTAAATGTGTGGCTCGTTGGTTATAGAAAGGTTATCTCATTCACATATTATTTTAAATTTTATTAACAAGGAGTTAGAAATGAAATTTTTAATCATTTTACTGATGTTTCTGTCAAAGTGTTCAGTTTCTATTGGGCAGTCAAACTTATACGAGACCAATAAATATTATCCTGAAATTAATGGTGCCCACAAGGCAACCAGTGGTGATGTCAATGGAGATGGTTTTCCTGATTTACTGATAGTAACAACTCATACAGAAAGTATCCTTATCTATCTGAATGATGGATCTAAGCAATTTTACTTGTCAAAAAATCAGCTTAAAGTTAAAGACACCAAAGATGCTTTATTGGAAGATTTCGATGGTGATGGTGACTTAGATATCAGAGTCAGCTCAAAACTAGATGATGTCCAAGATATTGACTCTTTATACTTGAATAATGGACAAGGTGTTTTTGAAATCATTAATTTTCAGGTTTTTAATAATCAAGTTGCCTCCACTCAAGTTGATTTAAAATCGGGTGATTTAAATAATGACGGTCGTCAAGACTTCGTCCGACTAGTTCGTTCTCCACAGTATGAAATGCTCAGTTTAAATGTTTTTATCAATGAAGGTGAAACATCATTTAAACAAATAGAACCTGCAGTTGATGGTTTAAGATTCATAGAGATGGGTGATTTTAATGAGGATGGTTATTTAGATATATGGTCTTTTAATCAAGAGCTAACAATTTATCTTAATGATGGAACCGGGGGGGCAATAACGAATTAAGAGTAGATTTTAACCAACAATTTTTAAGCCTCATTGGCCCCGAAACAACTTTAGTAGATGTAGACAGCGACGGAGATTTAGATATTCAAGCATTTGGTGGTATCTATTTATTACCTAGGTACATCAATAATGGAGATGGTACTTTTTCTGAAGGGCACATACTAGCAACGGCAATACCCGGTCTCAATGATGTGGGTGTGTTTTTGGATGTGGACGATGACCTGGATCTAGATCTTTGGTATGCCAGTAATTATCTTAACGATAGCAGTGAAATTCTTCTGACTGAGGAAAATGGACTTTGAACTAAATAACAACCATCAAGCCAAGGTTTCATGGCGACCTAGATTAAGTGAGTTTTCAGCAGGTGAAATGGATGTTGAGCGTTTAACATTGATTGATAGGTATTTATGTCATTGATCCTTAAAGAGTTTATATAACTAAAATCTCAGAAGTGAATAGGCTTGGGCAGCGAATCCTATCGGATTGAGACAGGACTTAAAGGGCTTTAGTGTTTATTTACTAACGAGCTATTAACAAGCACCTGTTATACTTCGCACCTTAATTAACAACCGCCTAAACGACTTGGAAATAATTTGCCCATGAGTACCAAAGAAATGAAGTTTTACTCACCGTTAGAAGAAAGACTGAATATTGGTTCCCATGTTTTGGGTGCTTTCTTAAGTGTCTTGGCTTTGGCTTTGTTGATTTTCAAAGGTATCGATTCAGATAGCTGGTCTGCCATGTCAGGTTTGTTGATTTATGGCTTGAGCATGTTGGCTCTGTATTTGGCTTCGAGTATCTATCATGCCAGTCAAAACCCAGCAATCAGAAGCAAAATGCGGGTGGTTGATCATGCGGCCATTTATTTATTGATTGCTGGTACTTACACACCTTATATGTTGATCACTCTACCAGGGACTTTAGGGTATTCTATCTTGGCTGCAGCCTGGAGCATGGCCTTGGTTGGAATTGTAATCAAAATATTTTACACCGGACATTATGAGGTATTGTCTACCTCATTGTATATCTTGATGGGTTGGGCCATAGTCTTTGCAATAAAACCCTTGGCAGCTAACCTGTCTCCAGAAGGGTTGTTTTGGTTAATGCTAGTAGGGGAGTTACCTACTCAAGAGCAGGCAGAATGGGTCTCTGACGAATGGGAGAAAAGAAGAAATGTTCCCCAGCATGTTTTTGATATGCTTAATGCGCTTCCATCAGATACACATCCGATGACACAGTTTATACTTGCTATTACTGCAATGCAAACCGATAGTGTTTTCTCTAAAAGATATGCGGAAGGGATGGGTAAAAATGACTATTGGGACGCAACCTATGAGGATACCATGAATTTATTAGCAAGGCTACCTGTTGTGGCAGCTTTTATATATAGAAGGATTTGGAAAGGTGGAGATACAATAAAAGCAGATGATAATTTAGATTGGGCTGGAAATTTTGCTCATATGCTAGGCTATGAAGATGCAGACTTTAAGAGCCTAATGAGATTGTATCTTACTATTCATGCAGATCATGAAGTTGGTAATG